>JBJOND010000031.1:0-26038 GCA_046052065.1 Bacteroidota bacterium | reverse complement strand
GTAGCTGTTAAAATTGAATCGTTGAACGAAGGTAAAATTGGATTACACTGAGAGATGATGTTAATCTGAATATCACGACGAACAGAACCAATTAAAAATCCATTACGATATTCTTGAACCAATACCGCCATTACACCTACCTGCACTAAATTAGGAAGGAAGTTAACGATACCATTTGTCGAGTTAATTGTGATAGGAATAGCAGATGAAAAAGGATTTGTTGCTGAATACGGAGGGTTCACAAAATCAACTGGGGCTTCATTACTTGGACATCCAAAAAATGGCTCATCTAATGGATCTACTAATGAGAATACCAATGAATCGCCATCAGGATCGACAGCACCTTGATCATAATAGAACGTATTTCCTACACAAAAACGAGAATAAGAAAGGGTTGTAAACTGAGGTGATGAATTAGTTGGAGCATATAGGTTATCCAAATAAGCATCTAAGAAAATTCCTTGTCCGCCTGCACCAGTTAAAGTTGTAATTGCAGCATTACGGCAGCATGTACTCCAAGAAAACTTCCAATCAGAAGCAGCACTTGGCAAATCAACTATACCTTCGTAAATGTACTGCTCAACGTCTCCTTGTCCACCCGGACAGTTATTAGCCGGGAAAGAAATACATGGCGATTGAGGTACCACCGTTGGATTACCAACTAATGTTAAAGTAGCATTACCTTGTTGGTTAGTTGTCGCTGAAAAATAACAAATATCGTTTGTAGTTGGCATCGTAATACCAGCACAGTCACGATATAAAGTTAAGCGCATCAAGTACTGATTTGGCGTACCTGTGTAAATGTAAATAAGGTCACCCCCAGCAATGTGAGAAGCCTTAGATACCTGTGGAGTAATTACCATCGTAATCACTGCCAGCATAAGTAAGTTTAACAGTTTTTTCATTTTTTGTCTGTTAGTTAAGTTATAGTTAGTTTGTTATTATCTGAATAAATTGATTGATCCTTTCTGCTTGAAATTCTCCCCTTCAATGGTGGTGGCAAATATATCATAAAAATAGGTTCCTGTTTCTGCTTTTTGGCCATCATACAAGGAGCCATCCCACAAGCAATTGTTAGTATTTCCAGTATATACTCGTTTCCCACTTCTATCATAAATGTTTACAGTTAAATCACGGATATCATCACCGCCAAAAACAAAGTTGTCGTTAATGCCATCACCATTGGGACTAAATGCTGAACCTAAGTCATTTAAGACAGTAATTTTGATGATATTTTCGACATTATTTAGCAAGCATTTTACTTCGTAAACACCTGGCTTTGTGAACTTATGAGTGGTCGAAGAGGTCTTGAAAGCCGTTGAGCCATCTCCAAAATCGATATCTGTACTAGCTCCTGTATTAACAACAAATGTTACATTCAATGGAGCAAATCCCGTTTTAGTATTAGAAAATAAATTCGCTATTTCCTGATTTTGAATTGAAATAGCTTTTGAAGAATTGTTGTTAGTTGTTGCAGTTGTATTCGTTTTAGGTACAACAGAATTGCTAACTACTTTATTTGAAGTTGATGCATTCTGATTTGAATTGATTACTGATGCATCCGGATTTACTGTTGTTGTCGTATTATTTTGCGCTGATTTTTCAGATGCTGTGCTATTTTCTGTGATTTTATCTTCGGATGAAGGGTTATAACCATCAGGGGTTACTGAAGGTGTAACAGCTGTGTTTTCTAACTTATCGTTTGATGGTGTTTCTGTAGTCTCAATCGATGTATTAACCTCTGATTTTACAGGGACAGTAGGAATTAAACTTGTATTATTTTTACTAGCCCAAGGCTTCACCACTAACAACGTAACTGCTATTCCAGTAGTAATAACGGCTGCGGCTATCCAACCCAATTTAGCAAAGATTACTTTAGTAGCCGCAGCAGGTGCCGCAGGACTTTTTATCGACTGCTGAACATGTTTCCAAACAGAAGACGGCGCCTCTGGCTCATAGCCATCGAACGCATCTTTTAATTGGTCTTCAAAATTTTTCATGTTCCTTTTTTATTCGTTAACCGATGATCCGGTAATAATTGTTTTTTCTTCTATTCTTTTAATCAGCACCGCCTTTGCTCTAGCATATTGCGATTTACTCGTTCCTTCAGTAATGGATAACAGCTTTGCTATTTCTTTATGTGTATACCCTTCAATTGCATACAAGTTGAAAACTGCTTTAAATCCTGTTGGTAAGGCGTTAATCACTTCGAGCAGATCTTTTACATTGATTTTTTCCATCGTAAATCCTTCATCTGCACTTTCTTCTACTTCTTCAATGTTTACCCATTGAAGCTTTTGCTTACGCAGATGCTCTAAACAAGTATTCACTACCACTCTTCTCACCCAACCTTCTAGGGAACCTTCCTGATTAAAAGAACTAATGCGCTGAAATATACTTACCATCCCATCCTGCAAAAAATCTTCTGCTTCTTCCCTTCCCTTCGCATATCGCAAACACACCCCAAACATCTTCCTCGAAAACTTATCATACAATGCTTTCTGAGCTAACGCGTCTGACGCTTTACATCCTGAAGCGATTTGCTCATCGGTCATTGTTAAGGGCTGTTGTAAAGACATAGATGCAATTTTAAATGGAATGGTTGCATGCCCCATCACATTTTTTATTAAATACTAGAAATCAGGAAGTTAATTTTATTAGTCTTTAAAAAACCAGGCCGCCAAGCCCAACCACACTAAGCCTTTAATCAAGAAAAAGAAGAAGCCTATCCAACCAATTTGTTTTAAACGGGTTTTCCAGTTCGGCTTTTTTACAACTTCGGATGCTTGTGCTTCTTGGTTCATTTGGCAAAGATAGATGCGTATTTCATTAACACCAAATAACGTGTTTGGTTTTCTGCATGAATTAAAAAATTTAATGGATTATTATATTCTAATTGCAATTGCTGCACGTGCTATCATCGTATTACCATTACTTAATAAATGATATTAGATTATTCAGTCTTAAACTCCTACCTTTGCAGCTCCATGGAAAACATTCGTAATTTCTGCATTATTGCCCATATCGACCACGGTAAGTCGACATTAGCCGACCGTCTGTTAGAATACACACAAACGGTTTCTAAAAAAGATTTGCAAGCGCAAGTGCTTGACGATATGGACCTTGAGCGCGAACGCGGAATTACAATTAAGAGTCACGCGATTCAAATGAACTATGAGCTCGATGGTAAAAAGTACATTTTAAATCTGATTGATACTCCCGGTCACGTAGACTTTTCCTACGAAGTATCTCGTTCTATCGCTGCCTGCGAAGGAGCTTTATTAATTGTAGATGCTGCTCAGGGAATTCAAGCGCAAACAATTTCTAACTTATACCTGGCCCTTGAGAATGATTTAACCATCATTCCGGTCATGAATAAAATCGATTTGCCAAGTGCAGAGCCCGAAGTAGTTAAAGATCAGATTGTAGATTTATTAGGTTGCGACCGTGACGAAATTATTCCAGCTTCTGGTAAAACAGGAATGGGCGTACTCGATATTTTAAAGGCTATTATTGAACGCGTTCCTGCCCCGAAAGGAAATCCGAATGCTCCTTTAAAAGCCTTAATCTTCGATTCAGTTTTCAATAGTTTCCGAGGTATTATTGCTTATTTTAAGGTAATTGATGGAGAAATCCGTAAAAACGACCTTGTAAAGTTCGTAGCTACGAAGAGTGAATATAAGGCCGACGAAATTGGTATTTTAAAGTTGGATAAATCGCCTCGCGATGTTGTTAAAACAGGTGATGTAGGTTATATCATATCAGGAATCAAAGATGCGAAAGAAGTAAAAGTGGGTGATACGATTACAACTGTTAGCAATCCTTGTTTAGATGCAGTTGCTGGTTTTGAAGATGTGAAGCCAATGGTATTTGCCGGAATTTATCCTGTTGATACCGAAGATTACGAAGAACTTCGTGCAAGTATTGAAAAGCTTCAGTTGAATGATGCTTCGTTAGTTTTCGAACCTGAATCATCAGCAGCCTTAGGCTTTGGATTCCGTTGCGGATTCTTAGGCATGTTGCACATGGAGATTATCCAGGAGCGTTTGGAGCGTGAGTTCAACATGACGGTAATTACTACGGTTCCCAACGTATCGTATCATGCTTATCTTTCTAATGGAACTGATTACGTAGTAAACAACCCAAGCGACTTCCCTGATCCAAGCAGAATGGATCGTATTGAAGAACCATATATCAAAGCAACCATCATTACTAAGTCGGAGTTCATCGGACCAATCATGTCGCTTTGTATTAATAAACGAGGCATTATTAAAAATCAGAGTTACTTAACTACTGATCGCGTAGAGTTGATATTTGAAATGCCTATGGCAGAAATTGTATTTGACTTTTATGATAAGTTAAAATCGATTTCAAAAGGATATGCATCCTTCGATTATCATCAAATCGGTTATCAGTCGAGTGATTTAGTACGTATCGATATCAAATTAAACGGAGAACCAGTAGATGCTTTATCAGCGTTGATTCACCGTGATAACGCATTCAACTTTGGTAAAAAGATTTGCGAAAAATTAAAAGAGCTTATTACGCGTCAGCAATTTGAGATTGCTATTCAGGCAGCTATTGGAGCGAAGATTATAGCCCGTGAAACAATTAAAGCATTACGTAAAGATGTAACTGCAAAATGTTATGGAGGCGATATCTCGCGTAAACGTAAATTATTAGAGAAGCAAAAAGAAGGAAAGAAACGTATGCGCCAGGTGGGTAGTGTAGAGATTCCGCAGCAAGCCTTTCTTGCAGTATTGAAATTGGATTAATAAATAGGCAGAGACCTCCCTATATCCCTCCAAAGGAGGGACTTTAAATCGTTCCTCTCCTTCGGAGAGGCTAGGAGAGGTAAAATCTTGCTGCATTGATTGTAAAAAAACTTCCAACATCAGCAGCGCTTGATTGAATCCTACTTAGCACAGTGCTTTTTTTGTATTTTTATCCTTTGCCAGTTACCCGATGAAAAAATACGTACTCCCATTCATTCTGTGTTTAATATTTCAAACCTCCTTCGCGCAAACATTTATTGGCGGTGGTGGACCAATTCCTGATAATCAAACACCTATCTTTTTTCCTCTAACGGTTACGGGTGTACCCCAAACATCATTAGGAAATAATTTCGGAATTGAATCTGTTTGTTTGAACATAACTCATGGTTATGTAGGCGATTTAAATATTTTCTTGATTGCTCCAGATAATACTTACATAGAACTCACAACAGGCAATGGTGGCGGTGGACAGAACTATAACAATACTTGTTTATCTGATTTATCTGCCAACTTAATCGCAACAGGGAATGCTCCTTTTCTAGGCACTTATCGACCTGAAAGTCCGCTTTACGTGGTAAATAACGGATTAAACCCTAACGGACTTTGGCAACTTTATATAATCGATACGTACCCGCAAGATGCAGGAGTTTTAAATAGCTGGTCAATTACTTTTGGTCCGAATACAGGACAGCCCTTCCCATTTACATCGAGCAATTTACCAATCGTAAAAATTAATACGATGGGAAATTCTATTGTGGATGAACCAAAAGTAATGGCCAATATGCAAATCATTGATAACGGCTTGGGTATACGAAATTATATCACCGATACTGTTTATACTTATGATGGCAATATCGGCATTGAAGTGCGAGGATCATCTTCACAACAATTTCCGAAAAAATCATTTGGCTTTGAAACTTGGGATTCAGCAGGAGTAGAAATCAACTTCCCTCTATTAGGATTTCCACCTGAAAGCGATTGGATATTAAACGCGAATTATACTGATAAATCGTTCTTAAGAAATGTAACATCGTATCACCTTTTTAATCAGATGGGGCGCTACGCATCACGAACTAAATATGTTGAAGTGTTTATCAATAGTGTGTATTCGGGAGTTTATGTTTTTATGGAAAAAATTAAACGCGACAATAACCGAGTTAATATTTCTAATCTTACTCCTTTAGATACTAGTGCTGTTGATATAACGGGTGGGTATATCCTAAAAGTAGATAAAGCAACCGGTAGTGGCGGAAACGGCGGATTTAATTCTGCTTTCCCGCCTGTCAATAATGGTGATATACCATTTATTCTTTATGACTATCCAGATGAAGTAGAAATTACAACACAACAAGCTACGTACATTCAAGCATTCGTTGATAGCTTTGAACAAGCTCTACACGGCCCTCAGTTTACTGATCCTATCAACGGATATTATAAATATATTAACGATTCAAGCTTCATCGATTTCTTTCTAATCAATGAATTATCAAAAAATGTAGATGGTTATCGCATTAGTTCGTACTTACACAAAGAAAAAATTACGAAAGGAAATCGTTTATGTGCTGGTCCAGTTTGGGATTATGATATTGCATATGGTAACGCGGATTATTGCGGCGGACAATTTCAAACAGGATGGAGTTATACTTACAATTGTTCTACATCTGGATTTCAAGTCCCTTTCTGGTGGGCACGCTTATTAAACGATCCCATTTACAGAAACAAAGTGAAATGTCGCTATACACAATTGCGAAGTACTATTTTCAGTAATGCTTATATTAATAACTACATCGATTCAGTAGCATTGTATTTACAGGAAAGTCAGGATCGTAATTTTCAACAATGGCCCATCTTAGGAACGTATGTGTGGCCCAACCCTTCTCCTATTCCAACAACTTACGCAGGAGAAATTACTAAATTGAAAAACTGGATTTCTACTCGACTATTTTGGTTAGATCTTAATCTGCCAGGGACATGCACGAGCACAGGACTAGAAGCTATCAGTAATAATTCTACTATTCAAGTCTATCCTAATCCTGCGAGCAATTACATCACTGTCAAATCAGAAGGAGAACCAATTGAAGAATATTTGTTGTACAACATCAACGGACAATTAATCGATAAAGGCATGGTGAATTTCACAGATGAATTAACTATTCCTTTAACCAATGTGAAAGCAGGAGTTTATTTCCTTCATACAAGAACGCATTCGGAATTATCTGTAAGTCGTTTTGTTGTTGAATAATTTCAAGCAACTATTATCGAAAGTATGACTTCGAATAATTAATTTCGTTGCTGTTATTTTACACCTTCAACTCAACCATTATTATGCGAATTTTATTACTTGGATCTGGCGGACGTGAACATGCATTTGCACGGTCATTAAATGCCAGTCCGAATTGCACACAATTATTTATCACGCCCGGTAATGCAGGAACCGCTGCTTGCGGAACAAACTTATCCGTAGGTGTAAATGATTTCGAAGGAATAAAAAACATCGTTTTATCAGAGCAGATAAATTTAGTTGTTGTTGGACCAGAAGATCCATTAGTAAATGGCATCGTTGATTTTTTTCTTGCGGATGATCAACTGAAAAACATTCCTGTTATTGGTCCATCAAAATTAGGTGCGCAGCTAGAAGGCAGTAAAGATTTCAGTAAGGAGTTTATGCAACGCCATGGTGTTCCTACTGCGGCATATCATAGTTTCACCTATTCGAAATTAGAAGAAGGTTATCAGTTTTTAGAAACATTAAAACCGCCGTACGTTTTAAAAGCAGACGGACTTGCAGCAGGGAAAGGTGTTTTGATAATTGATGATATCGACGAAGCGAAACAAGAATTGAAATCGATGTTAGGCGATGGAAAATTTGGTAAGGCAGGAGAGAAAGTGGTGATTGAAGAATTTTTGAAAGGCATTGAACTTTCTGTATTCGTTTTAACCGATGGTAAAAATTATAAACTACTTCCATCAGCAAAAGATTACAAACGCATTGGCGAAGGCGATACAGGATTGAACACAGGCGGTATGGGTGCAGTATCACCGGTTCCGTTTGCCGATGCTGCGTTCATAGAAAAAGTAGAGAACAATATTGTTAAGCCAACCATTGCAGGTTTAACAAAAGACAATATCGATTACAAAGGATTTATTTTTATCGGCTTGATGAATGTAGATGGTGAACCATTCGTGATTGAATATAATTGCCGAATGGGCGATCCGGAAACAGAAGCTGTATTACCTCGTATTCAAAATGATTTTGTAGACCTAATGGTAGCTACAGGAAATCAAACATTATCCACAATTGATTTTAAAGTAGACCCACGATTTGCAACAACAGTAGTAATGGTTTCAGGAGGATATCCGGGTAATTACGAAAAAGGATTTGAAGTAAAAGGATTAGACAAACCAACCGAAAGCATCGTTTTCCATTCTGGAACATCGTTGACTAACGGTCAGGTAGTAACGAACGGAGGACGAGTATTTGCTGTAACATCTTTAGATGAAACCATGCAAGGTGCTTTGGATAAATCGTATCGCACAGCGCATCAAATCAATTTCGATTACGCGTATTATCGTAAAGATATTGGGCAAGATTTAATGTAAGATGCTTCAAAAAACGAGAGCAGTTGTATTAAACACGATTGAATATGCCGAAGCAAGTTTAATTGTTAAAGCATATACAGAACAATTCGGGTTACAATCGTTTTTAGTGAATGGCGTTCGCAAAAATAAATCGAAGCATACGCCTGCTATCTTTCAACCATTATCGTTAATTGAAATTGTGGCTTTCTATAAAAAGCCTGGCGGTTTACATCGCGCATCAGAGGTAAATGCTGCTCCTGCTTTTAAAAATATTCCTTACGATATTATCAAAACAACAATGGCTTTCTTTTTAAGTGAGGTCATTTATAAATCCATTAAAGAAGAAGAAATCAATCCGGAATTATTTTCTTTCATTGATAACAGCATACAAATATTAGATATTCTTGATGAATCAGTAAGTCGTTTTCATTATTGCTT
Organism: Bacteroidota bacterium; assembly: GCA_046052065.1. Lineage (GTDB taxonomy): Bacteria > Bacteroidota > Bacteroidia > AKYH767-A > OLB10 > CAINEC01. Next base: position 17,246 of record JBJOND010000031.1, on the reverse strand, counting down.
TTTAATTCAGCTTACGCGATACTTAGGATTTTATCCGCATGGAAAATACAGCAATCAAACCGCTTGGTTCGATTTACAAGAAGGCGTTTTTCAAGAATCTCGTCCGAATCATCCTTACTTTTTAGAACCTGCTTTAAGCAAATTATTTTCAGAGTTAACTGCGCTTTCCTTAGATGAAATAAAAGAATTTCCCATCACAGTAACAGACCGCAAAAAAATTCTCGAAGGACTCATCACCTACTACGAACTACATCACACACACGGTGGCAAGATTAAATCGCATGAGGTGTTGATGGAAATCTTAAGTTAATTTGAAAATTTGAAGATGAGTTAATTTGAAGATGAAATGATGAAGGACGATCATAGAGTTCTACTTCATCGTGGGTTGATTTGCTTCGGGATGCATCAAACTCATCGCGAAGCCTCGCGAGCATATTATCTAATTAGCAAATTTCTTCATTATCTTCTTTTCCGATTAAAAAAACTTAAACGACAGTAAACGTTTAATCCTTGGAAAATGGCTTTGGGTCATTATACTTTTGCCCTCAATGAATTGCTTAATCATTCATTTCTTTTTTTTATATAAAAAACTTGTTTCCCTAAAAGGAAACCTATAAATTTGTAAATATTGATAATGAAACCGAATTTGGAGATTGAATTATTGCCTGAAGCAGTTGATTTTTTAGAGAAACTTGATTCTAAATCACGAGAGAAAATTTATTACAATGTCAAGAAATCACAATTTGTCAACGACAATGAACTATTCAAAAAACTCAATGAGTTTATTTGGGAATTTCGCACAATTTACAACGGAAAGGTCTTTCGACTGTTTGCTTTCTGGGATAGAATTGGTGGAATAGAAACATTAGTTATTGCCACACATGGCGCTTCGAGACCCTCAGCGACCGCCATTTGATTGAAAACATTCTTCCTGATAAAAAGCAGAAGAAATAAGAAGGGACTATTTTTTACATAAAGCAAAACAAAATAATTATGGCAAATAAATTCAAGACCGTATCAATCGACACAATGATTGATAAGCACATTGGAAAAAAAGGAACTAAGAAAAGAGATGCATTTGAAAATGAACTTAGAGTGGATTTATTGGGTGATGCCATTAGAAAAGCTCGTCAAGAACGTAACTTAACGCAAGAAGAATTGGGATTATTGGTTGGTGTTCAGAAAGCGCAAATTTCAAAAATTGAAAACAGTATTAAGAATGCACGCATTGAAACAATTTTAAAGGTGTTCGATGCATTAGGCGCTACATTAAAATTTACGGTAGTGCTTGGTTAATTTGCGTCCCGATCCCGATGAATCGGGACGGGATTGAAAAAGAAATGATGAAGCTCACTATAAGAATTCTGCTACATAATGGGTTGATTTGATTAACAAAGGACAATAAGATATTAGTCTGATTCAACAATACCCTTTTAGATTTTAATGTTTAATTCTAATTGGCCACCAAAACCAAGTTCAATAATTTTTTGAAGGGTTGAGATCCGAGCTTCTTTTAAGTTGTTCTCTATTTTAGAAATATAGGATTTAGTAGTTCCAACTTTTTCAGCAAGTTGTTCTTGTGTCATACCCAATTCTATTCGAGTGTCGTGAATCAGTGCACCAATTTTAAATGTATCAAACCCCGCTTCTAGCTCGTCTCGTTTTTTTGTTCCTCGCTTACCGTAATTTTTTTCTTTGAAATCTTCGAGCGTAGTTATGTTTTTATTTTTCGTTTTCATATTCTGCTTTTATTTTTAGTGCTGTTTCAATTTCTTTTTTTGGAGTTTTTTGAGATTTCTTTTGAAAGCCATTTGTTATTACAACTAATTTCCCGTCATCAAAAAAACAGAATATCCTAAAAATATCACTTCCCGATTGAACACGAATCTCATATAATCCATCTGTGTTTTCAATGTGTTTTAGATAAGTTTCAGGAACTCTTTGTAATTCTTCTACTAACTCAATTGTCCAAATAATTTTTGCTTTTACTTTTTCACGCTGTTTGCTGAAGAAATCTTGAAAGTAGTCCTTGTAGAATACAACCGTTCTATATTTCTGATTTTTACCCACAATACAAAGATAGTAAAGTTTCCCTAAAGTGCAACTATTAAATATCAAATATTGGGGTTAATTATTAAAACTGTGAACGTTATTTGGAAAGGTCGGTCCGTTACATTTGAATTTTGGACCTCTCCTATCGATGCCTTGCTAGTAGAGGAGCGATTTATACCAGTCCCTCTCGCGAAGCCTCGCGATGGAGGGATTTAGAGAGGTCTGAGATAAATGCTGAATAATACCTCACTTCGTTGATGGAAAAGGTTATTAAGGACGTCGAAGTACGATGTACAACTCATATCTCGTTAGCCATTGCCACAAATAATGCTTGTGAGAAATAATTCATTGTCGTACATTTGAAACTCAAATTAAAATTCTATCGATTAGAAAAATTTACATATCATAATTAGCGTTTGCTAAACCCAGTTATTGAAAGGTCGAAAAATTCAAGTGAAACGGGAGGTTATAGTAGGACGCTCACGCATAGGCGTGGGCTTTACTTTACTTCGTTTCACGGGACTTCGACCTCCTCAATGACAAGTTTGGTAATTGTCCCACGCTAATTTTTTATAGACATGCCAAGCGGGATAAATTGGCACAAAAAACAAATTATGAAAAAATTAAATTTAATCGCAGCACTACTACTTGCTGCAAGCAGCGCCTTTGCGCAAGTGCCTTCGTATGTGCCTACTAACGGACTCGTAGGATGGTGGCCGTTTAATGGAAATGCAAATGATGAGAGTGGAAATGGGAATAATGGGACTGTCTATTCTGCCATAAATTCAATTGACAGAATGGGCAATAATAATTCCTGCTATGATTTCAATTATATTGGTAAAACTTGGGGTGGACGTAATAAAGAAGTTTATTTTCCATATAATTCTACATTTAATTGCACAAACATTTCAGTAAATTGTTGGATAAACCCAAGGCAGTATTTTTATCCTGGCGATGCTAATAATCCTAATTCTATTTGCATTGCTAGATTTCAGTATGGATATTCAAACCCTAATGGACAAACTTGGGTTATACAATATAATGCTAATTTGATTCGTGTTTATATATTTCAAGCAGCTAGTAATAACAACCAAGCATATGCAGTATCAACTTATAATCAACCATTAAATTTAAATTCATGGCAAATGATTTCTTTTACATATGATGGTTCAAACCTGAAATTATTTTTGAATAGCAATTTGGTAGCAAATACGCAAACAACAATACCAATTAACATTGCTGGAAATTCAGGCGTTTCAGTTGGTGTTAGTGACCAAGCAAACGGCTGCTGGAATGATGCTGATGCCTTAATTGATGATATTGGTTTTTGGAACCGCGCCCTCACACAACAAGAAATTACAGCTTTATACAATGCACAATCATGCACAGGAAGTGGCGCCATCACTCCTGACGGCCCAACGACTTTTTGCGCTGGTAACTATGTTAATTTAACAAGCGATGTAGTGGGTGGTACTTACCAATGGAAAAAGAATGGAGTGAACATTACTTCTAACGGAACTTCTCGTACATACAAAGCAACCGCAACAGGATCTTATACTTGCGTAGCAACATGTAACGGTACTGCCTTAACGAGCAATGCTATTACTGTCACTTCAAAAACAAATGCCTCGGCTACTGTTACTGCAAGTGGAGCAACTTCTTTTTGTTTAGGTGATAGCTTAACACTAAACTGCACAAACCTTGGTAGTAATTACAGCGTGCAATGGTATCGTACCAACGTTTCAATGGAAAATGCTACCAATTACTCATTAGTAGTAAAACAACCAGGTACTTATAAAGTAGTCACTAAAAATGTAACGAATGGCTGCTCGCGTATTAGCGGTAGCGCAATTACCACTTCTGTAAATTGTCGTATAGCCGGTGATGTTACATCAGCACCAACTTCAGAAGAAAACACCAATTACGCAGCTCGTTTAATTGATAATGAACTTTCGCATGGTGTGCATATTTATCCGAATCCGAACAACGGTTCGTTTAACTTCACTTATGATGGTGAAGAAACAGGAGATGGTATTTTGCAAATCATCAATACCATGGGTCAGTCTATTTATTCTTCTCAAGTATCTATCCAAGAAGGTGGTTACACACAAGAAATTAACTTAGGTGATAATTACACGAAAGGATTTTATATTGTGCGTTTATTGATAAATGGTGGGTATAATGATAGTAGGGTGATGGTGAGATAATTATTTCAAACAGGGTGGGGTTTAAACCCCACCCTGTTATATCATCCCGAAATCAAATTATAGCATTAGCAGGTTTGTAAATTAATTATTAACTATACAACAATAGGCATGGGTTTAAACCCGTGCCTATTGTATTTACAAGGTGTTTTTTTCAGTATTTTCGTAAAAATCATTTTTGAATGAAAAAAAATTCAGCTACCAAAGATTTAAAATTCGATACGAAGTGGACCTATGCACCAGCGCCTGAATCCGCTGATCATATTCAGTTGAAGGATCGATACGATTTGTTCATCAACGGGAAATTTACTGCACCTGCTTCTAAAAAATATTTTGATACTATCAATCCTGCGACAGAAAAACGTATTGCGTCTGTTGCAGAAGCAAATGCCACCGATGTAGATAAAGCAGTTACCGCTGCTAAAAATGCACAATCAAAAGTTTGGTCGAAGTTAGCACCTGCTGAAAGGGGAAAATATATTTATCGCATAGCACGCATCCTACAAGAGAAAGCACGTGAGCTCGCAATTATTGAAACCATCAATGGTGGTAAACCTATTCGTGAAAGCCGTGATATCGATATCCCATTAGCTGCTGCGCATTTTTTCTATTATGCGGGTTGGGCTGATAAATTAGATTATGCATTTCCTGGAATGAAAACTTTTCCTGTTGGTGTAGCAGGTCAAATTATTCCTTGGAACTTTCCGTTGTTAATGGCGGCATGGAAAATTGCTCCTGCGCTTGCAGCTGGAAATACAGTTGTACTAAAACCTGCTGAAACAACTCCGCTCACTGCTTTAAAATTAGCAGAGATTATTCAAGAGGCAGATCTTCCTCCGGGAGTAGTAAACATCATCACGGGTGCTGGTGCAACAGGTGCTGCAATTGTGAATCATCCGAACATCAATAAAATTGCATTCACAGGTTCTACTGATGTTGGAAAGATTATTCAGAAATCGTTAGCAGGTACCGATAAAAGATACACCCTTGAATTAGGAGGTAAAGCAGCGAATATCATTTTTGAAGACGCTGCTATCAATCAAGCAGTAGAAGGTATCATCAACGGAATATTTTTTAATCAAGGTCATGTGTGTTGCGCAGGTTCACGTTTGTTTGTGCAAGAAGGAATCGCGAATGAAGTCATCAAAAAATTAAAGCAACGCATCGAGACATTAATCGTTGGTGATCCATTAGATAAGAATACAGACATCGGTGCTATCAATTCGAAAGCGCAGTTATCAAAAATAAAATCGTTAGTACAAACAGGAATTAAAGAAGGTGGTGAATGCTGGCAAAGTGAATGCGCGGTTCCATCAAAAGGATTTTGGTTTAAGCCTACCCTATTCACGAATGTGGCGCAGTCGAGTACAATTGTGCAAGAAGAAATCTTCGGACCTGTTTTAGCGATTCAAACATTCAGAACAGCAGAAGAAGTTATCGAGAAAGCAAACAATACACCTTATGGTTTATCAGGTGGTGTGTGGACAGACAAAGGAGCGAAAGCATTTAAGATTTCATCGAAGTTGAATGCGGGCGTAGTATGGGCAAATACGTATAACAAATTTGATCCTACGAGTCCGTTTGGAGGTTTTAAAGAAAGCGGTGTTGGACGAGAAGGAGGATTACATGGTTTAATGCCTTACGTTAATTTATTTTAATTTTTGAGATTATGGCAACTACAAAAACTACATCTCGCATTGATGTAAAGAAAACATACAAAATGTATATCGATGGTAAATTCCCAAGAACTGAGTCGGGAAGATTTTATGCACTGAAAGATAAAGCAGGAAATACCATTGCGAATGTTTGTCGTGGTTCACGCAAAGATTTACGCGATGCAGTTGTATCGAACAGAAAAGCACAAGGCGACTGGAATAAACGTTCTGCGTATAACAAAGCACAAATCATTTATCGTATAGCCGAAACGTTAGAAGGAAGAAAAGCGCAGTTTGTAGAGACGATGTGCAAGGAAGGATATACTGCTGCAACAGCGAAGAAAGAAGTAGAAGCTGCGATTGATTTATTAGTTTACTATGCAGGATGGAGTGATAAATACATTCAAGTGTTCAGTGCTGTTAATCCGGTGGAAAGTTCACACTTTAACTTTTCTTATCCAGAGCCTTCTGGAATTGCGAATATAATTTGTCCGGATAAAGAAGCCTTACTTGGTATTATTAGTCATGCAGTTCCTATGATTGTAGGCGGTAATACGTGTACGTTAGTAGTATCAGAAAATTATCCGTTAACTGCCATTGAGTTTGCAGAAGTTATTCATGCGTCTGACTTGCCAGGTGGAGTAATTAATTTGATTACTGGTTATCGTAAGGAGTTAGTATCGCACGCTGCATCGCATATGGATGTGAATGCAATTGTTTTTTCAGATGTGAATACAGAGCATAAGAAAACAATTCAAACGAATGCTGCTTTAAATGTGAAGCGTGTGATTGATTATTCGAAAGACAAATTAGAATCGCCTTATCGAATATTAGCAGGCCAAGAAATTAAAACCACTTGGCATCCGATTGGTATATAGCTTAATAAAAAATAACTGTTCGCTGATCCCGATGCTTCGGGACTCGAAGCGCGAAGCGCAGAATGTTTATCTTAATACGCCCTTTCGTTGCTTCCTTCTACGAAGTACGTAAAGGCTTTACAAACCACTCTGTTTCCTCCTGGTGTTGGATAATCACCACTGAAGTACCAATCGCCAGCGTTATACGGACAAGCAACATGTAAATTCTCGATGGTTTGGAAAATGATTTCTACTTCGGCTTTACAATCTTTTGGAGTAAGAATTTGTGATATACGTTTTGATACTTGCTCGTAGGTGAATGGCGCAAATATTTTCTTAACCACATTTTCCTTCGGATGCTCTTCTTTCTTCAAAAGCTCTTTACATTCCACGTATACTTCGTCGATGATATGCTCTAAATTATTTTCTTCTAATAATTCGATGGCAGCTTTGAATGCAATTAGATCACCAATCTTTGCCATATCAATTCCATAGCAATCAGGATAACGGATCTGCGGTGCCGAAGAAACGATCACAATCTTTTTAGGATTTAATCGATCGAGCATACGAATGATACTATTGCGTAAAGTTGTACCACGTACAATCGAATCATCAATCACCACAAGATTATCTACTCCCTCTTTTAAAGTACCATACGTAATATCATATACGTGAGCAACCATATCCGTACGATCAGTATCATTAGTAATGAACGTACGAAGCTTTGCATCTTTAATAGCAATCTTCTCCGCTCTCGGACGAATACTTAAAATCTCTTCTAGCTTTTCTTCATCCGGATTAGGACCTAAAGCAAGAATTTTTCTCTTCTTAACATCCTTCAGATAAGCTTCCATACCGCTAATCATTCCGTAGAAAGCAACCTCCGCAGTATTTGGTATATAGGATAAAACAGTATTCTTTAAATCTTTATCAATCGCCTCCAAAACAGCAGGGCACAATAATTTTCCAAGCTCTTTACGCTCTTCATAAATATCGGCATCACTTCCGCGAGAAAAATAAATACGTTCAAACGAACACGATTTTCTTTCGGTTGGTTCTTTGATTTGTTCTTCACTAACGGTACCGTCTTTACGAACAATAAGTGCATGACCTGGCTTTATTTCACGCACTGCACTTTTAGGAACATTAAATGCTGTTTGAATTTGAGGACGTTCAGAAGTAACTACTACCACTTCATCATCGGCATAATAATGCGCAGGACGAATACCAGCAGGATCACGCAATACAAATGCATCTCCATGTCCGAATAAACCAGCCATCACATAACCACCATCCCAATTAGTAGATGATGATTTAAGAATAGAAGCAATATCGATATGTTGTGCGATTAGTGGACTAATCTCTTGCTTAGAAAAACCTTTTTCTTTGAATTGATAATACAGTTGGTCGTTGGCTTCATCCAGACTTTGTCCGATGTTTTCCATTACGGTTATTGTATCTGATTTTTCGCGAGGATGTTGACCAATTTTAACGAGGTTGTTATACAGCTCCTCCACATTAGTCATGTTAAAATTACCTGCTACAACAAGACTACGTGTCATCCAATTATTTTCACGAATAAAAGGGTGACAATTTGCAATCGTATTTCCTCCGAAAGTTCCATAACGAAGGTGACCTAACATGATTTCGCCAAGGAATTCTACATTCTGCTTTAGCCAATTTGCATCCGTTAATTTCTCAGGGCTACTAGCATTCAGCTTCTCGAGTGGTGCATTGATATGCGAAAAAATATGAGGGATTGCATTTTTATCGACTGAACGATAACGACTAATATACGGCTTACCGGGATCAGGGTTGAGCTTAATGGTAGCTACTCCTGCTCCATCCTGACCTCTGTTATGTTGTTTCTCCATAAGAAGGTACAACTTATTAAGGCCGTAAGTGGCAGTTCCATATTTCTGGATGTAAAAATCTAGTGGTTTTAAAAGTCGGATAAATGCTATTCCGCACTCGTGATGAAGAGAATCGCTCATGGCTGTTTTCTAAGGAGCAAACTTACAACAATGTAAGATGATAACAATAATTTTTAGCCATTTCTTAATTGAAAAATGTTGAATCATCTCCATCATTCAAGGATAACTCATTTAAATAAAAAAAATTAAATGCACTTACCGAAAAATCATAGCTAATACTACCTATTTTCCGTACGTTTGTCTTGCCTATGAAAGTTTATAAAGCACTCTCTTTACTTATCATTTTTAGTTTATTTATTTCCATAAACAGTTGTACTACGAATCCTGATTTGACAGGCGTTCCAGAAGTATCGTTTAAAAATGATGTACAACGTGTGCTATCCGCCAATTGCAATTTTGAAGGTTGCCATGGTGGTGGTGGACATCACGAAGGAGCATTAGATACCTATGAAGGGGTAATGTCATTTGGAGAGATTAAAGCAGGTGATGCACATTCGAGCAAGCTTTACCGATTAATTACTGGTCGTAGCGGACCAAAGATGCCACCATCAGGATATAATAAAGTAGCAAGCAGCGACATTAAAACTATTTTTATTTGGATAGAACAAGGAGCAAAAAATAATTAATCATGAAGAAAAATAATGTTTTATTTCTACTGATTTTAACTACCATTTTTAGTGGATGCTATTATGATAATGTAGAAGAAATAAATCTTTTAAGTAGCGACCGTGCCTGTTATGATACAAGTGCTACCCTTGCCTTAAATTATAACACAAATATAAAATGGATTATTGAAGGATCGTGTGGCACCGTTGGAGCACAAGGTAATTCTTGCCATGGTAGTAACACTACCGCAAGTTTCCCTCTAACAACGTATACGGAAATCAAGAACAGTATTAACAACCCAACCATAACCTTTTTACTAAATATTAAACAATCACCTGGAGCAAATTCTCCAATGCCAAAAGGTGGTGGTAAGCTATCCGACTGCCAGATTAAAGTGATTGAAAACTGGATTAATCAGGGCATGCCTGAAAATTAATAGATGAAAAAAACAATTACGCTCATTGCAATACTCCTTTCTTTTGTTTCACTAACAAAGGCGCAGGATACTAATTGGAAGTCCGATAATAGCGATACCTCTAAATTTTCAAAAACATTTTATAATTCACGTTTGATAAATTTTCATACGGTAGAAGTTTGCAATAAGCGCACACTTGAATTAAGAATTTCACATCGCTTTGGAGCAATCAATGGTGGTTCATTTGAAGCGTGGGGATTAGATGGCGGTGCAAATATTCGCTTAGGATTTGACTATAGTTTAGACGGACGATTGATGGTTGGCATCGGACGATCATCGTATCAGAAAATGGTAGATGGTTTTGTAAAATATCGTTTATTACGTCAAACGGAAGATCGAAATACTCCTTTAAGTATTACTTTATTTTCGAGTGCGTATTACATCAATTTAAAAGACCCAAACAAAGCTGCAAATGGATTTGATAAATATGCTTATAGTCCGTGGAGCCGCTACTCATTTGCACATGAAATTATTTTTGCCCGTAAGTTTAATGATAACTTTTCATTGCAAGCAGCACCATTCTTCATTCATTATAATTTAGCAGATAAAATTACCGACCTGAATGATGTTTATGGAGTAACTGCAGCGTTTCGTTACAAGGTTGCAAAACGTTTTGCTATCACAGGTGAATACGGATTATGCTTGAATAATTACACACGCGATTCTTATTACAACAGTATGGGAATAGGCCTTGAAATTGAAACTGGTGGTCACGTATTTCAAATGCACTTTACCAACTCGATTGGCATTACCGAAAATCAATATTTGCCTTTTACAAATACGAAGTGGACAAATGCTGGAGTTCGTTTAGGATTTAATATAACGAGAGCTTTTACTCTTTAAGAATTTATAAAAAGAATTCTTTATTCATACCCAACCATTCAAGAGCAGTTCCGTTCAGGAGTCGCTCTTTTATAGTATCCTCATACGGCATCGAATCAATTAATTTTCCTGGTTCTAATTCACCTAACGGGAAAGGATAATCTGTTCCCAATGCCAATTGATTAGGCCCCATTAAATTTAAAAGGTAATCGAGTTTTAATGGATCATGTACAAGTGTATCAAGATAAATTCGGTTGAGGTATTCTCTCGGATTAACTTCATTATGCACAGCTACTAGATCGGGGCGCACATTAAATCCGTGCTCTATACGACCAATGGTTGCAGGGAATGATCCTCCACCATGTGCAAATGCTACTTTTAAATTGGGCAAGCGTTCGAAGACTCCACCAAAAATCATTGAGCAAATAGCAAGCGAAGATTCTGCTGGCATACCCACTAACCACGGTAACCAATATTCCGTCATCTTTTCTTTCGCCATCATATCCCATGGATGGACGAAAATAGCCGCGTTCATTTCTTCCGCAGCTTGAAAAAACGGAAACAATTCAGGTGCATTTAAATTCCACTCGTTCACATGTGAACCAATCTGAACACCTTTCAAACCGATTTTCATGCAACGCTCTAATTCTTTAATCGCTAACTGCGGATGTTGAAGAGGTACTGTTCCTAATCCGACAAAGCGTTTAGGGTAACGGTGAACGATATCCGCTAAATGATCATTAAGGAACATACTTAAATCAAGTACATCCATTGGCTTTGCCCAGTAACTAAACATTACGGGTATAGTACTCAAAACCTGTACATCGATGTGGTGATGATTACACTCTTGAATTCTTTTATCAGGGTCCCAACAATTATCTTGAATCTCACGAAAAAATTTATCATCCATCATCATGCGCGCACAACAAGGCTTATGGTGATCTAAATTGATAAATCCTCCATAGCCATATTTTTCTTTAAAGTTGGGAAGATGCTCCGGAATAATATGCGTATGTATATCGATTTTTAACATCAGATAAGAAGAGATTTAGATAGTGTATTTCAGATGCACGAAGTTAATCATTTAAAGAAATTTTTAAAATCAGCATTAATCACATTTGCAAAACTTTTCAAAATAAAAAAGGCCCACCCGAAGATGAGCCTTTCTAAAAATTTATTTTTATTAAATATCAAACTTGATTCCTTGTGCTAAAGGTAAAGCGGTTGAATAGTTAATTGTATTTGTCTGACGACGCATATAAATTTTCCATGAATCAGAACCCGACTCACGGCCACCACCTGTTTCTTTTTCTCCTCCGAAAGCACCACCAATTTCAGCACCTGATGTTCCGATGTTTACATTCGCAATTCCGCAATCAGAACCTTCGTGTGATAAGAATGCTTCTGCTTCTAACATATCGCGTGTGAACACAGAAGAAGATAATCCTTGAGGAACATTATTGTTTAATGCAATTGCTTCTTCAATTGTAGAATACTTCATGATGTAAAGAATCGGAGCAAACGTTTCTTCTTGAACAATATGATAATGATTTTCTGCTTCAATCACACAAGGAACCACATAACATCCACTTTCGTATCCTGCACCTGAAAGAACTTCTCCTCCTGTAATTACATTTCCACCTTCTTTCTTTGCTGCTTCAATTGCGTTCGCGAAATCAGTCACTGCACCTTTATCGATAAGTGGACCCACCAATGTTTTAGCATCTAACGGGTGGCCTATACGAATTTGCTTATAGGCATTTACTAATTGTGCTTTGAATATATCATAGATTGATTCGTGAATAATCAAACGACGAGTCGAAGTACAACGTTGTCCGGCAGTACCTACAGAACCAAACAACACTGCTGTCATCGCCATTTTCAAATCTGCTTTTTCAGAAAGGATAATGGCATTGTTACCACCTAACTCTAATAACGAACGACCTAAACGCTCTCCAACAATTTTACCTACACGCTTACCTACGCGCGTACTTCCTGTTGCAGAGATTAACGGAACACGTTTATCTGCTAAGAAATTATCACCAACATATTTAGAACCACCTGCTACAAGGTTTAAAACACCTTCAGGAACTTCATTTTCTTTTAGTACATCAGCAATGATATTATGTACTGCGATAGCACATAACATTGTTTTCGAACTTGGCTTCCAAACTACGGTATCACCACAAACCATTGCTAACATTGCATTCCAGCTCCATACCGCAACTGGGAAATTAAATGCAGAAATAACGCCTACAATTCCTAGTGGATGGTATTGCTCATACATACGATGACGAGGTCGCTCGCTATGCATTGTTAAACCGTATAATTGACGAGACAAACCAACTGCAAAATCGCAGATATCAATCATCTCTTGAACCTCTCCTAAACCTTCCTGATAAATTTTACCCATTTCATAAGAAACCAATTTACCTAATGGCTCTTTATACTGACGAAGGCGATCGCCAATCTGACGTACTACTTCGCCACGCGCCGGTGCAGGCACCATTCTCCATTTTTCAAATGCCGCTTGTGCAGTTGCAATCACTTTTTCATAGTCATCAGCGGTAGCCTGATTTACCTTGCCGATCAAGGCTCCATCCGAAGAAGAATAAGATTCGATAATTTCACCTGTTGTATTAAACCATTGAGTACCAGTACACGCACCACTGTTAACGTCTTTAATACCCAATTGTTGAAGCATTTCCTGAATGCCAAAATCGTTTGCGCTCATATCTTTTTTAAATATTTGTGCAAAGGTACAAAACCGAATTGTTTTTACTAGAAAAGAAGATTAGAACTACGCATTTTCCCAATCATAACCTTATTTGAACGGTTCAGTTATAATTATTGACTGGTATTGATATTTTTCCGACTTTTATAATCCCAAAATCTAACTATTTACCCCGAAAAGTAATGCTCCTGTTTACAAAGAAACAGTAATGACCTATTACTTTTAAAACCTAATTAAATCATGAAAAAAGCACTAGTGCTAATTGCTTTCTTTTTTCTTTTTACCTCGATAAATTTATTTGCACAAGGCCCTCAGTTGAATGTGGTTTCAAGTGATGTTGTTTGTCCTTCGAGTGGCTGCCAGCAAATAGCCTCTTCGGTTACCATTACTAATGCGGCACCTAATGTAACGATTGATGGTGCATCTATCTTTTTTTATTCTGGATATACTCCAGCGCAGGATTCATTATCATTTACACCAATGTTTGGAATTACCAGTACTTGGAATCAAAATACAGGAGTACTAACCTTGCGCGGTGTTGCAACAGTTGCTCAATATCAGCAAGCACTTCAAACAGTTGTTTTATGTAATCGCACCTCTAATTTTGTGACGGGATACCGTACAATTATTTATGTATTAGGTGATTTATTGTATAACCCAGTTAACGGACATTATTACAAACTAATTCAATCTACAACACCAATATCATGGACCACAGCAGTTGCTAATGCGGCAGCGACTAATTATTTAGGGTTACAAGGTTATCTAATAACGATTACAGATGCGCAGGAAAATACTTTTATCAGTCAGCTAGTAAACTCAAACACGTGGATTGGGGCTAGTGATGCAGCAGTGAATGGTGTGTGGAGATGGGTAACGGGTTGCGAAGGATTAGAAGATGGTGGGCAAGGTCGACATTTTTCAGACGAAGTAAATTTCAACTGTACTAGTTCAACAGGAACGGGAGTTTCAATAGGTGCTAATTATCAAAACTGGGCAGTTGATGAACCGAATGGTTGTCCGGGAGAAGACTATGCCCATTTATTTTATTACGGATTATGGAATGATTACAGTAACACAGGAGCAGCGGTAACCAATTATATTATCGAGTATGGTTGTATGCCGGGAGATCCATTTGTACAGGCATTTGATAGTATTGCTTTATACGTCAATGATTCTATTCCAAAGCCGAATATTACAAACAACCTTCCTGTATGCAGTGGGGGTAGCGTTACGCTTACTGCTAATGGTACGTATACGGGTAATGCGGTTTATTCCTGGTCGGGACCTAATAGTTATTCTGGCAATGCGCAGAGTACAACTATTACCAATGCAACTCAAAGTTTGAACGGAAATTATGTTGTAACAATTACAGATAGCGCTTGTGTGGCAACACGATCCTTTGCATTAAATCAAGGTCCGCCAATTAACTCATCGTTGGTTTCAAAAACAGATGCCTTATGTTTTGGTGCAGCATCAGGAACTATTACACAAACAGGAAACAACGGTGTTGGCCCATACACTTATCAATGGAATAATGGACAAACGGGAGCTACTGCCAATAATTTGATTGCAGGAACTTACACTGTTACCGTTACGGATGCTATTGGATGTACAGGAAGTTCGAGTTATACCATTGGTGAACCAACTGTTTTAAACGCATCAATTACTAATACTGTAGATGTATCTTGTCAAGGCAACGACGGACAAGCAACCGTTTCAGCTACAGGTGGAACAGGAACATATACTTATCTGTGGAATAGTGGAAGTACCAATGCTAACGGTACTGGATTAACGTTAGGAACATTTACCGTGACAGTAACAGATGCAAATGGATGTACAAAAGTAGTGAATGGAAACTTAGGAAGTATTGCAGCGGTAACAGCAACTAGCACAGGAAGCAACCCAACTATTTGCATTGGTCAATCAACTACCTTATCCATCACAGCAGGAGGTGGAAAGTCGCCATATACTTACCTATGGAGCAGTGGTTCTACTGCAACAACAGCAACTGTTAGTCCTACAACAACTACCAGTTATACGGTAACTGTAACTGACGCTAATAATTGTACGGCAGCTTACACGTACACGGTGAATGTTAATCCTCCATTATCAACTTCTACTTCTGGCACCTCAACAGTTTGCAGCGGTGATCCGGTAACGTTAGGTGTTAACGCAAGTGGTGGCAATGGAAATTACTCTTATCAATGGAGCAATGGAGCTACTACATCAAGTACAAGTGTAAATCCTACGATTACCACAACCTACCTTGTTACTGCAACGGATAATTGCGGAACCCCTGCAAAAATCGACTCGGTAAAAATTACCGTTATTGATTATCCTACCGTTAAATTTGGATATACCCCTGATAAAGGATGCATGCCTTTGGAAGTGGTATTCTCAGATAGTTCATCAACAGCAGCTGGCTCAATTTATAATTGGGAGTTTGGCAATGGCGATTTTTCAAATGCCATTAATCCAAGTACAATTTATCCTGACTCGGGACTATATACAGTAATCCTTTCGATTACCACTCCGCAGGGATGTACTGGAAGTGATACGATAGTGAATGCAATCGAAGCTTACTCTACACCAGTAGCTGAATTTTCATTTGCACCATTAACACCTTCCATATTATTTAACTCGGTAGATTTCATTGATAAATCGTTAGGAGTAGTTAATCAATGGAATTGGATTTTTGGCGACTCGCTTGGACTTGCAACTACCAATGCTCCCAACTTTACATTTAATGAAGTTGGCAACTACGATGTGACGTTGATAGTTAATAATCAATATCAATGTAGCGACACGATTGTCAAAACAATATCGGTTGTGAATGATTATTCCTTCTTTATTCCGAAAGCATTTTCACCAAATGATGACGGTGTAAATGATGTACTTGAAATGTATGGCTTTAACTTCAGTTCATTTGATATGAAAATATATAATCGTAATGGACAATTAGTGAAAGAGGCAATTGCTAATCCACTTTGGGATGGACGTGATTCAAAGGGCGATTTATTACCATCTGGGGTATACTTATACACCATTAATTTACGTGAAACGTTGAATAGCAAGCGTCACGAATATCAAGGCACAATTACTTTAATTCGATGAGCGGATAATCAATTATCCTAATCAAAGTACAATTATACCACTTCGGGAAGAAATTCTTTATTGCAGAATAAATAACAACTAGGTTTACTCTTACAAAACAAAACCAATATAGTGAAACGCCTATTCTTACTTCTTGTAAGTGCGTTGCTTCCCATGTTAACCTATTCTCAGTTAACAGTTGCACCAGGATTAACAGCCAACCAGTTGGCACAAATTCTTGCAGGCCCGGGAGTGCAAATCAGTAATGCTACTATTACTGGTCCTAGTAATTATTATTCATCATTTGCTGCAACAAGTACTAACCTTGGCTTATCCTCAGGCATTCTATTAACTACAGGAAATGGAACTGTTGCAATTGGTCCAAATAGTAATGATGATGCAGGAACGATTGATTTTAATCCAGGGGATCAGGACCTTGAAAATATTGTTGGAGTAAACACCTATGACGCTGCAGTATTAGAATTTGATTTTATTCCGCAGAATGATACCATTCAATTTAGATATGTTTTCGCGAGCGAAGAATATCCAGAATATGTTTGCTCTTCCTTCAATGATTTATTTGGATTTTTCATTTCAGGACCTGGTATAGCAGGAACTCAAAATATAGCTCTCATTCCTGGAACAACAACACCTGTTGCTATAAACACTGTTAACAATGGTATTCCAGGTTTTTATGCTGATCCGAATATTCCTTGTAATAATAGCTACCCTGCTTATTATGTAGATAACACCAACGGAACTACAATTGAATACGACGGATTTACAACTGTACTAACCGCATTGGCTGTTA
>JBJOND010000030.1:0-26501 GCA_046052065.1 Bacteroidota bacterium | reverse complement strand
AGTTTCAGTAATTGCCACTAAAAATCTATTATACTAGAAAATAAGGTTAATTGCCTTTAAAGTCTGCCTTTCGTTTTCCTAAAAAAGCTTCGGTTCCTTCTTTAAAATCATTGGTCACGAAGCAAGCACCAAAGCGCTCAACTTCCGTATTGAAACCATCTGCTTTTTTATCGTAACAAGCATTTACTGTTGTAACAATCTCAGCAATAGCCAGCGGAGCCATATCAATAATCTTATTCAAAATCTCTTCGCATTTAGCTATCAGATTTTCCTGAGGAACTACATGATTGACCAACCCTAAACGATGCGCTTCATTCGCATCAATTACATCAGCCGTCATTAATAATTCCATTGCTTTGCTCTTGCCAATCAATATTGGTAAACGTTGTGTTCCACCATATCCTGGTATCAAACCTAACTTCACTTCTGGCTGACCAAACTTTGCATTTTCTGCGGCTACACGCATATGACAAGCCATCGCTAATTCACATCCTCCACCTAAAGCAAATCCGTTAACCGCTGCAATCACAGGTTTACCACATTCTTCAATGCTATTAAATACTGCATGTCCGTGAGCTGACAGCTCCTTGCCTTCTTCCAACGAATAAGCAGCGAACTCACTAATATCGGCACCAGCCACAAATGCTTTCGTGCCTGCTCCCGTCAAAATAATTCCTCCAACGCTATTATCATTCGCAGCAGCATTTATTGCTACTCCAATTTCAGCGATTGTATTTTTATTTAATGCATTTAATTTATCAGGGCGGTTAACCGTAACAATTAAAATTTTTCCTTTTTGCTCTGTTGTAATATTCTGATACATAAAAATTATCTTCTGTTTTTATTGACCCAATCGGTGATGTAATTAATAATAGTTGTAGTGTCGGTGCCTGGTGCGAATAATTCTCCGCATCCCATTTCTATCAGCTTTTTCATATCCGCATCTGGAATAATTCCACCGCCGGTAAGTAACACATCATTCAATGATTTCTCTTTCATTAAATTTAAAATCTTTGGAAAGACTGTCATATGTGCGCCTGATAAAATGCTAACGCCAATCACATCAACATCTTCTTGCAAGGCTGCATTCACTACCATTTCTGGGGTTTGGCGAAGTCCGGTATAGATTACTTCCATTCCTGCATCACGCAAAAAAGAAGCAATCACTTTTGCTCCGCGATCGTGACCGTCTAATCCTACTTTTGCAATTAAAACTCGAATAGGTCTGTTCATTCTACAAAAATGATAAAATAATTCATACTACCCGACGCAAAAAACAAAGAGGAGCAAAAATTTGCTCCTCCTGACCTGAAATACTTATACTGCTACTGATCGTTCGTCTATTTTTACTCCTGCATCATTTTCAATCACAATTTTATAATCGCCTTTGGCTATGTCTGACAGATTTATATTCAATGGAATTGTACATTGTCCCGCCGCTTGATTTAAAATCGCATAAATTGTTTTGATGGATTTCCCTTCTTGATCATACAATTTTACCTGGATATTAGAAGGCTGTGTTAACACCACTTGCATTTCTCCTTGAATCAAGGTAGGAACATTTGAAAATTCCATATCATTACCCGTTTGTGAAGGAGCATAGTGTTTTTGATACCACGGAAAATCTACATTTTCATTTTTACAAACCCATTTTACAAACTCTTTTTCTTTATCGTTGTCTGTAATAATGGTATTTAAACTATGTCCGTTGGTATAATGCCAAACCAGTTGCTGCGCTAAATAATTATCGTTGATGCGTCGGTTATTTAATTCAGTTAACGCTTGAACTAATAAAGGCGCACCCATACTTGTGCGACCAAATTTAGTATCGTGACCAGGACAACGTGCAGTACTATTACCACAACGTGCGTATATCATCACATCTTCTTGTCCGTGCGGATCTAATGCAATAATAGAAGGACGAGTTACCACATACGGTTGTATGTCTTGCGTTGCATAAAATATTCTTCCAGCTTCTAACTGTACGTTGATCGGATTATTCGAATTGTTATTTAATTCTAAATCCATTGAACGGTTGGCCATAGTTTCTGTAGTAATCTTGTAAGAGATCAATCCACGTTGCATCGCATCTTCAAATGTTACGAGTGTTGTTCCGAAGGAAGCAGTAGAGATGACACACCCAATCATCGCTACGATTAGCTTCAAGTTGTTTTTCATAGTTTTTATTTATTTGATAATATTTGTTTTTCAAGAAGGTCACTACGACCAATTTTTAAATTAACAGTTTCATTTTTATCGAATCCTTCACGTAAATCGATATGCGCTCCAATCAAATTATTTTTTAGTGTGAACTGTTTTCCTTCTTTATCGATTAGTTCTACATCAATGTATCCTGCAAATTGTAAATCAGTGATTGGAATTGTTACGCTGGATGCTGGTGAAGTATATAAAGCATTGTAAGCAGTAGAAGGATTTTTTTGCGCGATACTTACTGTTTGTATTTTACATCCTGATGGTGCTTTGATTTTTAATCCGCTATTTAATTTTTCATCTGGATAAAAAAATCCATACACCCCCGGACAATTTACATAGGCATAATAAGCACCGTTCTTTTTATTTCTATCGATTCGAAATTTAGGAGTGGATTCTTTCACCCAGCGCTTTTTTTGAATATCCCATTGATACCAAGTCAAATTTTTGAATTCCATTTTTGAATCAGCATTGAGTTTTACCTCTACCGGATTATCTAAACATCTTTTTCCATTGATGGTTAGTTCACAAACACTAACAGCATTAATCATTTTATTTTTATCATCTAGCGTTGAATATTTTGCACTCCATTCATCAAATGATAAAATGCGCAAGTCGGATGTTTCATTGATTGTTTGACAAATAACACCTGTGTTATTTAAAAAGCAAACTGCAAATAAGAAGGCCCATTTTTTCATATTACTTAATGTGTTTAAGGGTTACTGTTTTTTCATTATCAAAATCATTGTACACCTGATATCCTTTCTCTGGAAAATTCACTTTTAATCCGTGTACTACTCCATAATTTTTTGTTGCCTTTTTTATTTTGAACTCATGTCCTACCATATGCTCCCAATCTTGCACGCCACTATACTTTATATTCCCATTTTGATCGATGATGGAATATTGCACTGTAATATCGCTGCTTAACTTCGGAAGTAAAAACAACATACTTGTTCCACCATTTACAGGCGTTCCTTCCCAGGAAGAATAAACACTTTTTTGAATGATAGCCGAGGTAAATGCTGTTCCTTTGGGAGCGCGAATTAACACTGCATTTTTATTTTGATCAAGTGCAAGTATCCGATAGTATCCAGAAGAAACAACAGGGCAACATAAAAATGATTGTCGTTCGCTGATTGCTTTTTTGGGATATTGAAATTGAGCGGGTAGCCACATCCGTGAGTTATTATCGAAATACTCCATGGTTAGTAGTTTCATCGACATTGTTGATTTATACGGAATCAACACTTCATCAATGATTGAATCGTTTGCTGACTTATCCAATCTAAAAAAGGCTAGTATACCAGCTGCATCTGCGGTATTATATTTCTCAACCGTTTCACTGAATTTCTCATTGTTATTATAAGGATCAATGGAGCGAACAGTAGGTTGCGATGGCTTTAATAGGTAATCACAGATTCTGTATTTTAGAAAATAGCCGTTCTCTAATTTAATGGTAGTATCTTGAAAACAGAGTGGATCCGGATTAAACACTAAGGTACTTGGATCTTTTTTCTCTTTGCCAATCACTTTATAATACAGTAATACTTCTCCTTTTGTAACTGCTCGTGCTGGTTTATAATTAGAGAGTGCTGCTAATTCTTGCGTTACACTTGTGGGAGGAATTCCTTCTGCCAGTAATAAAAAACAAACTTTGTCGGCAGTTTTTTTATCCCGATCATCTGCATAAACCACCGTTACATAATCGGCGGTAAACATTTCATTAGAGGCTTCTCTGATTAAAGCAATTGCATTTGAATCGAGTTCGGTTGGTTTTCTTCCAACCTCGACGGTTATCGTCTTATAGACTTTGGTGGTATCGTTCGCGAGGCAGGCGTTAGATAATATGCTCCATACAAGTAGTACGAACATTACTGCGTAAACTTTTCTTTGTCGTTTCATACAATATAAGTTTAAAGGTTTGACAAATTTTTCAGGCAGTAAATGTTCAGTCCATGTAGTGGATATTTTTTAGGATTAGAAAATAATTTGAGTTAATGTGGTTAACGAAATATTAACGCAGGATGTTGATTATATATTGTGTTAAAACATTTGTGGCGTTTTGGCTCTCTTAAAAAACCTTGTTTTCAATTTTTACTATTAATGCAGGTGTTAAAATGCTCCTTTATTCTTGAAAAGTTCTTTAAGATTATTGTTGTTCATAATACTTTTAAAATTTATTTCTACTTGTTTACCTATTCCAATGTTTTTATTTAATATTACTTTATCAATAGTTTATTCCGATTATGCATAAATCAATACTGGTTTTTTTATTTGTTTTCTTAAGCACTGCTTTACAAGCACAAATTACTTTTGAAAAAGTAATTGATACGTTAGGAGTGGGATTAGCCACTTGCGTTCAAGAAACTTTTGACGGGGGGTATGTATTAACGGGAGTTTGTTACAACAACAGTAATGATGTTTTAGTTTTAAAAATAGATTCTTTTGGAACAATTGAATGGAACAAATCTTTTGGTGGACCTGCTATAGATTATGGTGATTACATTGAACAGTTGCCTGACAGTGGTTATATGGTAAATGGTACTTATAATAGTAGTGTTAATGCAGGTAAAAATTGGTTATTGCGGCTCGATGCCAATGGCGACTCAGTTTGGACAAAGCAATTATCAGCTGGAATAGGCGGAACCTTGCCTTGTGAAAATAATAGCATGGCTTCTATTAACAACAGTATTTACGGAATGACAGGTAATTATCAACCTCCTAACCAATTACCAGATGTTTATTTTCAATCCTATTTAAATAATGGTGTTTTACTTTCCAATAAAATATATCCTACTCCATTTAGTTCTGATCCCAGAGCAATAAACAAAACTTTTGATGGAGGGTTCGTTATTATAGGAGAAATTGGAATATCTAGTTCAGTTCCGGCCATTTATCTAATTCGAACTAATGCCTTAGGTGATACGATATGGACAAAAAAATATCACAAAATACAAAATCAATTAGGACTAGATGTAGTACAAACTACTGACAGTGGGTTTGCTTTAGTGTGTTTACTTCGTGGTAGCACAGATCAGATTTACTTAATTAAAACAGATGGGAACGGAGACACCACTTGGACAAAAACCTATGATTTTAATTATCGTTCTTTGCCCAAATCTCTCAAACAAACGAACGATGGGGGGTTTATAATTACGGGTTCCTGTGAAAATATTAATTTTGAAAGAAGTATTTTCCTGCTAAAAACAAATGCCATGGGCGATACTATATGGTCAAGACAATTTAAAGCGGGCGGGACGAGCGTAAATAACTTTTCCTATTTTGTACGGCAAACAAAGGACAAGGGATATATCTTCTGTGGTCTTTCAACGATGGTGCCTGGTGGCCTCTACATCGTTAAAACCGATAGTTTAGGAATGGTCTATTCTACCACCGGTATTCCTGAAGTTAATAATCCGTTTAGCTTAAACATATTTCCTAATCCTAACGGTGGTGAGTTTACCCTCCATGCAAAAGGAATTTCAAAAAAGGGTGCTCCTTTTAAAATTTACAATGCTACTAATCAATGTGTTTATTCAAGTGATCTCGTAAATAATTCCGATTGTTCACTAAACCTTTCTTACTTACCCAATGGTTTATATTTTATTGTTCTTTATACGGATAATAAAGTCTTCTCACGGAAATTTATTTTAGAGAAATAAATTTAAAACCCTGTTTGACTTTCATCGGGTTTAAAAGGGGAGTCTTGCTGATGCAGTTTAATTGCTTTTTTAGAGAGATAATATCCAGCAATTAAAGACACGGTAGCTCCACCATATATTCCAAAATTATCTCCATTGAAAATAAAGAAGTCGTACAATCCGTGTAATACAGAAGCCGCTATCAAACCTAAAGTGCCAAACCCCTTTTTATTATAAAATTTCTGAATGCCTAAAAAATATCCAATAATCACAGCAAAAAACGCATGCGCTGGGACTGCTGTAAACATCCGAAGAAATGCGACTCCCATTCCGTGATTAAAAACATACATGATATTTTCTGCGGTTGCAAATCCCATACTCACCATTACTGAATAGGTAATTCCATCAAAGGGCTCATCAAAATAATCACTGCGGTAGGCAAATCGTCGAGTGAAAAAATATTTCGATCCTTCTTCCATCAATCCAATACCAACAATACAAGCAATTAATCCTTCCACAATATTCGTAGATGAATTTTGCAGTCCTGAGGTTTGAAATAGTAACTCTAAAATTATGGCAGGAATAATACTAAGAACGCCTAAAAAAAACGACTTTATAATCAATGGCATTGGCTCACGATCATATTTATCCTGCCAAAAAATGTAATATGCAATGGCCAAGCCTGGAGCAATAGCTAATCCTAACAGAATTAAATAATGATTCATAGCAAATCAGATTTTATTTTTTTATTCATATAGCGATGTGCTTTGTCCACTACTATTGCGTAGCTCTTCCCTTCGAAAAAAACATTTTCTTCCTGCTGGTGTTTATCATCCAATGCTAAAGTAAAGAGTCCATCATCATCCATCGTCAAAGTAATTGCATACTTTAGCAAAATCTGTTTAAGCTTCGTAGTGTTACGCATGACTAAATATAATTAATAATAAAACACAATTCTCATTCATGAAAAATATTTTTATTTCCGGTGCTTCCGGATTTATCGGAACTCACATTGTAATCGAAGGACTAAAAAGAGGTTATACCATTACAGGCACAACGCGTTCGATGCACAAAGAAGGGGTTTTAAGAGAAATTGTGAGTGCGCATTTAGGAGAAGAAGCATTATCCCGTTTAATCATTTACTACTGTGATTTAAATTCTCCGGATGGATGGGCTGACGCGATGAAAGGATGTGATGCGGTATTGCATGTGGCTTCTCCTTTTCCAATGGGATTACCCAAACATGAAGATGATTTAATTCTTCCTGCACGCAACGGTGTGAAACATGTTTTTGAGGCAGCATTAAAAAATAATATTCATCGCATTGTTCAAACATCATCTATTGCAGCTATCATGTACGGACATGAAAAGGGAAGAAACACATTTGATGAACACGATTTTACGAATCTCGAGGGAGGAATGATAACTCCTTATACAAAAAGTAAAACGTTAGCGGAGCAAGATGTATGGAAGTATGCTAAGCAACATCCTGAATTAAAAGTGAGTGTGATCAATCCTGGATTTGTATTAGGTCCGTTGTTGAATAAAGAAATAGGAACAAGTGCCGATGTTGTGTTAAAATTGATGAAAGGCGAATTTCCAGGAGTGCCGAAGTTAGGATTTCCGATAGTAGATGTGAGAGATGTTGCAGCGGCGCATTACAATGCATTAGAGAATGAAAACAGCATCGGACATCGTTATGCAGCAGTGGCAGAATCGCTTTGGTTTAAAGATATTGCTAATGCTATTTTAGCATCGCATCCAACATATAATAAAAAAGTAAAAGCGCGTGAACTTCCTAACTGGTTTATTAAAATTTTCTCCTTGTTTGATAAACCCACACGAATGATCATTGATGAGTTAGGTTTTTGTGCGGTCATTAGCAATCAAAAAATGAAAACAGATTTAAAGATAAATCCTATTTCATCGAAAGATGCTATACAAGCAACTGCTACATCACTCGTTGAATTGAAATTAGTGTAGATTAAAATACTCATCAAAAAAATTAACTTTGCAAAAATTTTAAATGATGAGTTGTGAATTATGCGGTTCTAACGAGAACCTTAACCAGCATGCTGTTGCTCCCGATGGTGCAAAATCGATTTTAATCTGCGATAAATGCGCACGTCAGATAGAGAAGAAAGTAGAGTTAGATCCTAATCACTGGACCTGCTTAAAGGACAGTATGTGGAGTGAGAACCCAACAGTGCAAGTAGTAGCTTGGAGAATGCTGAATCGTTTGAAGAACGAAACATGGGCTGCTGACGCTATTGACATGATGTATTTAGATGATGACATGATGGAATATGCAAAAGCAACGAACGATCATTTAGAAAGTGATGGTGATGGAATGCATCGCGATTGCAATGGTGCTATTTTAATGGCAGGTGATTCGGTTACTTTGATTAAATCTTTGGATGTAAAAGGATCATCGGTGCAAGCGAAAATTGGAACAGCGGTTCGTAATATCAAATTAGTTCACGACAATACGGAACAGATAGAAGGAAAAATAGACGGTCAGCAGATTGTTATTTTAACGAAGTACGTAAAGAAGTCGTAGGACTAAGCCTTTACTGTTTTACGACTCATTTGCATACTACGCAGTCGGTGCATTGTTATTTCTGCACGACTACTAGCTGTATTGATTGCAAACAACTGTTTTACTTTGCTTAAAATTGCTTTTAAAGAATCCATATCTGTTAGGTAAAACTGTTAGAATAATCTAAAATAGTAATAAATAGCTAATCTACTCTTGCTTTTGTAAATAAAAGTCGAACTCGCTCTTTTTACAAGCAGTTTGACCTGAATGGGAGAAATAAGTAGTTGAGTAAGAGTTATTGCTTCTCGCCAGAATAGAATTTTAATAATTCGAGCCTAAAACTGATAGAAAATTAATGGGCAACCATTACTTTTTTAGAATAAACAGCCTTTCCGTTAGCAAGTGTTAACACGTATAAACCATCAGATAAATTTCGTGTATCAATTTTAATGGATGATCCATCTCCCGTTTCACTCGTTTGAATAGCTGGGATTATTTGTTCTCCTTGAAGATTATACAGCTTCACGGTAAATGATTCCGTTTTGTTAGATGCAATATGAAGGGTAAGAACATCTGAAACAGGATTAGGATAGGCCTCTACGTTAGAAGGAGTAATGATAGATTCTGTTCCCGTAATCGTCCCTCCCAACTTCGATATAAATATATCATGCGACCCTGCTGAAATCAAATTAAACGTAGTCGTGCCAATATCAAAATCGACAGTGCCTTCAAAAAATCCAGTATAATATACATTGCCTAATGCATCCGGTTTAATAGCATAGGCATAATCGTAGGTTGGTCCGGCAACTTGTTTAGCCCAATTAAAATTTCCCGAAGGACTTAATTTAACTACATAGATATCTGCACCGCTTAATCCTACTTGCGTAAAGTTTAATGCTCCTGCACCGGGATTAAAATCGGTGACACCATCAAAATGACCAGTGGTATAAACATTACCAACTATATCAGTTGCTACTGAAGCACCATAGCCAGCGCCTGCACCACCGAATTGATCTGCCCAAAGGAAATTCCCTGCTGAATCAAGTTTAGAAACAAAAATATCATCACCAGCAATACTTATCTGCGTTATATTAAAAACACCAGGCCCTGGATTAAAATCAACAGTAGATGAGAACGAACCAGTCATGATTGCATTCCCAGATGCATCAATGCTTAATCCTCTTCCATAATCAAAAGAAAGCCCTCCAAACGATTTAGCCCAAACGAAACTTCCTGCTGTATCTAGCTTCAAAAGAAAAACATCATCATAACCAGTAGCTGTTAAATTAAAAGTATCAATACCGGGGTCAAAATCGACTGTTAATCGAAAGGTTCCTAACGTATACACATGTCCGAAGTGATCTGTTTTGATATCATAACCAACATCAAACGTTTGTTGACCAATATCCTTTGCCCAGCAAAAATCTCCGTTGTTATTAAGCTTTAAAATATAAGCGTCATACATGCTGTTAGTGACAAGCTGATAAACATTAGGGCCCGGATCAAAATCGACAGTATCAACAAAATTCCCAGTAACGTAGATACTACCTGCATCATCAATATCGAGTGCACTTGCATACACATGAAAAAATCCCGTGATACCTTTTGCCCAAATTAATGCTCCCGTAGAATCATATTTAGCTATGAACACACTTTCATTTCCCGTAGGAATTAAACTAACCACATTCGGACCTGGATCAAAGTCGGCCGTATCATCAAAAGTACCTGCTACATAAACATTCTTTGCGGCATCTACTTGAATAGCTCTTACCTCATCACTTCCACGACCACCAAAATTTATGGCCCATTGATAATTTCCTGCTGAATCAAGTTTAGAAATATAAGCATCTGTATTGATACCATAGGATACGGTTAAATTATTTACTCCGCTACCTGGATTAAAGTCGACGGTGCCTGAAAAACATCCTCCAGTATATACACCACCATCATTATCTAACGCTAAGGCATAGCTGTCTTCCATCCCCACATTGCCTATCCGTTTGGCCCAGTTAAATTGTTGTGCGAAAGAAGAATGAAATGTAAAACACATTAATAACATTAGTATTGTAATGATAGATTTACGAACGTTGAAATGCATGGAGATTAATTGGGTTGGATAATTAATGCGAAAGTAAAGAATTGAATTGTTCCTTTACTGACTTAATTATAGTTTTAATGATCAATCGTTATTTAGATGCTTGCTTTTACCTATCCAACCTAAGTGTGTATGATCAAAATTGTCCAAATACTTTAAGCCATATCCTGCTACGCGATCAAATGTAGAATGTGCTAAGAATATCAATCCCACTTTCATTAAGGTGTCATTCTTTAAAAAATATCCAATTAAAAATAAGATCATCAAAGCACCTTGATGATGAAAAATATTATACACAATTGCTCCCCATTTTTTTGAAATCAAATACAAAGAGAACGATACATCTGGAATAAAAAATAGGGAAAAATAGAATGTCCATGTTCCAGGATATAAATGATAATAAGCAAGAGTAAAAAAGATAAACAATCCTATCGCTTCTAATTTTAAAATGTATTTCATGACATTAATTTGAGAAGTGAAGATAACTATGATTGAGCACTTATAATACTTTTTTAATGCAATGCTTCTTTTCTGACCACTATCATCTATTTTGATTTCCTTTAGTATTATCTTTAATCAAAATATTTTTCAAGATGGTTCATTCTACAAATCGATTTTATGTTTTTTTTCTTTTAACTACCCTCATACTTTTTCAAGGATGTGTAATAATAGAAACTCCCCCTCATCCCAAAACTTGGCCTACTGCAGCGCATCGTGATAATACGAATCATTGGAGTGGATATATTCCTGTGAACTCATTACAACAGTTATCTGAAATTTATAAATCACAAGACTTAATAACATTCCAACAAAAAGGATATAGACCATACTTAAAAATAAAAGGAGTATGGATTGCAGATCTTCTTTTTATTGATAGCACTTTTACCGATACTGTTACAATTTGGTCAACACATGAGAAGGGCCCCTATAAATGGGATAAATTAAAAAAGATAAAAGCCAAAATAAGTAATGATGAAATAGTATTCATAAAAAAGTATCCATTTCAAGGAGAGGGGGGCAATCCTTTTGTAGGATTCTCACGAGATTATATTAAGTTATACAAGTCAACAGAAAATGATTTATTAATTCGAAATGGTTACAAGTTTACGGGATTAATATTTATGTTAGTTCCCACAATTGGGCATACATCCGAATGGAATAAATACGAGTCAGAAATAAAATGATAATTGATGACAATATTCTATAATTTCAGTTGTTTGAATAACAACTTGAAGGACATGAAGTAGTGAATCTCACATTGCAGCAGAGACTTCGTCACACTGCACTACTAGTTTCGATTCACACTATATAGCGGTGATACTAACATTAAACTTTCTTGTAACATCAGCCTCAACACTCTTTTCCCTGCTGTGGTTTTAAAATATTGTTCTCTACGAAGTGCATCTGATTTACTTTAAGTAGTAGTCACAAAAAACACATATTATAGGCCGCCAATCCTAAATACTTAAAACTAAATTCAAATAACTAAAAATCAGTATTTTAAAAAAATAAACACAAACCATTTTGTTAATTAAAAATCTAGGTGTATTTTTGCCGTCCGTTGTAGCAATGCTCGTTCTTTTAACACTACAACAAAGTTCCCACCCGAACACGTGTTTTAGTCCTGATTGTAACCATCGGGATAGCTAGAGCTTGAAACGATGTTCTTCTCCTTGTTAGGCAAAGAGAAGAGTATTCCTTCTTAGCTCAGCTGGTTAGAGCACATGACTGTTAATCATGGGGTCCCTGGTTCGAGCCCAGGAGAGGGAGCTAAATTAAAAGACCTGATTCCAATGGAGTCAGGTCTTTTTGTTTTTTTCCATTTTGAAGGGCGAGAAGTTTATGTTTTTTCCCTTTCTTTCCCTATTTGCCGCTAAATTCATTTATTATCCGTTCATTTGTCAAACCCTTAATCGCTTTTTATGTCCGTTAAATTTTCAAATTTAGAGCATGACGCTTTTCAAACCGAATTAAAAAATGAAGTAGCACACCTTCTAAAGTCTACAAACCTCCAAGCTCAACGACAACGGTTATTATACTTCAAGGTGGGATTTTACTTCGCAGTATTCATCGCAGCTATTGCCTTGCTTTATCTTACACCTGCCAACAACTTAACCCAATTAATCGGTCGTTATTTATTTGTTGGGGTATCAGGAGTATTCCTTGCGTTTAATGTAAGCCACGATGCCACTCACGGCACCATCTCCAAAAAGAAATGGGTGAATAAACTAATCTTTTATTTGTCGTTTAATCTGCAAGGTACCAACGCTTATTTATGGTCGGTACGACATAAAGCATCACATCATGTGTTTCCGAATGTAGATGGTTGCGATGCCGATATTGATGATAATCCTGTGATCCGATTGTCACCAACTAAAAAGCATTTATGGTATCATCAATACCAAGCCTATTATTCATTTTTCGTTTATTGTATTTACACTATTCATTGGGTGTTTTTCAAAGACTGGCTCTACTTCAGCAAATCGCAGATTGCAAATCTGAAAAATATCAAACATACGTTCAGTGAATTTATGGATGTGTTTTTATGGAAGTTAGCTTATCTCTCTTTGATGATTTTTCTTCCGCATTATTATTTGCACTATTCATGGGGCTGGGTATTAACTTCATTTCTAATTGCACATGTTGCGGTTTCTTTAATTTTCATTTTCACATTAATTATATCTCATCTAACATTGGAAACGGATTTTCCTGTTCCAGATGAAAATGAAAAACTACCTTACAATTATAGTCAGCATCAGTTAGCAACCTCGCTCGATTATTATCCAACAAATCTATTCGTAAATTTTTTTCTTGGTGGATTTAATTCCCATGCAGCACATCATCTATTTCCACATTTGCCGCATACGTTGTACACTGATATCACTCCTATCATCCAACGTTTAGTGAAAAAATATAACTACCGATATAATTTAAGTACGCTTCCAAAAGCCATCGCATCTCACTTTATGTATTTGAATAAGATGGGAGAAAGGCGATAAAATTGCATTCTATTTTCTGCTTATTTTTGTTATCCCAAAACAAATCTTAAAATGAAAATTAAGTTTCTAATCCTTGCCGGGATTTTATTGATAAATAATTATTTAATTGCTCAAACATCTACCGCTAATCAAAAATGGCAAGGTGGGTTTAATGCTCCTGGTGTTGAAGGTGTTGTTTGGTCGATGGCTACCGACTCACCCTACGTATATGTGCTAGGTACATTTACTAAAATTACAGGAAGTTATAAGTCGCCACGCATTGCGCGCTTTGATGGAAGTTCGTGGTCTGCATTCCCAGATACCGTTAACATGCCATATAACGGGAATGTTATTAAAGTGAATAATGGAGTTATCTATGTTTTATCTGATAGCAAAGTTTTTCGTTGGAATAACAGCTGGAGTGTAATTGGTGATGCTGCGAACTATTCCATTTTTGATTTAGATTTTGATGCTGCAGGAAATATTTATGCAGTAGGTAATTTCCCAACAATGAATGGTGTCACTGTAAATGGTGTGGCAAAGTACAACGGAACTTCATGGTCGGGATTAGGAACAGGTGCAGCGAATGTTACAAGCGATTATCCATTTGCTGTTAAAGTAATTGGGACATCCGTTTATGTTGGTGGAAACATGACGAATGTCGGAGGTTTTTTATGCAGTGGTTTTGCTAAATGGAATGGCTCATCATGGTCGATACCGAATACCGGTGGTTATGCTATCGGTGGTTCTGTTTACATGACAAACATCAATAATGATCTTTACATTGCTGCTAATTCAAGCTTTCAAGGTGGTATATGGCAAAATGCAGTATTCAAGTATAACGCTAATGCATTTACCCGTTTAGGAGATTATTTTGATGCTCCAATAAATGATATCACAAACTACAATAACTCTATTTATATTGGAGGAAATTTTACTACTTGTGGAAGCACTCCAGTCAATAAAGTTGGTAAATGGGATGGCACTACTTGGACAAATGAAGGTGCAGACTTAAATATGGAAGTATCGTCGGTAGAAGTTAATAGCTTTTGTGAACTAGCGGGTGGTTACTTAAGTGGGATTTTTGGTCCGGATGATTATCATAACATTGCTATTAAGAAAAACAATACTTGGCGTCCAATTGGAAATGGAATGAACGGAAATGTGATAGCTGTATTAGTCCATAACGATACCCTTTACGCAGGAGGCGCTTTTACACAAGCAGGAGGAACCATCGTAGATAAAGTGGTGAAGTGGAATGGTTCGCAATGGGAAACGTTACAAGGTGGTCTAATCATTAATAATATCAACGATTTAATTTTTTACAATGACACATTGTATGCTGGTGGCGACTTCACCAATCCATCAACCTTAGGCGGAGTGTATGTGATGAAATGGAATGGATCAGCATGGGTAGAAGTTCCTAATGGCGTTAATTACAGAGTATATTCATTAGAGGTTTATAACAACGAACTCTATGTGGGCGGCGACTTTTCCTCTATCGCGTCTGGTCCTGCTAACAATATTGTGAAGTACAATGGAAGCACTTGGATTCCTATTGGTGGTTTTACCAACGGACTCGTTCGTGATATTAAATTTGATTCGAATGGAATTTTATATGCAGGCGGAGTATTTACTACAATTGGTGGAGCTGCTGCAAAACATATTGCTAAATATGATGGCACTACTTGGTCGGCTGTTGGCTCTGGAGTAGATAATACGGTTACTTGTATTGCTATTTCGCCAACTGATGATGTTTACATTGGTGGATTGTTTACGTTGGGTTATAATGTTGGATTGATGTATCACATCGCAAAATTTAATGGAACAAACTGGCAAGCCGTCGGAGGTGGCTTAGGCAACTTTACTTCAGTTGTGTACGATATGGATTTTCACTGCGATGATTTATACGTTTGTGGATCGTTTAAAACTGCAGGAACAGATACAGTAAATAATGTAGTGAAATGGAATGGTAGTGCTTGGCAAGGATTAGGCACTGGATTAACACAAGATACTACTGCAGTACCTTATGCCTTTTCAATGGACTTTCATAATAATAATTTATGGATAGGTGGTAATTTTGCATGGGCTGGCGGAAAACGTTCAGATAAAATTGCGGGCTATGCGATAGAAGGAGTTCCTTCTGTTGAAATTACATCCGTGACTTCTTCCGGATGTACAGGTGATACGCTTTTATTTCAAGCAAGCGGATATAATCTAGGAACGAATCCGACTTACCAATGGCTCGCGAATAATAATCCGATAGGAAACAATAGTTCAACACTTCAATCCTCCACTCTTACTAACGGCACTGTATTAACGCTAATGATTATTACCGACCCGTCTTGCGGAAATGGAGATACGATTTATAGTACGCCGATAACTTTATTTTTAACTACTTTGCAAGCTCCACTTATCAATCAATCGAATAATAACTACACCATAACGAATCCAGATGCCTTAGCAACCTATACCTGGCAGCTCGATAATTCTGGAACGTGGGGAAATATTATTCCAACGGTAACAGGTAATAGCTATAATGCTATCAATGCAGGTTTGTATCGTGTAAGAGGAGAAAAAGGGTCTTGTACACGTTATTCGCAAACGTTGGTTTCTACTTCTGTAAATGAAATTGCAAATGATTTTAATTTACAGATTAACCCGAACCCCGCACATGAGTTACTAAACATACAATGCTCTAAAAATATAAATACCATCGAGCTTGTTGATATTACAGGAAAATTAATCTTGATGGAAAATCAGTTATCAAAAGATACTATAAGCATAGACCTTAGCGGAATTTCACCAGGTATTTATTTTGTCAGAATAACTGATTTGAATAAATCGATTGCTACACGACGATTTGTAAAAGAATAATTTTACGCTTTCGCTTTTCTCTTTTGCAACCAAGCATCTAAGCTATATTCACCAGATCCGATCAGTGCAATTGCAATAAAAGCAATCATGTATAAAAGCGAGTGTTCTTTTTCACCTAAAGGTTCTCCAGCATGTGCTACAAACGCCGCCACAAACATGGTAATGATTGCTGGAATTGATGCAAATCGAGTTTTAAATCCAACAATTAAAAATAAAGGCGCAACCAATTCACCAATCACTGCTAGTACGAGTGACAATTCTGTGCCCATGCCTAAAAAATCCATGAACTTAATCTCTCCTCCTGCCATTAACTTTTCCAGTTTATGTGTGCCATGCAAAAGCATTAGTGCAGGAATTCCTACTCTGAAAAGAGTATAGCCGTAGTTTGATAGTTTATTGTTTTCCATATCTCAAAAATAATAAATTATCGTTTTACTTGTTTCCCTTTTTCTTCGATAAACTCACCGAAGTTATTCTGAAGATGTCCTTTTAAAAATTTATTTACATCAATCATTAAAAACCGATTGCTCATCCACCGCAATTATTTAACTTTGGTTCCCGGATTAAGGTCTGAATAGTTCGGGCTTCCCATTAAAAAATTTATTGTTATGAGTCTTTTAGTCATTGGAACGGTTGCGTTCGATGCCATTGAAACCCCATTTGGGAAAACAGATAAAATTATAGGCGGTGCAGCTACCTATATCTCTGTATCAGCAAGTTATTTTGGAAATAAAATTAACCTTGTATCGGTTGTTGGAGAGGATTTTCCACAAGCTACTATCGATATGTTAAGTGATAAGGGTATCAATACTGAAGGACTTCAAATTAAACAAGGAGAAAAAACATTTTTTTGGTCAGGAAAATACCACGCGGATATGAACACGCGTGATACAATGGATACACAACTGAATGTATTAAGCAATTTCGATCCGATTATCCCAGAATCTTATCAGGATTGTAAATACCTGATGTTAGGAAACCTAATGCCAAGCTTACAACAAAAGGTTATTAAAGGACTAAGAAACCGTCCGAAGTTAATTGTAATGGACACAATGAACTTTTGGATGGAAGTAGCTTTAGCTGATTTACTAGAGACAATGAAACTAGTAGATGTTTTAACTATCAATGATGAAGAAGCACGTTTATTAACGGGAGAATATTCATTAGTGAAAGCGGCTCGTAAAATTTTAACGATGGGTCCTAAATACCTAATCATTAAAAAAGGAGAGCATGGTGCTTTATTGTTCCATGAAAAAGAAGTATTCTTCGCACCTGCGTTACCGTTAGAAGAAGTATTTGATCCAACAGGAGCAGGTGATACATTCGCTGGAGGATTCATCGGCTATATTAGTTCTACCGACGATATTTCTTTCGATAACATGAAGCGTGCTGTAATTCACGGATCAGCAATGGCTTCTTTCTGCGTTGAGAAATTCGGATTAGAAAGAATCGAAGGATTATCAGACGGAGAAATTGATGAGCGTATAAAGGAGTTTATTAATCTGGTACAGTTTGAAATTACGTTGGTGTAATTCGAAATTTATAAAAATGCAAAGGGGCCTATCATTGATAAGCCCCTTTTTTATTGCAATGATTAAATTATTTCTTGATGAAAATATAACCGCCTTTAGTCGCGCCCCATACTTGTTTATCGCTTGCATCAAATCCTTGATCCCATGAAACAAGTTCTCCTTTCTTCATCGTAATTTTTGTAGTTGCATATTTTGCTCCTCGCAAATCAGAAGGACAACTTTTGCCATCCGTACCACCTGCGTAAATATCATTGTTCTTTATAAGCGTAACAGTACAACCGTCTTTTAATTCTAAACTATCTATTGAAAGTTGTTGAAGCTTTAATTTGTCATTCTGTAAACCTGCATACGACAGTGCATTCTTAATTGCATAAATATCACTTGTAAAAGTATTTTCTCCAGGATGTTGTAAACGATACACACGCTGACGATAAGGCTTATCTAGTTTAGTAGCCATTGCTTGCTCAACATACATCCATTGACCATCGGCTCTTTCTTTCCAGATGGGAACCATTACTAAACTGATATTAAAATATGTTGTATCTTCTTTCGATTGTGCTTCACTTGAAAAACTTCCGTGCAATAAATCAACAAGCTGATTTAATTCGTGATCAACTTTTACCGACTTTTTTACTGGAGAACAAGCTGTAATAGTTACAACAATAAACAGAAATACTAAACGCATCTTACTTACTTGTATAAAGTTCATTTACCTTATCCCAGTTTATCGTATTAAACCATGCTGCGATATAATCTGCACGCTTGTTTTGAAACTTTAAATAGTAGGCATGCTCCCAAACATCCAAGGCTAAAATAGGCTTGCCCTTAAATTCTGAAATATCCATCAGCGGATTATCCTGATTAGGTGTTGAGCCAATTTCTAATTTCCCATCGCGCACTACTAACCACGCCCATCCAGAACCAAAACGTGATTTAGCCGCTTCCGAAAACTTTAATTTCATTGCATCGAAACTTCCAAATGAACTATTGATTGCCTCTAATACAGGCCCTTTCGGAAGTCCATCACTGTTAGGCTGCATCATTGTCCAGAATAAAGAGTGATTATAATGACCTCCACCATTATTTCTAACAGCAGCAGGGTATTTAGAGATGTTACTTAACAATTCTTCTATAGAACCCGCTTTAATTTTATTATCTGCACAGGCTTTATTCAAATTATCAACGTATGCTTTGTGATGACGAGAATAATGAATCTCCATCGTAAGTGCATCAATATGTGGCTCTAAAGCCTTGAAATCATAGGGTAACTTTGGCAAAACAAACTGTGTTTCGTTTTCGATTTTCTCCGCTAACGATGCTACAGGTGATAATTGAGAAGCAACTACTAAACCTGCAGTTGCCATTCCTGATTTCTTTAAAAAATTACGACGATTCATGAGAAAAGGGTTTTATACTAATTGAATTAACACTTGATTTTTTTCGACTGCTTGTCCTGTTTTTATCATCACCTTTTTAACGGTTGCATCAGCAACCGCTTTGAGGGCATTTTCCATTTTCATAGCTTCTAAGATAAGCAACACATCGCCCTTTTTAATTACATCTCCTTCTGAAACGGGGATATTGACAACCAGACCTGGCATTGGTGCTTTTAAGTCGCCTATTTTTTGTGAAGAGGCTGCATCCATACCAAGTTTTTTAAGCAACTCATCGTATTTATCCTCAAGCTGAACATCTACCACCTTGCCATTAATTTTTAGCTGGTGTTTTTTGTTTTTTGCATCTGAAACTAATACTTCCAGATTCATACTTTCACCATTGTAAATGACATTATACGAGTATGGTCCAACTTGCTTTATATCGCCATTAAATAC
Source organism: Bacteroidota bacterium (assembly GCA_046052065.1). Classification (GTDB taxonomy): domain Bacteria; phylum Bacteroidota; class Bacteroidia; order AKYH767-A; family OLB10; genus CAINEC01. The sequence continues at coordinate 6,793 of JBJOND010000030.1, read as the reverse complement.
TTTATCATTAATCGAAATAGCGCCACCCGTCTTCTCTTCTACAGTAATAGCGTTGGTCTTATTGATAATTGCTTTCATAAGGCAAATTTACGGTTAAATTGTGTAATTAAAAATGGATTACTTTCAACCATTCTAAGTTTATAAAACAATCGTAAACACTTCTTATTAACCCTATTCATACCTATTTTTACAAAGATGAATATCGGCAATCGTTTATTAGGATACTTTTTAGTGATAACGCTTTTTGTTATCGCTGCTGTTTCGATTGATACCAACAAACATCATGATGGCCCAAATGCAGAATCCGATAAGTCAATTATTGAAAGGGTACTTAAGAGTAAAATCGATAGTCTTAAAACCTTTGAAAGTACTTTCAACGATTGCTTAAAAGAAACTGTTTTAAATAATAGAACTGCTAATAACTACTTTCAGAAAAAAAATCTTCCTATAGGTGGTAGTGTATTTGTGTTTTCTAAAAATGATATTGTTTTTTGGTCTGATAATAAATGTCCTGTTGATAGTATTAACTATAAATCGTTAGTTGATGAAAGCATTTACAGAATCGGAAATGGCTATTACTTCGTAAACAAAGTAACGAGAGCAGATAAAGATTGTCATATCGTTTATTGCCTTTTTATTCACTACGATTTTAATATACAGAACCAATATTTAGAAAACGATTACAACTCTAATTTACAGCTGTGTAATCACCATGAATTTGCAGTTTCTGCATTGCCTAATACAATTGCTATCAACTACAATGGGAAGCCGTTATTCTACATTTCTAAAGTAGAGAATAATGATGTGCATAACAGATCAATTATTGTATTTATCCTTTTCTTATTTGCTTACCTCCTCTTAAATGTTGCATTAATTGATCTAACTTTTGTACTAGGAAAGCGAAATGGCTTTGCTGGAATTTTATCAGTAGTGGGACTCTTTGCGGTGCGCTATTTAATGATTTTATACTCTTACCCTGAAGCATTTTATAACACTGATTATTTCAGTCCTAAATACTATGCAAGTTCGAGCTTACTTAACTCTCCACTCGACTTGTTCTTTGGAGTTTTGTGCTTACTAGCTTTGATGGTTCACTTATATTCTTTAATAATAAAAGAGAAAACCATTTCATTCATTACTAAATGGGGGATACTTAAAAAAAGCTTTCTGTTTGTCTTACTACTAATCTGTTTTTCCTACTCCTATGTGATTAACTACCTGCTCAACGGTTTAATTATAAGTTCACAGATATCTTTTAACTTCAATAATATTTTTGAATTAGACCTGTATAGTCTGATTGGATTGTTTGTAATTGGAGTAGTTTTTTCAGGATTTTATTTCATCACCATTGCAACAACTTACTTTATCAAACAATCAAAACTTTCCTTACAAATTGTATTGATTAATTTAATTGTAACAGCAATCTTTTTCGGTGTTTTAAATTATAATTCGATTCTATTTTCATTTTCCGATGTCTATAGTTATTATTCTTACTTGTTCTCCTTCTTATTGCTATTGTTTATTTTTTACACGCGTGTATTTTTGGCAAAAGGGTATCGGCAAGAAGGAATAATTCTGATTGTTCTTGGTTTTTCTATTTATGCTACCTATCAGATATTCTCTTTCAATCAAATTAAAGAAAGTGAAAAGCAACGTTCATTTGCGAATAAAATTCATTCTGAAAAAGACAATATTGCCGATTACTTTTTTGATGAAATAAAAAATAAAATAAAAACAGATAAAAATATAATTCCACTTATTGCTAACGGTGGAAATTATGATGATATAAACAAATACTTATTAAATAAATACTTTAGTGATTACTTTTCTAATTACGATATAGCATTCTATTTCCTTGATAAAAACAGTCAATGTTTAAATAAAACATCCGAAGAATCATTTGATGAAATTAAAAAAGAGTATTTGATTCAAAATTCCGGATTGTTAAATTATTCAGGCAAATTAGAAAAATCGAAACAATATGGCGTGATTGATTTTCCATCAAATAACAATGTAGAATGCTGTGTTATTGAATTCTCGAATAAGCGCGGTAATAATATTGGCGGATTTCCAGATTTACTCGTGAGTAATACAGTAATTGCTAATCAAAATACCAGCGATTATAGTTTTGCACGTTATAAAAACGGGAAGCTAAATAATCAATCTGGTTCATTTAACTACTATATTACCTCTGCACCTTATGAAGAGGATATTAAAAAATCAGATGCGTTTTATAATAACGGGTATTATCACATCATTCTAAAAGATAACAACGGTTTAACAATTATTAGTCGTAAGCAAAAGTCGCTATTAGAAATCATAACACTCTTCAGCTACTTATTTGCCTTTTTCAGTCTCTCTTATTTACTTGGATACATTACTTATCACTTTTATCATAACGATTTTAGTATTTCTACAAGTTACAATAACAGAATTAAATTCACAGTTGTAACATTTGTTATTTGCACCTTAATTATTTCTGGGGCGACAACTATCATTTACATTATTAGAAACAATAGTGAGAGTGAACAGTTAAAGTCGCAAGAGACAATAAAAGACCTTAATAACTACCTCGAAAATTCGTTCGAAGATGCAACATCGATTGAAAAATTAAATAGTCAGCAAGTAAGCGAATTAAACAAACTAAATAAAACTATTCACACCGATTTTTCTATTTATAATCCGAAGGGCTATCTTGTTTACTCGACTCAACCGCGCATTTTTGATCAAGAGTTGATAAGTCCGCTGATGAATAAGACGGCATTTTTAAATCTGAAAAATTTAAAGCTTTCCGGATATTATCAAAAGGAAAATATTGGCAAACTGGAATACCGTGCATCTTACCGTCCTATTTACAATCGTAAAGGAGACCAGTGTGCTTACTTAAACATCAATTATTTCTTTACGGAGAAGCAGGTAAAAGCAGAGATTAGCAAGTTCTTGATTGCATTAATTAATCTGTATGTTTTCTTATTCACTATTTCTATTTTGATTGCTGTATTTATTTCCAACAAAATTACAGCGCCATTAAAATTCATTCAGGAATCCTTCAAGAAAACACGTTTAAATGCGAAGAATAATTTAATCAGTTGGGATAAGAAAGATGAAATTGGTGCATTGGTAAACGAATACAATCGGATGTTAATGGCCTTGCAAAAAAGCGCAGAAGACTTAGCAAAATCAGAGCGAGAATCGGCATGGAGAGAAATGGCGAAGCAAGTAGCGCATGAAATTAAAAATCCGCTTACACCAATGAAATTGGGCATACAGCATATGTTACGCGTGATTGAATCAAGTCAGGAAAATAGAGAAGAAATCATCAAAAAAATATCATCTGGACTAATTGAGCAAATCGATAACCTTTCGAACATCGCATCAGCCTTTAGTGATTTTGCAAAGATGCCTCAAGCTGAATATGAAGAAATCAATATTCGCGAATTAATTAAAAACACCATTGTATTATTTAAGCAATCAGAGAATATTAAAATTGAAAATAATACAGATGCGTTTTTGCCAACTGTTATTGGAGATAAAAATCAAATTATCAGAATTCTGAATAATCTATTCCGTAACGCTATTCAATCGATGGAAGACATTGAAGTTGGATTAATCCGAATTGAAGCAAAAACAATTAATGAATTTTTAGTTGTTTCTATAACGGATAATGGTAAAGGCATTCCAGTAGCATTACAAGAAAAGATTTTTGTTCCTTACTTCACAACTAAATCGAGCGGTACAGGATTAGGACTTGCGATTGTTAAAAACATGATGTTGGGTATGCAGGGAAATATTCGATTTGAATCAGTAGAAAACAAGGGTACTACATTTCACCTTTATTTTAAGTTGGCATAGCCTTGTTAATTTATCAAACGTCTACTTATTATTTTGTTTTTGGATTAAGTATTTTTTAATCTTGATGTTTGCATCGTAGTACTATATTCCTTAAATTTGAATTCAATTCTTAAAAAATCAACTACTCTTTAAAATGAAAAAAATTTACGCATTTATTGTGGCGTTTGTAATGTCATTAACGTTGGCTAACGCACAGTATTATTACTTGCCTTATCCAAATGCAGGAACCAACCCAGGTGGATTAAACACTGATAATGAATATCCATTTGGTGGTACTGGAGCTCCTACAGGTTGGACGAATATAAGTTCAGCTCCTACGAATGCTACGCCAGTTTGGTCGGCGAACAGAACTATACCATTCCCATTTCAGTTTGATGGAAGCACGGTAACTCAATTTAAAGTTTCAAGCTCTGCTATTTTAACTTTTGATATCAATACAACTTTAGCTGCTCCACCTTATGCAAAAAGCACATTGCCAAGTCCACTTATTCCCGACAAATCGGTTTGCTTATGGGGATTAGCTTCGCTTGGAACTAATGATATCATTTTAACAAAAACATTTGGAACAGCTCCTAACCGCCAATTATGGATTCAGTTTAATTCTTATGGTTATGGCGCTACTGCTTCTAGTGGCTCTAGTTATACCTATTGGAGTATCGTTTTAGAAGAGACGTCTAACAATATATACCTTGTTGATTGCAGAACAGGTGGCTATGCTACAACAAAATTAGTATCAGCAGGAATTCAGATGAATGCCAGTACAGCATTTATGGTAACTGGTTCTCCAAATCTTGCGTCTATAGCAGGAACTGATGCAAGTCCAACAGATAACTCGTACTATCAATTTATTTATGGCATTCAAGCCACTGATCAGGCAAAGCTTCGTAAAGCATCTGCTGATTTATATGTATTAGTTCCAGGAACTTCAACTATCACAGGTGAAATTCAAAACTTAGGATCTAATACGATTAACAATGTTGATGTAAAATATGAATATAACGGAACTGTTTACACATCAACATTATCAAACATCAATTTAACATCTGGTAACATTTACTCATTTACGCACAATACGCCTGTGAATGTTTCTATTCCTAATCCGTATTCGACAAAAATTTGGGTTGATTTAGCAAACGATGCGGACCGTACGGATGATACGTTAAGTAAAGTGATTACAGGTTTAACCTACTTACCAGAAAAACGTGTGTTAATTGAAGAAGGAACTGGTACATGGTGCGGATGGTGCCCTCGTGGTGCTGTTTATACAGAACAGATTGATACCGTTTATCCAGGAACAGCGATTGTAGTTGCAGTACATAATGCAGATCCAATGGCTAATGCAGCTTACGACGCTGGTTTAGGTGCCTTGATTGGTGGCTATCCAGGGGGATGTGTTGATCGTAAATCTAATGATATTGACCCAACTGATTTCGAAGTAACATACTTAGATAGAATCAATGATGTGAGTCCTGCAGACGTAGGGATTGGTGCTTTTTATGATGCAGCTACTCGTTTGGTTGATATTAATGTTTCTACAACATTCGCGGCTAACTTAACTGGCGATTTCCGCTTAAATGCAGTGATTGTAGAAGATGATGTAACTGGAACCGCTGCTGGTTATAACCAAGCTAATTATTACAGCAGTACATCACAAAACGTTGCATTAGTTGGTGCTGGTCATAACTGGCAAGCAGAACCTAATCCGGTACCTGCAGCGAGTATGAGTTATGATTTTGTAGGTCGCGATATCTTAGGTGGATTTGACGGACAACCTGGATCATTGCCATCTTCTGTTAGTGCAAGTACAACTTATTATCATACGTTCAACTATACATTACCTACAGCATGGGATGAAACAAAAATTCGTGTAATAGGTATCTTACAAGATGCGGCTACAGGACAAATATTAAATTCTATTCGTAGTCCATATTTAGCAACTACTGGATTAAACACGTTATCTGCTGATAATTTCTCTATGACATTATTCCCTAATCCAGCTGATGTGTTTACGCAATTAGAAGTTAACTTAACGAAATCAGCTAGCTATACAATTGAAATGACCGATGTTTTAGGAAAAGTTCTTTTTGGAGAAACCTTCAATGGTGCTTCAGGTAAAAATATATTCAGCTTACCAGTTTCAAAGTTAACATCAGGAATTTATTTAGTGAAAGTAAATGTGGAAGGTAACGTACTTACTACACGTTTGATGGTTAAATAATTCTATTAACAACTTATTTATAGAACCCCGAAGTAATTCTCGGGGTTTTTTTATGGGATTGAATTATCTTTGTTTTCTCGTGAAATTAAGAAGATACTTTTTTCTGCTTTTGACAATTGTCGCTTTAGCAAACCCATGCATAGCGCAGTCGCGCATTATTGCAGGAACTATCGTTGATGCAGTAACGAAAGAAGCAATTCCATATGCAGCTATTTCTTTTAAAAACAGTTTCTCGGGAACTGCTGCTAACGAGTCAGGATTTTATCAGATTAATATTTCAACTGATTATGAAAAAGACTCTTTACAGTTTAGCTTTTTAGGCTATAGTCGTAAAGTAATTTGTGTGAAGGATATTAAAACCAACGATAGTATTTTTTTAAATCGCAACGACTTTCAACTAAATGAAATTGTTGTTCGTCCTAACCTTCCAACTTTTTATATCAAAGAAGCTCTTAAAGGCATCAAGCGAAACTATCCTAAAACACCATTTGAAACACAAGCTTACTTCAGAGAAATATTTAAAGAAAACAGCAGCTATATTACCTGCAACGAAGCAGTATTTAAAAGTTATTATCCGAATTATCAGGATACAATAAAAAATCAGCATCAACTTTATTTATATCGTAAGATTAATGATGTAAAAAAGTTAGCTTTTATGCAGGAGGAACGTGATAAGCGAAATAAAAAAAACGAGAAAAAAAAAGCTAAGAAAAATGAAGGCAA
>JBJOND010000029.1:0-26730 GCA_046052065.1 Bacteroidota bacterium | reverse complement strand
GTACCAAGATCAATTATAACTACATCCGGATTAATAAACTTTGCTTGTGGCTCATAAAGTTCTTCTGACAAAACCATTTTATATGGTGCTGCTCCCACCCCTGCATTATGCCACATACCTCCTCTGTGAAGTGAGTCCTGAAGTATCATTCCTGTGATTGTAATATCCTCTTGATGAGCTTGCGTTTTTCTTGCTTTAAATGATAAAACAGAAAAGCCTCCAATAACATTATAAATGACTTTTTCATTATCAAGGAACTTGATTGAAGCTGGCTGTTCATCTATAAAAAATTCCATTTCAAAAACAGAATCATTGTCATGACGAAATACAACCAACTCATTATTTGCTGATGAAACACTTTGCGAAAAGGAAATTTTAAATGTCGCATTCGAATCACTTGTATAACTTGTCATACCTCTGACTCCCATTGGATAATCATATTTACCCATATAGCTTTTTGAATATTTCCAAGTACCTGTATGAGTAGATTTGTAAAAACGGGCATCATATGACTTTACCGTTGAAAAAGGAACTATCAATCCAATTCCAGCATCACCTTGAATGGCTTGCAATAATTTTCTTGATTGGTTCGGCAAGTTCTCATTTTGAAGATGACTATCGCCTATATGCAACACGGTTAGACTTTTTCCTTTATCGCCCATCAAACGACAAATATTTTTCAAATGAGAAGAATCTTGAAAATAAACATAATTATAATCTTGCTTAATCCATGAAGGATATAAACTATCCTTCTGAGCAAAAACCTTAATTGAAAAAAAAAGACAATATAGAATTAAACTTATTTTCTGTCGAATCATTTATTTATTTTATCAATTCACCATTTAAAAACACTCTAATTAATGCATCATTATATCCTGCATCTACCATTTGAAGTTTTAGCTTTTCTGCTTCACTCCTTTTTGTTGTATTTCCAACAAGATAAATAAAATACTTATGATAATTATATTCAGAATAATTTGATATATCCTTCAACAAATAACTAGAAGTATCTATATGCTCTTTGGAAGAACAAATTTGAACTTTAAATATTGCTCCTTTAGGATATTCTTTTTGCAAGTATGGGCTTGCAATCAGGTCTGATTTCTTTGTGCCATTAATTTTCAATATCGATTTTATTCGCTGAATATGACTAACGGTATTAGAGGAGAATGCGGGAATTGGAAATAAAATATCTGTTATATTTTGGCTCATCACAAGATCATAAACACTTCCAGCGAAATAACGATAATCGATTACAAAAACTGTTTCGAAGTTTTGAACTAAATGAGGAACAAGTGCATTACCAAAAGAATTTTTTATCACAACTAATCTTCGGTTGTTTTTCACATCCGAATCGAAACGTTCGAATGGAAGATCTCCACTGATATAACAACCATATGAATTATTCCATTTATAATACATCTGCCCTGCACTACCCTTTGTATAATTCTTAGGATTGTCTAGAACTTTCATCGTATACTTATTGCGAATTTTATGAATTATCAAGGAATCTCCTTTTTCCTTTAATCGTTGGTCACGCGTAAGCTGATAGAGTGAACCTAAGAATCGTCCTCTATATTCGATATCATAATTTTCAATGGGGGTTGCCTTTACGGAAGCCACTTCACAAAATTTCTGGTAAGCATAGTAGGAACCTAAATCTGTCCAATGATGATCGGTATTAAAAAAGATATATTCATCACGATGTTGTTTAATAAAATCGGAAATAAAAATGCTCTTGATTGGAGGATTTAGTAGTGTAGATGTAAATGCAATATTCTTCGATTCCGAATTTCCTTTTTTATAATCATCAGGCATAAAATACTCGCCATGTGCAGGAATACCCATGTAATAAATATTGATAGCCGAATCAAAAGTCGAACGATAATCATTTAATACAGAAGCAAACAATTTAGAGTATTTATTCGAACCTCCAAAAATCTGAATACCCATCCCATCGTAAATCATTAATCCTTTTGCGGAACCGAGCTTAGCATTATCTAGCTTAATTGAATCCTGAACAATATTCAAATCAACTGAATCGAGTTTAGTAGTGTCAGTCGATTCCATCGAGAAATTTTCGCTTTCAATAATTGCTATGTCTCCATCTTTAATTCCTCCAGCATTACGATATTGATCAACTACATCAACCCATCTATCACGAAAAGGAAAATGATCAGCAACATACAAATCGATACTGTCAAGATAACTTCCGTTCTCTAAATTTTGCCATGAATAAATGGGAAAAGGTGTTAGTTTTCTATTTTCCATTTGCGATACATTGACTTTTGGAACGACAAAAAATAAAACGGAACACAGAATTAGAACAGCTGTAAATACAATCAGATGCAAGAAGGATGTCTTATAAAACTTTTTCGCGCCCATCAAAAACGATAATAAATAAATGGGTTATATGACTTACCAACCATTAAAGCTGTTGATATTAACAATAACGCAATGGAAAATGCAATACCCGACCAATAAAGTGCATTACTATTCTTCACTAACAATACTTTTCGATATTTGACAACTAAATACTGATAAACTGGCATGCATAGCACAAATGCTAAAATCATCCAATAGATATTCTCCTTAATAGTGAGTGTTAATGAATAATCCCACCATGCAACATCAGCAACATGGAATAAAGATCTAAAGCAAATTAACAGCTTAGATAAATCAGTAAAGTAGAATAGAGCCCAGCCCAATACAACCGCGAAGAGCAAATAAATTCTTAAAAGAAAACTAGGCACTAGATTAATTCTTTTTATTGTGATTAACCTTTCAATCATAATCAAAACCCCGAAAAACAAACCCCAGAAAATAAAATTCCAATTAGCACCATGCCATAAGCCTGTTAAGCCCCATACAATAAATAGGTTGAGGTATCCATTTTTCTTATTGCCTCCCATTGGGATATATACATAATCACGAAAGAATGTACCGAGCGAAATATGCCATCTGCGCCAGAAATCGGTTGCTGTTTTAGCAATATAGGGATAGTTGAAGTTCTCGTGATAATGGAAACCGAACATACGCCCGAGTCCAATAGCCATGTCCGAATATCCTGAAAAATCAAAATAAATCTGAATCGAGAACATAATAACTCCAAACCACATTTCTCCGGTTGATAACGATGATAGATCAGGACTATCAAGATACTTAACGACTAATTCAGCAGCGATATTGGCGATGGCTACTTTCTTAAACAATCCGACACAAAAGCGGGTAATTCCTCCAGAAATATCTCTGATTCTGTATTTACGCGTATCAATTTCATTCATGATGTGCGAATACCTAACTATTGGCCCAGCTACTAATTGATGATACAAACTCACAAACATCATAAACTTAAGCCATGAGCGTTGCGCTTTGACTTCACCTTTGTAAACATCTATTACGTAGGATATGGTTTGAAAAGTATAGAATGAAATTCCAATAGGCAATGAATACTTTGGAAACTGAAAACTAGTCCCAAAAATTGCATTCACGTTGTCGTAAAGAAACCCGCTATACTTAAAGAAGAAGAGAATTCCGAGGTTAAAAATTAGGGTCGATGCGATTCCTAGCTTGGCCCAAATTGTCCCTTTATGCTTTTCAATAAATAATCCATTCCAATAATCAACCGTTGCGCTGAAAATCAATAGAAAAACCCAGATTGGTTCACCCCAGGCGTAAAAAACGAAAGAAAATAACGTAAGGATGAAATTCCTGTAATTCGCATTATTGGAACAATAATACAGAATCAGGTTCAGAGGTAGGAAAAAGTAAAGAAAGGTTAAGCTTGCAAAAACCATTTTTCGGAGCGCACAAAATTGCAAATTATCGTTTAAATAATCTAAAATAATTCATATTGAATTAAAAATGTTTCTATCTATATATCAATACATTAACTCCATTACATTGTTAATTTTCAAATGAATCTTCTTCAAATATGAACATAAGATGAATTAACCCTCTGTTAACCCCCAAGCTCTTGTTTGGCAAACATTGAATGGCGAATTTTGCGACAGTTAATTAATCTAGAAATTTTTGTAGTTATGAAGTTTATTCAACGATTATTTATTGCAGTTGGTTTGATAGGCTTTTGCTCTGATGTAGCGAATGCTGATGGTAATCCTCGTTTCGAAGGTAACGATTCAGCTTATGTTGCGATGTATGATTTTATCACTTGTGAATATTGGGACAATGACGATTTAACTCCTTATGGCGATGAATACATTCCAGATACAGTTCATATCAAGTTAACCGATGAATTCCGTTGTTTTGTAATGCCAGTTGAGACGAAAATCAATTCTCATTATGGTTGGAGATGGAATCGTCCTCATAAAGGATTAGATCTACACTTAGAAACTGGGGACCCTGTGAAGGCTGCTTTTGATGGAGTGGTGAGATATGCTCAATATAACAATGGTGGTTATGGCAACTTAGTAATCATTCGTCATTATAACGGGCTAGAGACCTACTACGCACATTTAAGCAAAATTGATGTTGCGCCCAACGCAATTATTAAAGCGGGTGAAGTTTTAGGCGAAGGTGGTTGTAGTGGATCTCGTTGCACTGGGCCACATTTGCATTTCGAAACACGTTACAAAGACCGACCATTTAATCCGCAAGAAATTATTGCTTTCGAACAGGGCTGTCTTAGTTCAGAATCAATCATGTTAACTAAGAGTAATTTTGTGATTGGGAAAAGTAATTCAGCATCGACTACATTTAATTCGAAAGGTGCTAAAACGAAAGCGAATTTAAAGTACTCTTATAAAATCAAGAACGGCGATACACTTTTAGCAATTGCTTTAAGAAATAAAACATCAGTTAAAACTTTATGTAAGCTTAATAAGTTAAAGCCTGATTCTACATTAAAAATTGGACGAGTATTGCGCTTGAGATAACAATTAGCTTTTATAAAAATCGTTTAATTCTTACTGTTATTTTTTATTACAATTACTTTCAATCTGAGAGTTGCTTTCGTTCACCTTACGGAATAGTAATTTTACAAAGCGTCCCAATGAAGCTTTATAAATAGTTTAATCTATAAAACTGTATAACTTACTATAATCTCGACCGAGTTGTCAGTCGCAATTCCAATATAAAGATTCCCCTTGTTTAAACGTTCAATTGTTTTACTCTTGATGTTGTCATTTTTTGAATCAAATTCTATTAATTGCTGATTATTTAAAAGTACGACTCTACTATTACCTAAGTTTTCTATTTCAAAATAATAATTTCCAACAGAATTAAGCTTCTTAATATACGGTGCCTGCACTATTCGAAAATCAATATTATCCGAACAAAATACTTCTGGGAAAGAATAATTTACATTTGCTTTAGACTTTACAAATATACTATCTGCATTGAGACCAAGTGGGAAAACACATCTAGCGTCTAGATAAGTCAAATTTTTAAATTGCTCACGTGTAATTTTTTTATTTAAAAACTGATACTTATTGCTATCAGGGTAATGATTAAAAATAAATTCAGTTGGATTAACATCAAAAAAATAATCACAAAACTTACTTTTTGATACAGCCTTCCCATTAATATTTTCTGCAAAACCACTTCCCCAAGTCACATCCATGAGGTGCCAGCTGTCTTTATATTTTACAGCATTCCATGAATGATTAGTTCCATTAACTGACATTCCATTCATGAATCCATAGCCCTTTGCAAATCCATCAATGGATACGACATTTAGATTTGCAGATTCAGCGATTGCTTTAAAAATTGAACTATATCCAGCACAAACAGCAATACGGCTGTTAAAGACACTGTCGGGATGTGGATTGCTATAAATTGCATTATTAAATGCGTTATCATCATATTTAATGTTATAAGCTACCCATGAAAAAACAAGCCGAGATAACTCCATGTCATCCTTCGTAATTGTTAAAAAATAATCAGCAATAGATTTTACTGATTTACTGTGTGTGTCAGGTGTATTTCTAGCAATACTATCTAATGATTCCATACTACGCACTTGCATAAAACCTTTAAAAGGCAATAACAACCCAAACAACAAAAACAAAAATCTCCTATTCATTCTTAATTTGATAAATACAATTATAAAAGTACTGTAAAAACAAACTTCTATTTCAATTATAAAAACAAACCCTCCTGTTTTTTATACAAAACTATATCATGCACAATAAAACAAATATAAAGGTGAATTATTTTTCAAGCTTATACTTTTCAACAACTCCAATTATATGCTTTGACCAAACTTTTGCATTTCCTGCATAACCAGTTTTTGAAATTGCTATTACCCACTTTTTATAATCTGTGATTCCTTTTAATGAAGGATAAAACTTTTTTCGAGCAACAAGATTGCAAAAGTAGATATAAGAGTCTGCAGGCTTTTCAAAATACTTATAGGATGATTTCACCGAAACTGTGTCTCCGCCAGGCAATCTTCCCTTCAAACCAAAATGATTATTCAATCTTCTACTAACTACGCTGGTACCACCACCCGATTCCTGATAAGCTACTGCTAAAATTACAGAAGCAGGAATTTGATAAGCTGCGGCAAGACTATCTGCTAATGGTCGATATGAAATAAAAAACTTATTTTGAGCATTCGAACTTTTACAAATAAAAAGGCAAATAACGAATGATATGAAATATTGCTTTTTCATTGAATAAATTTACAAATAAATCAAATATTAGTTTAACAAATTAGCTAAAAAACGAATCCGTGATAGCAAAACTATGAGCAGTAAGGAAATCAGATAGCAAACTACAATGGTTATTAAAGTACCTATAAGTGGATTAACAAATGCACCATTAATTTGAATAAGCTGTAACGCATCTAATACTAAAACATGGATAAGGTATACACCAAATCCATACTTATTACAGAACTTAATTTTATCAAGATAAAGTTTACTAGCATTAAAACTATTTTTAATAAGCATAAACAATGATGCTGAAGCCACGACAACATTAATACTTAAATACTGATAGTACTTCCCATTGAAGCTACCATTGTCAACCGGGTATTTAAATGTTGCTAAAAAAGTAAATCCTACTGCAACAATAAACAAAGTTAAAAGAACATAAGAATTAATTTTTGATGATCGATGTGCTATAAAGTACCCTAAAATTAAATACCCTACATATCCTGTAAATATCGTTAACGAAAAATCTTTATGAAGATTCAGATTGAAGAATGAAATAAGCAATCCGAAGAACCAAATAACTAAAAAGTAAACAATAAGCTGAAGATCTGAATTGACTATCCACTTATTAAGAATTGGAATTGCGAGATACAAACCGATGAGCATGTATATATACCAGAAGTGATATGAAGCTCCATCTTTAAGTGAATTAAAAAAGTAAATTAAATAGTTGATCTCCTGTTCACCATTCTTCAAATAATTGTAAACTGAATAAATTACTGACCAAAATAAAAATGGAATCAGGATTCGCAAAAATCTTTTTTTAAGAAAATCTGGAAGCGAGATGTTACGATTTAACAATAGCGCCCCACTTAACATCACAAAAAACGGAACTGCAAAGCGAGAAAGCGAATCGATAAAGTTGTAAATATTCCAACTGCCGATGGAGATTTGTCCATATTGATAAAGATAAGGTGCCACTACATGAATAACAATTACGGCAATAGTAGCTAGCCATCTTATACCATCTAACCAATCGGTCGATTGGATTTCATTTTTTACAGGAGAATTCATTTTTACTATGGTGTCCACTCTTTAACTTGAGTAATAATACTTTTAACATCATCGAAAAACATCGATGCTTTAACACTATCTTCCAAAGGTAGCATACCTAATTGTTGCTTTGTTATTGGATAGTATCCTTTGATGAGATTATTAGTTTCATTATAGGATTCTAGTCTCCAAACCCAAAAAGGTAAGTAATCGACAGAAGTAAGTGAGTACTTACTCTTATATCGACTAATTTTTAATCTTATTAATACACCGCCATCACAATAACGATCGCGCTGATTAGAAATAAAGTTACCCAGACTATAGGCAACAGGAATTGAATCACGATGATTTTTTTTACTAACTGATGGTATATATTTAACAGGCTCTACTACGTGAGGATGCATTCCAATTATAGCATGCACTCCTGCTTTACTTAACCAACTTGCGACTTTTTGTTGCTCTTTATTTTCTTTGATTTGATATTCAAGCCCCCAATGAATTACAGGAATAATTAAACTAGCTCCCACTGATTGAGCCTTTTTTATATCTCTGACCATTGTTGCACTATCAATCATATTGACGATGTTCGGATTTTTAACAATTAGTCCGTTAGTGCCATACGTGTAATTTAAAATAGCAATTTTACAATCTGCAATGTTGATTACTGTTGGATAATTGGAATCAAACATTGATGAATCTACAAATGTTCCTGTATGAGCAATTCCGAGACTATCCAATACTTTTATTGTTCGCTCCAACCCTTCGCTACCTCTATCTTGTGAATGATTATTAGCCGTTACTAAGAAATCAAATCCGGCATTCTTTATTGCATGAGCATATGCATCAGGAGAAGAAAATTGGGGATACCCTGAATAAGGTTCGCCAGCCAAGGTTACTTCTAAATTTGCACAAGCCCAATCGCAGCTATTAACATAGGGCGAAATAAACTTAAACCAATGGTTATAATCATATACGTGAGTTGAATCATTATAAGCTGACAAAATCATTGGCTTATGTCCCATAAAATCACCACCAAACAATAATGTAAATGTTGTATCGGGCAATCCTGATTTTTTAGGAGCATCAATTACTTGCTTGCTTTCTACCTTCGCAAAACCTAAAAAAATTGATAATGATATTGCAGAAAAAACTAAAACAAGAATAATAGGGAATTTATATTTCATAATCAATTTAAGGACTATTAAATTAAACAAAATATTATGTGACATCTCTAATAATTTTCATTTGACTCCACATAATAAACATCAGACTGATTGCGCATAATATTTTTAAATTCGAAACAACCTTCGCCTAGACCAATTTCAATTAAATCAAATTGAATACAGCTTTTAGGCAAGCCTTCAAAAATAAGTGTAAATCTATAAGGGAGGGCCGATTTTATTGATGTCCACTCAGGTGCCAACGAAATATTCTCGAAATGCACCAGCTTACTATGATGTCCACTGTGGGTATCAAATAAAAATGTAGAACCCCATATACGAAGATTTACTGCTTCATCAGACCATATAGATACATGCACAACAACTTGCGCCTCTACAGCCACTGCTTCAGCAACGAGTGTTGAAGTTTCTGCATCTAAGTTTAACGAATATTTAAATAAATCTGCCATACTTCTCTCTTATTTCAAAGGTATGTAAATTTCCTCTTTGAAAACTGAATTATTTTAATCAAAAAAATAAATGGCAATGTCATAAAATTATGACTAATTACAGTTTTAAACGCTGCGAATTTGAAATCAAGAAAAATATCAGTTTTAAAAAGATAAATTTTCTTTTCAAAACTATAAAATCCCTGATCCTAATAACAAAGCAATTCCACTTAAAAATACAACTATCAACTTTTGCATAGACTTCATTGTAATTTTCTGAATATACTTTTTACCCAATAATGAACCACCTAAGGCCGCAATTACAGCTACAAACATTAAGCTTAAGTGAGCATCTAAATTTAGGACAGTCCAATTTTGAATATAAACTGATAAACGTGAAATATCTACCAAGCAAGCAATTAAAACACCTGTGGCAATGTAGGATTCTTTAGACAAACCTGCCTTTAATAAAAACATCGAACGTAAAGCTCCTTGATTTCCTGATAAGCCACCAAAGAAACCACTAAACATTCCCCCTATCAAATAGCTTATTCTTCCACTAACTTTAAATGACCATTCAGGAATTAATTCAACAACTACAAAAACTATCATTAAAAGTGCTACTACTATTTTAACAGGAGTAATAGCAGCTGTAATACCTAACAATTCGTAAGTGTATTCATACTTCTGAAATGAAATATAACTCAACAATTCAGCACCTGCAAACGACATTAGAACTGCTGTCAATGCAAAAGGCAAAGCTACATTATAATCAATGTGCTTTTTTAGCAAGGAAAATTTAAAAATGTTATTAGCAAAATGTACAATAGCGGTTAAAGCAATTGCCTCCTGCACCGAAAAGAACAAACAGAAAAAAGGCGTAAGAATAGTACCTAGTCCAAAGCCAGAAAAGAAAGTCATAATAGCAGCAGCAAAAGCAACAATAGCAATTACAATTAAAAGCATATTTATTCGATTTAATTTATTCCAAAATAACAAGGCTTTTCAGTACCAGAGTATTGAACAACCATGTATTTATTGTCGTGCAAATTATTGAAATACCGCTTGCATTCATTATTGCATTCAATTATCACAAAGCGGTATTGATGATGATCTAATTTATGTTTTAAAATTAAATCATTCTTTAACGACTTATCAATCTCTGGTAAATATCGCTGTTGTGGTTTGACTTTATAATTCAATTGATAATCGATTGTCATCAATAACTGCAAAACATTATCCTCTTTATAATTTTCAAGAATGAACCCATTTAATGCATCATAAACATCAAACAATGTATGATTATGAAAATCGTATTTTTTATGAAAGTAAACTCCTAAGCCATGAAGGAAATCGAAAATACTGTACTTATCTGCAACGTACTTTAACGTATGAATTGCTCTCTTCTTATTCCAGTAAACTTCTAAAGCTTCTTCAAGCAAAACAATTTGTTCAAGTTGATAAGCACTTAAAAAATCACTTTTGATAATTTGATATGGTGGATTAGGATCGAACTCATAACCATACTTCTCATGTTTATCGCGCACAGGAGTGCCACGTAAAAACTTTAAAAATCCGAGTTGCAATTCCGATGGATGTAATGCAAATACAGATTCGAAACTAAATTTAATATCCTCCCATTCATCTAATGGAAGTCCGACAATTAAATCAAGATGCATCTCGATGATATCATCCAACTGTTTAATTACAGCAGCTGTTTTATCGAAGTTCTGCTTACGACTAACTTCTAAATTTGCTTTTTGATTAACAGTCTGAATTCCAATTTCAAATCGAAACACTCCTGGAGGAACATTTTCGCGAATGTATTTTACAATATCAGGATGAACAATATCAGCAGTGATTTCAAATTGATAAATATTACCTGGTTTATGATGTTGCAAAATAAAACCGAACATATCAATTGTGAAATCTCTTTTTACATTGAATGTCCGATCTAAAAATTTAATTACACGTCCATGATTAATCAAATAAAGCAAATTACTTTTTATTGTTTCAATTGGAAGATAGCGAACTTTATTATCGAGCGATGCTAAACAAAACTCACACTTATACGGACAACCTCTTGAGGTTTCGATATAACCAACTTTGTTTTTTAACTCAGCGGGGTCATCAAATTGATAGGGATTTATTCCAGCATAATTCTTTAGGTCGAAAGTGACACTTTGTAGAATAAAAACCACTTCGTTATTTGTATTCTTATGTACAAGGTTTGGAACATTAGATACATCAGGATAGTTATTCAGAAAATTCTCCATCGGGATTTCTCCTTCACCTACGATGATATAATCGACGTACGACTTATTGATGATGTCGTCATACTCATAACTAACTTCAGGCCCACCTAAAAGAATTTTTATTTCAGGATTTATTGCCTTTAGCAATTTAGCTACTGCCATGGTAGGAGTAATATTCCAGATATAGCAACTAAACGTTACGATGTCGAAATCTTTACAAAATTGAGCAATTGATTCAGGCGATTCTTTAATTGTAAATTCTTTAAATGATAGTCCTTGATGACGATCTTTATTCAGACTATACAAAAGTCGTATAGCTAAATTCAGATGAATGTACTTTGCATTAAGTGTGGTGAGTAAAACTTTCATTATTCAATTATCAAAGATCTACTACTTGCTTATTTTTTTCATAGGGAAATACTCGTAACGAAGGGTATCCTTTTCTACTCCACCGACTTTTGCAAGCATTGAATCAGGTGTGAAGAATGTATAAGAAATCACTTGCGGAAAATCGTGGGTTTTATTTTCAAATACTAATCGACGATTATTACATTTTTTCAAATAAAAATCTGTTTTATGTTCTTTACCTTTTAACAAGAATGAAGTTGCATAAACATAACTACCAAGATTTTTATAAATCTTCATTGTTTCAAAAAACAACGTATCCTGATTATTCATTAGCAAACATTTTCCGGCATAATTATTCTTATCAATCATCTTCCAGCATTCTTGCATTTGTCCTTCCTGAACATACATTTTCCAATCGCCATTCATTTTCATAAAAACTTCTGATTGGTTTTTACATGAATAAAGTGACCATATAATGCACAAAAGAGTAAATATTCTTATCATAAAATACAAGTACAATATTAACGATATCCTTCCATTAATCATCGTGACCTTTCAGAAATAAATTAGAAGCATTATTTGTTTTTGAATCATTAATTGAATCCTTCATTTCCGCCTGCAACAATTGTTCTGTATCAACCTGATTTAAGTCGGGCATACCTGCAATTACCCATGCTGTGTACCAAAACGAAGCTGTCATAAAAATAGCTTTTCGCATGCGTCGTTCAACCATACCATTTAGCAAATTATTATAGGCTTGCGCATACTCTTTGCTGTAAACTTTAACCAATTGCCTTCCCTTTACCTCATAAGAATATTTTTTATCTGACTTGAACTGCTTATTTAACATTGCTTCGAGAAATAAAACAGAATCTTTGGCCGCAAAACTTTCGGATAATGTTTGCCAGATCATTGTAGTTGGATGTTCAACAAAAAGTGAGCGTCCAAGTAAGTAATTATAATTATCGCCCATCAATTCAGGAATTCGCGACTCCCAAAAACCGTGTATTCCATGCTGACCAGTTAACTGCCCGTTATAATTACGCGTACAATGCAAAGGCACATGTGCATCCCCGATATAATGTCCTATTTCAGCAGAATATTTTAAAATCTTGTATTCATTTTTCTCTTTAAAAGCAGCTGTTAATCGGTATAACATTGTTTGAATGTGATAAGGAACAATTCCGTGTGCCTTTAATGTATCTTCACCTATCTTCGAAATTGCTTCTTTCCAAACTTTAGGCAACGAATCGAAAGGATGCTCACCATATCTATCTAAATCGATATAATGCCTTGGCGCTTCTTCAGGATCGGCATAGCGACGCATATCAGGATCAACGGCATGCTTAGTAATAAAATTGATATTGGCTTTGTAGAACTGTAATAGCGGCTGCGGCAAGCAATAAACCGCCTTTTGATTTATACGCTGATGTCCCCAAAAGCCCCATCCTGTTAAATCAAAGCTAAAAGCAAAAATGATAATTACTAAACTGCATACAAAAACAAGTTTTTTCATGCCCGCAAAATTGCATCAGACATTTACTAAAAACAAGACAAGAACTTCAGTTAAACGATTATAAATGTTTGCTGTCGGATATGACAAAACTATTGTTTCAGTAAATCAATCATTACTCCGTTAACAATACCTGGTACAACATGAGCCTGATTAGGAGTTAAACAGTATTCGATATCCTTATCGATATTTAATTTCTTTAATCGGTTGCGATGCGATGACTCTTCAAGAAATCCGTTTAAATCATCTTTAGCTAAAACATACAAACGCTCCGCAATAATTGCTGTATCACGCAGATTAGTAAAATCGAAGTCTCCTTTCATTTGATGAACAACGGCACCTGCAAACAAACTATCTTCCATGTTTACAGAATTTTTCCATCCAGAACAAAGAAGAACAATGTTTCCATCTTGAGTAGCTAACCAACTACACAAAGCATCTAAATTTAAAAACGACCCAACTACAATTTGCTTTGCTTCTTTTGAAGCAGCAATTGCTTGCGTACCATTTGTAGTTGTCAATGCAATATCTCTACCCTTTACTTTCTCATCCATGTAACTAAATGGCGAATTACCGATATCAAATCCCTCCAGCATTTCACCATTACGTTCTGCACCAATTAAGAAACCGTTTTCTTTATAGGCAATGCTTTCTTCGATAGTTGCTACAGGAACTATACTATTTACTCCTTGAGTAAAAGCCACACACATCGATGATGTAGCACGCAAAACATCAATAACTACCACTATTGCATTTGATAAATCATGCAGGTGAATTAGTGCAGGTGTTAAGCAAACTTCAATCGTACGATTACTTCCCGACATATTTTTTATTGCTGTATAAATGGTGTTTTAACTACTGTTGCTTTAATTTTTTTGTCACGAATAGCAACATAAATATCTGATCCTGCAGCAGAATGAGTAGTTTGCACATAGCCCATTCCGATAGCCTTTTGTAAGGAAGGCGATTGTGTTCCTGAAGTTACTACTCCGATTTCATTTCCATCAGCATCACAAATTGTATAACCATGACGAGGAATACCTTTCTCTACCATTTCAAAGCCGCATAACTTGCGAGTAACGCCGTTATCTTTTTGCGATTTTAATGCTTCAGAATTTGTGAATGTCTTTGTGAATTTTGTAATCCAACCAAGACCTGCTTCAATTGGAGAAGTAGTATCATCGATATCATTTCCGTAAAGACAAAATGCCATTTCCAATCTCAATGTATCACGACAACCTAATCCAGCAGGTTTAATTCCATATTCGGTTCCAGCCTGCATTACTGCATCCCAGATAGTCTGAGCATATTGATTTTCGAAATATAATTCAAATCCGCCTGCACCTGTATAGCCTGTATTGCTTATTACCACATTCGGACAACCCGCAAATTCACCTTTTGTGAAATTGTAGTATGGAATTGAATTTAAGTCAACAGATGTAAGCGATTGAAGCGCTTTTGATGTCAAAGGACCTTGTACTGCTAAAAGCGATGTTCTATCTGAAATATTATGCATTTCAACACCAGCAGTATTATTTTGCATAATCCAATTCCAGTCTTTATCGATGTTACCTGCATTCACCACCAACATCCAGTTATTATCTTCTAACTTGTAAACTAAAAGATCATCAACGATGCCACCATCAGAATTCGGCATACAAGAATATTGAGCCTTGCCTGGAGTTAACTTAGATGCATCATTGCTAGTTATGCGCTGAATCAAATCTAAAGCACCTTCGCCTTTCAAAACAAACTCACCCATGTGGCTTACATCGAAGACTCCAATTGCCTTACGAACCGTTTCATGTTCAATGTTTATTCCTTCGTATTGTACAGGCATTAAGTATCCTGCAAATGGAACCATTTTAGCATTTAGCGCTTTATGTGTTTCGGTCAGAGCCGTATTTTTTAATTCAGAAGCTACAGTAGACATAGTTATTAGTTAATTGAGGGTGCTAAAATAATAAATTTAAGGGTAAGCAGCTATTGGCTCAAGTACTGAAACGAAATATCATAAATAGGATACTTTTGCCAACCTTCATAATCGAAATGCCACCATTCTGTTGCAAACAACTGAAAACCACAGCTCGTCATTGCCTTTTGTAACAACTCAACATTTTTTGTTTGAAGCTTTGTTCTGTCTTTAGACGATACGGAGGCTTTTTCAGAAAAATCATCATAGGCAGTTGGCATATCCAACGGCACCCCTGTTTTCAAATTAAAAAGACCAACATCCACCGCACAGCCTCTATTATGACGAGACCCTTTTTGTGGGTCGGCTACGTAGCGCTCATCATGTATAATCTCCCAAAACTTAATAGTATAACGGTAAGGCCTATACGCATCATAAAAAATCAACCCAACATGATAGGGCTTTAGAAATTCAACAACCTTTAAAATTGCCTTATGAGCATCAAGCGCTAAAAATAGTGCGGCTGTATCATATACTATTTCATGAGTGAAGTTATTGGAAGTAGCATACTTTATATCCTGTTGGATAAAATCACTTTTTAGAGAAACAAGCTGAAGATTAGGAAATTTATTTACAATGCTATCGTACTGAGATGAAGTAACAATTGTTAATTGAGCATATAAATTTGTACCACTATTAAAAAAGAAGAGTGTTAAAATTATTTTAAGAAGAAATTTCAACTTATTTTTATTTAGAAGTTAATGAAGCAAAGTGCTTTACATAATCAGTTTTGATCGCTTCAACCGAGTATTTTTCTTCTACTGTTTTTCTTCCGTTAAAAGCACATTTTTGTCTTAATGTAGCATCATCAATTAGTGCACTTATCTTCTCCACCCACTCTTCTACTTCCGTAGCTAGCATTCCATTTTCGCAATCTTGAATAATCTCTGAATTAACTCCAACTGGCGACATAATCGTTGCCATCCCAAGTGCCATGTACTGAAGTCCTTTTAATCCGCATTTACCTTTTGCCCATTCGTCATCAGGAAGCGGCATAATTCCAATATCAATCTCAGATAATTCGGCTAATTCCGTTTCTTTCTTCCAAGCAATGCCGTCAATCGATAATTCATCATTGCGGTATGAAGCATCACCTATTACTTTGATCTTGATTTTATCTCCGTATTTAGCTTTGATAATTTTCAAGAATGGAATAGCCATCTCAAAGTGACGAATGGTGGTAATTGACCCCGACCATCCAATACAAATTACAGCTGGATTTTTAAAAGGAACCTGTTGATAATCGTTCAAATCAATCGTGGTTGGAATGATGGTAACATTTTTATTATACTGCGAAGCATAACTGGCTAGATACTGATTACCAGCAAAAATCAAATCTGCTATTGCAATTATTTTAGAAGTCTTTTCAGGGTTCTTTAACCATCCGAATTTTTTATTGGCTTCAGATACATCAAAATGCCAGATTGCATCATCAAAATCATAAATAACTGGAACACCAGCAGAACTCAATTTTCTTTCGAAATAAGTTGTACCTGTTAGAAAGGCTTCACGACAAATAAAAATCAAATCAAATTGCTTTGCTCGTTGCACATCCTTCCATCGAATAAAAATCGCCTTTACTAATATTGACAATTTAGTTAAAAGATGCCCCGGCTTGTAAAAAACAGCATCTGCCTTTTCATCCAACAAAAAAGAAACTTCACATTCATACCCATTTGATTTCAAGAAATCAAGATATTGCTCAAAACGAAATCGCTGATTAGGTGCGCGATTTAGTCGATGGGCTGTTACGATAAGTACTTTTTTCACTTGATACTAATTAATCTTCTAACCAGATTTTAGGAAGCTTTTCTGTGATTTCGATATTCTCGAACTTCTGACTCTTTCTGCTTCCAGCTGTTTTAGCCCACTCCGCCATTTTCGCCAAACCATCTTTTAAAGAATAGTTAGACGTAATATTAAATGCTTTATGTGCTTTTTCATGATCAGCGTATGCATGTTGCACTTCGTTGCGGGCATCTAAATAACGAATATCAGATTTCAATCCCATTACCTCAGAAACTGTGGTAGCAAGCTCATTCACCGTAAACTCTTTGTCTGCACCAATATTAAAAACCTGATTGTAAGCAGCAGGTACATCCACGCATTTTGCAATGTAAGGAGCTACATCACCAATGTAACTAAACGCACGCGTTTGAGAACCATCTCCAAAAATTGTAAGTGGCAATCCTTGCATTAATTGATTCATAAAAATACCAACAACATTTCGGTATTTATCACCTAAATTCTGATACTCTCCATACACATTATGGGGACGGAAAATCACATAGTTTAATCCGAACATTTCATGCGTGCATTGGAGATCTAATTCGACAGCAAACTTAGAAACACCGTAAGGATCTTCAGGCATTGGCACAGTCGACTCCTTCATAGGTAATTGTCCTTTACCATAAACAGCAATTGAAGAGGTAAAAACAAAGCATTTTATTTTATGCTTCACCGATTCATTGATTAAGTTTATACTACCAATTAGGTTATTGTTGTAATTAAAACGTTTGATGAAATGACTTAACCCTTCAGCGGCATAGGCTGCTAAATGATAGACATAATCGAACTTATACTGATTAAATAACTCTTCTAGCAATTGATGATCAGTAACAGAACCCTCAACAAAAACAGCTTTCGGATTCACATTGTCAATAAATCCACCACTTAAATCATCTAAAACCACAACAGTATGACCCATTGAAATTAATTCGTTGGTCACATGGGCTCCAATAAATCCAGCCCCTCCGGTAACAAGTGAAACAGCCATTATTTTTATTTTGAGCAAAGATATAATTTTTAATGAATGTCGCTCGACACACACTATTTGGTTATAAGAGCGAAATATGACTATTTTTACAGCCTAACAAACCGACATTTGAAGAAGCTTCTGGATATCAACCTGCCGCGTGTGGTTATTCTGATTGGGGATTTACTACTATGTATTTTCTCTTTGTTTGTAGCCTATCAGTTAAGGTTTAATTTCAATATTCCTTTAAAGGAAATCTATACCTTTAGTTTTGTTTTTCCTTTTGTTCTAATTGTTCGATTTTCTTCGTTTTTAATTGCTAAGACCTATACAGGAATCATTCGTTATACAGGAACGAAGGATGCGTTTCGAATTGTGCTGACATTAGCAACGGGTTCAGCATTCATGCTTATCAGTAATCTCGTTCGACATTCACTAAACTTATTCTACCTCGTACCATTCTCCATAATTGCAATTGAATTTCTTGTCACTGTCTTTTTGATGATTATTGGTCGTTTGTCTGTGAAGGTTATTTATAGTGAATTAAAAAATCCATCAAAAGATAAAGCAGGCGTAATTATTTATGGTGCTGGTGATGCAGGAATTATCACTAAACGAACTTTAGATCGCGACAGAGGTACGCGATATAAGGTGGTTGCCTTTGTTGATGATGATCCGAAAAAAGCAGGTAAGAAAATAGAAGGCATTGAGATTTACAACAGCAATCAACTTGAAAAACTTCAGCAGACTAATGATGTTAAACATTTAATTATTTCGATTCAGAATATTACTACATCGCGCAAGCAACAAATTGTTGACTCTTGTTTAAAGTATAACACACGCATTTTAAATGTTCCTCCTGTACATTCATGGATTAACGGCGAGCTAAGCTTTAAGCAAATTAAAAAGCTAAAAATTGAAGACTTATTAGGCAGAGATCCAATTCAACTAGACCTCAATAAGATTCAGAAGGAACTTACTGGCAAAGTAGTTTTAGTAACCGGTGCTGCTGGTTCAATTGGAAGTGAAATTGTTCGTCAAATAATTCCGTTTAAGCCTAAACTATTAGTGATGCTCGACATGTCAGAGTCCGCATTGTACGATCTGGAATTAGAAGTAAACGACTTAAACACTGATAAAAACTGTAGAACAGAAACAGTGATTGGGGATATCAGAAATAAAGAAAGAATGCATAATGTTTTCAATACTTTTAAACCTGATATTGTTTACCATGCTGCTGCCTACAAACATGTTCCTGTGATGGAAAACAATCCGAGTGAATCAATTCTGAACAATGTAAAAGGCACTTGTAATTTAGCGGACCTTGCAGTGAGTTTTAACGTTCCAAAATTTGTAATGATAAGTACAGACAAGGCTGTTAATCCCACGAACATCATGGGAGCAACGAAAAGAATTGCTGAAATTTATTGTCAGTCGCTAAATGACAACAACGAACACACCCGTTTTATAACTACACGATTTGGCAATGTATTAGGGTCTAACGGTAGCGTAATACCGCGATTCAAAAAACAAATTGAATTAGGACAGCCAATAACAGTAACAGACCCGCATGTTACGCGTTATTTCATGACCATTCCAGAAGCATGTCAGCTTGTACTTGAAGCAGGAGCTATGGGTGCGGGAGGAGAAATTTTCATCTTTGACATGGGCGAATCGGTGAACATTGCAGAGCTCGCGAAGAAGATGATTCGCTTGAGCGGATTAGAGCTAGGTAAGGATATTCAGATAGTTTACACTGGATTAAGACCTGGAGAGAAGTTGTACGAAGAGCTCTTAGCTAATGAAGAAAATACATTACCTACGCATCATAAAAAGATTATGATTGCGAAGGTTAAGAAATATAATTTCGAATCGATTAGTAAAGATATTTCTGATTTGATTTCCCTTTTTGGTGCGCAGGATAATGAACAAATCGTTCGTAAGATGAAAGAGATTGTGCCTGAATTCAAGAGTCAGAATTCAATTTATCAAAAGCTCGACAACTAAAAAAGCAATATTATAATTACTGTGTTTTTCTGATTTTTGAATAATCAAACGACAGTAAATGCTTAAAATTTTGGAGAAATAATGTCGATTGATATTTTTGGTTCGGGGGGCGCCCCTAAATGAAATTGAATTTTAGGAATTGAATTTAAAATCCTTTATTTACTTGAGCGATTCTTCAATCGATCAACCTTATTCAATCCTTTAACAAACATATGCTCTGCTGTTTGATATATTGAAATAGCGTCCGTTTTAAATTTCGATTCCACCTTTTCTTCTTTCATATCACCTGTATAGCGATCAAAACTAAACTGAGCAAATTTCTTTTGAGGCGATAAGACCATCAGTTTATTTCCTTTTATGTATCCAAGCTTTTGATACGTACCAATAAATGCTCGCTCATCATTGGGTGTCATGGTCAAAATATTTTTACCAAAGAAAGTAGACTCGTAGCTCCAGTTCATAATACCTGCTAATGTAGGAACCACATCTACCTGACTACACAGTTTATCCACTTGCATAGGTTGAATCAATTCAGGAGCATAAATCAAACATGGAATCTGATATTTCAAAATTGGCATTTCTGATTTGCCCGCACTACTACCGCAATGATCGCCGATAATTACGAAGAGTGTATTCTTAAACCAAGGATGCTTTGGTGCTTCTTCAAAAAACTTTTGAAGTGCATAATCAGTGTATCGTACCCCTCCACTCCTATTCTTATTCAGCTTTAATCCTACCTCTGGAAATGTATAAGGTTTATGATTGGAAGTAGTGAGAATAAAATTAAAAAACGGTTTACCTGCTTTATAACTTTGATCAGCTTCCTTCATTGCACGTTCATAAGAATCTTCGTCGCATGTACCCCAAACATTAGCAAATCGAATTTCCACTTCACTGTAATTACTTCTATCAACTATCTGAAAATAATTTCCACTGAAAAAAGTATTCATATTATCGAAGTAACCAAAACCGCCATAAATAAATTTATTGTCATACCCTTTCTGATGAAACAACCATCCCGAAGAAAACAAATTATCATTGGAAGGTCGGCGAACAACACTTGTACCAGGTGTTGGTGGTATACTTAAATTTAACGCTTCTAATCCGCGTACAGTACGAGTACCGTTAGCATAAAGATTCGTAAAAAACAACCCCTTCTTGACTAACTGATTTAAAAAAGGCATCTCGTAACCATCACCCGGATCGATATATTCTAAATACTCACCACTCAAACTTTCTACTGTAATGAACATTACATTATAACGTTTCTCTTCTCCTAAATTCTTGTAATTATAAATTAAATTACTAGATGAATAGGAAATAAACGAATCCGTCATTAATGCCTTCACATTAGCATTAGCACTTTTATCATCAATGGTATAATAAAAACGATCGTAATCCAGCTGATTGTTTTTATAAGCTTCAAAAAGACTATAAAAACCGTTCTTAGCCAATTCATTGTTATAAGAGTTGTCACTTATGCGACTCCAATTAATATTCACGAAAAAAATTGCAAATAGCGGTAGAATTGAAATCAGCAATAAACTTTTCAATCGACTTAAATACGTAGAGTCTGATTTTAAAGAACCATCAACATAGTTGTTTTTTACCAGCCAATAAATTGCAATAGCTGCAATACAAGCAACTATTGCTATTAAACTTCCAATAGAATACGATTCAACAATATTCCCAATCACCTCATTGGTGTACACTAAATAATCAACAGCTATAAAATTAAATCGCACTTCAAATTCATCCCAGAAAAAATATTCAGCAAACGCATTTAATGTCCAGATGAAAATAGTTAATCCATAAAAGAACCAACAAAGTCCTTTATAAAATTTACTTCTCGCAATAACCGAAGGAATTAAGAAAATAATGATGGCAATTGGCAATGCGTAATAACTAAATGCAATTAGATCAAAGAAAAAACCTGACAAAAAAGAAAGTACAAAATCAACAGGATTAAAACTTATAGATTGAAACGATATAGCTGTAAGAACAATTCTCGTTATCAAAGAAAGTACAAGGAATATTTTTAAAAATCCTGCTAAAATTCGGTAGCGACCGGTTAAAGTTTTATTGAGTAATTTATCCATGTATCGTTTCTTTCAATCCAAATCCTTTTATTATTTCACCCTCGTAATCGAGCCATTGTTGCCAACGTTCATCTACATTCTCCTCTTCTGCATATTTTCTGGCAAAGCTAATAAACATGGTATAGTGATTTGCCTCACTTATCATTAACTTTCTATAGAATTGTTGTAAATCTTCATCATTAATATTTTCTGATAGCACTTTAAATCGCTCACAACTTCTTGCTTCTATCATCGCACCGAATAGAAGACGATCGATCAGATGTACTTCTCTTGAGCCTCCCTTACGCTGAAATTCATATAAAAGATTTACGTATTCATCTTTTCGTTCACGACCTAATACAAATCCTCTTTCAGTTAGCTTATCGTGCACTTGTTTAAAATGACCTAATTCTTCCTGAGCTAATTCTAGCATAGCATTCACTAATTCTGTTTTCTCAGGAAATTTTACAACTATGGTAATTGCGTTAGTTGCAGCCTTCTGTTCACAATAGGCATGATCCGTTAATATCTCTTCAATATTTTTTTCTACTATGTTTACCCAACGAGGATCAGTTGGTAGTTTTAATTTAAACATGGTATTAGTATTTTAACAACTCAGCAATTTTAATCTTTACTTTTTCTGCATTCGGAAGCATAGCATGTTCCAATGTACTATTAAGTGGAATTGCTGGTAGATTTTCAGAGCCAATTACAACTACTGGAGCATCGAGATTCATAAAACAGTGCTGAGATATCCTTCCTGCAAGTGCCTGAGCGAATGAATTGTTATAAGGCTCTTCTGTCAATACAATACACTTGTTATGTTTCTTAACGGAATTAAAAACTGTCTCTTCATCTAAAGGAGCTAAGGTTCTCAAGTCTATAATTTCTACTTGACCTTCAAAATCTTTGGCTGCATTTTTCGCCCAATAAACTCCCATTCCATATGTTATAACTGTAAGCGTATCCGTCGAATTATTTACTTCGACTTCCTGAACTATTCGTGCTTTACCAAGTGGTAAGATATAGTCTTCGGAGGGCTCTATTGTTTTTGCTTCTTCAGTTCCTTTTATCTTTGACCAGTAAAGTCCTTTATGCTCTAACATCACAACTGGATTTGGATCGTAGTAAGCAGCTTTCATTAGTCCTTTTAAATCGGCACCTGTAGATGGATAACAAATTTTTATTCCTCGAATATTCGCCAAAACACTTTCTACACTCGACGAATGATATGGTCCTCCACTGCCATATGCACCAATTGGAACGCGAATAATTGCACTTACAGGCCATTTACCATTGCTCAAATAGCAAGAACGACTTACCTCAGTAAATAACTGATTCAAACCTGGCCAGATATAATCAGCAAATTGAACTTCTACAATTGGTTTACATCCAGTAGCACTCATACCAACTGTACTTCCAATAATAAATGCTTCTTGAATTGGAGTATTAAATACACGATTATCACCAAACTTCTGAGCCAACGTTGCAGCTTCTCTGAACACTCCTCCTAATCGTCCGCCAACATCTTGTCCGTACAGCAAACACTCAGGATGTTTCTCCATTAACTCCTGAATTGCAAAAAGTGCACAATCAACCATCACCTTAGCTTCACCACCTTCAGGGGCACGAACGCCGGTCTCTTCTGTAATTAACGTAGGTGCATAATCGTGAGTAAACAAATCTTCGGGCTTTGGATCTTCAGATGATTTTGCATTTTCATAATCAACAAGCAACTGTTTTGTTACCTCCTCCTCTATAGAAAACAATTCAATTTCATCAATACCTAATTCTAAAAGTTGCTTTCTGAACTTCGGTAAGGGATCACGTTTAGCAGCTTCTTCTAAGTCGTCGCGATACCATTCCTTGCGAACACCTGATGTATGATGATTTAACAAAGGTACTTTTGCATGCACCAACCATGGCTTTGATTCAGTTCGAACACTCTTGAAAATACTATTAATGACTTTATAGCACTCGATAAAATCAGTTCCATCGATAGTCACTGCTTCAATCCCTTTGAATCCTTTGATATACTCATAGGCATTCATTGCACGAGTCTCTTTTGATGTTGCAGAGATATCCCAGTCATTATCTTGAACTACATACACAATTGGAAATTGCTTTAATGCGGCCATCTGAAATGCCTCTGCTACTTCTCCTTCCGTAACTGAAGCATCTCCTAAAGAACAAACTACTAACGGTAGTTCAGTTATGCTTTTATCTTGTAAACCTTGCTTTTGCAAATATTGAATTCCCATCGCAACACCTGTTGTTGGAATAGCCTGCATACCTGTAGCTGAACTTTGATGAGGAATTTTAGGCATTCCTTCACGTTTCAAACTTGGATGACAGTAATACGTTCTTCCTCCACTAAAGGGATCATCTCGTTTCGCCATCAATTGCAACATCAATTCAAAGGGTTGCATTCCAATACCAAGCAACATACTATCATCACGATAATAAGCACTTAAATAATCCTGGGATTTTAATTGAAGACCTACAGCAAGCTGTATTGCTTCGTGCCCTCGTGATGTAGCATGCACATATTTAGCTGTGAAAGACGAGCGCTCTTCATACAATACTGCCATTTCTTTGGCAGTTGTCATAAGCTTATAGGCATTTAATAAAACTTCTTTCGACAACGTTGTATCCTGGTCCAATGCAATTGAATTCATGGCGCAAAAATAAGGATATTAGCTCACGATTTCGAATACTTTCGAGTAAATAAAAAAGGGACCTCCATAAATGAAAGTCCCTTTATAAATTTTTAAAATATTTTACTCAACAATCAACCTTGTCTGAGTAACTAATCCATTCCCTTTTAACGAAACGATATATGTTCCTGTCATTAGTGTTTCAAGATTTAATTCTTTCTGGTTATAACCTTCAGTCGCATTTAAATTATAGGTATCTATTACTCTTCCAGACATATCATAAATTGTCAATAAATAATCACTATTATCTTCAGAAGTGTAGGCAATTGTAACATTACCTCTGGTAGGGTTTGGATAAACAACAACTCCAGATAAATCGAATGCACTACCATCACGAGCTGTAGGACAAGCGGCAGTAGGATTTACTAAAACAGATCTAGCAGTACTTAATCCACATGCATTTCCAGACTTAACAGTAATAGTTTTTGATCCAGTAGCTGTAAATCTTAAAGTAAGATTTGTTGTTCCCTGTCCACTTACAAGCGCAGTTCCTGCTGTTGTATACGTCCATGTATAAGATGTGGCTCCCGTTACAGCCGCTGTAGAAAACACTTGAGGAACAGTTGTTCCAATACATAAAACCGAAGGAGTCGTAATTGAAACCGGAACGCCAGGAACTGCATTAATTCTAGTAGCTCTTTCAGCACTTGATCCACAGCCATTATTAGACCTTACAAACAAGGTGTCGAAGGTTGACGTATTCGCAGGATAAGTGACAGTTATTGAACGAATAGGAGCAGCAACCGTTAATGAAGAAACAGCTTGACCATTTAGTAAGGCTCCAGCAATTTTTGTTCTCCATGTATAAGATGTTGCATTCGTAACAGCAGCAGCAAATGTATACGTAAATGTACCACCCCCACAAATATTTGTTGTTTGCCCACTAATAACACCAGGTGTAGTTGGTAGAGCAGTATTTCTTGTAATCACCTTGGTTCGAACTGTACTTAAACCTTTACAGTTTCCAGCATTCACTTTTAAAGTATCGCCAACAAATCCCGAAGTAAATGTGACTGTAACAGCAGTGTCTGTTGTGGTTAATGCAGTAGAGGACCCATTAACTAACATTCCAGCCTTAGGCGTCCAAACATAATAATCGGCAGTGGACACTTTTGCAATGCTGAATATTAACGCATCTCCGATACAAGCTGTTGCAGCTCCTGTAACTGTACCTGGCTGTGTTGGCTTTGCCGTTCTTACTGTAATTGATCGCGTTGTTGAATCCTTTCCACAAACAGCTGTACCAACTACTTTAATATTACTTGTAACGGAAGTTGATGACCATGAAGTTGTAATGGAATTTGTCCCTGCACCAGCAGTAATTGTAACACCTGTTGGAATTGTCCATGCATAAGTAACACCTGGCTGAGCAACTACCGAATAAACAACTCCAGTTGCTGGACGACAGATGGGCGAATTGCCAGATATAGGACCTACAGTTGGCGCTGCTGTGATATTTATATTTACAGTATCTCTTGCAGCTACACAAGGTCCATTTCCATCAGGATCGTTAGTAGTTATTATTAACCTTGCAAAACCTGCTGCTATTTCAGACGCAGAAGGCGTGTATGTAATATTTAATGATGTATTATTTGGTGAAAAAACACCAGTTCCTCCACTCCAGGTCTGAGCACTTGCTGCACCACCAATAGTTGCAGAAATTGATGCCGATGAATTAAAACAAATTATTTTATCAACTCCCCCATTAACGGTTGGCGGATTAACACAAACATTGCATGCTGATACAACAATTGTAGATGTATCGTTTGCGGTGCATCCATCAGGGGTAGTGTAGAAATAAGTAAT
>JBJOND010000028.1:0-26895 GCA_046052065.1 Bacteroidota bacterium | reverse complement strand
ATTTATTTATTGCTGAACCAAACTTCGCTAAGCTTACATCAATGCATTTCTACGGATGGGAGCGCGGTTTGAAAACAGGTATGTACTATTTAAGAACAAAACCTGCTGCATCAGCAATTAAGTTTACGGTCGATAAACAATACGAAGCAGCGCCAGTTACTGCTGAAGTAGCATCGGTAAATACAGAAGCAGTAGTAGTTACTGCAACAAGTACAGTTCCTGAAACTCCATCATCAACGCCAGTTGCAGCTCCAACAGCAAAACCAGTTGCAGATGATTTCACAACTGACTTTATAAGTGCTGCTGATCAAATTACTTGTTCATTAGATAATCCAGATGGTTGCATTAGCTGCAGCGGATAAAAAATACAATCTAACCATAAACCAACCTAGTCCTGAGTGTAAAAGCTCGGGACTTTTTTTATGTTTTATTTTCTATTTTTACTAAGTTATTACTTGCAGCTACATTAATGCTATTTAGTTCCCCCGTTTTCATTTTTGCTTTTTTGCCAATTGTCTTGTTTTTAATAGGCATTGGTAAAAAACAATTTCACAATAGCATTTTATTAATTGCCAGTTTGATTTTTTATGCTTGGGGAAGTTTATCGCAAACACCCATTTTCATTTTTTCCATTTTAATTAATTACATCTTCGGATTACTGATTGATAAAAACAGAGATAAAAGCGATAAGCTTATTCTTACGATTGCTGTTATTGTGAATCTTGGATTGCTAGGCTATTACAAGTATTTCAATTTTTTTCTTGATAATATAAATCTGTTTAAAGCAACGCCAATTGAATACACACCCGTTGGATTACCAATTGGGATTTCATTTTTTACATTTCATGCACTCTCTTATGTGATTGATGTTTACAGAAGAAAAGTAGATGTACAAAAGAATTTTCTTGACTTGGCTTTATACATTTCCTTCTTCCCGCAATTAATTGCAGGACCAATTGTGCGCTATTATGATGTGGCAACACAATTTGCAAATCGTACGATGAGTATGGAGAAAGCCGCATTCGGAATACAACGATTTATTTTCGGATTAGCGAAGAAAGTAATTGTTGCAAACACGTTTGCGTTTATTGCTGATGGAATTTTTAATAATCCTGCTGATTCGCTCTCTACGGGTGCTGCATGGTTGGGAATTATCAGTTATACGATTCAGATTTATTTTGATTTCTCTGGTTATTCTGATATGGCAATTGGACTAGCAAAAATTTTCGGCTTCGATTTCCCTGAGAATTTTAATTATCCTTATTCATCACAATCCATTAAAGAATTCTGGCGTCGTTGGCATATTTCGCTTTCAACCTGGTTCAGAGATTTTCTATACATCCCGTTAGGAGGGAATAAAGGGTCTGAAGCAAAAACATTACGTAATTTATTAATTGTGTTTTTCTGTACAGGCTTCTGGCATGGTGCTAACTGGACATTCATCGTTTGGGGAATGTATCACGGATTGTTTTTATTGCTAGAAAGAGTAGGTCTTGATAAAATAATCAGCAAAATGCCTTCACCGCTAAGAGTTGCTTATACACTTTTTGTTGTGATGATTGGATGGGTGTTTTTCAGAGCAGAGCAAATTTCAGAAGCATGGATTTTTATCGGACGAATGTTTGGTATTTCAAATGGAACAGTTAGCAGTGTATTTGCAATTGAATTTATCAATCCGAAAGTGATCATTTTATTGGTAATTGCTATTCTTTATTCGTTTAGGATATTCAGAGCCGTTAGTGATAAAGTTATTTCGAAATTCACATTACAACCTGTATTAGAATATCGATTCTACTTAGCAAAATTCATGTTTGCAGCAGTATTGTTCTTCTTCGCGCTAGCTTATCTTGCAGCGAATACGTATAATCCATTTATTTATTTCAGATTCTGATGGAGGCGAAAAAGACATTGATAAATAAATTGGTCATTGTGATTTTCTCAGTCATGATTCTATTGCCATTTATCAATAGCAATCTGGATTTAGTTGCTGAAATACCTGCCAATGAAAATCGCGAGAAAGCAGCTCGTCCGGAATATAAAAAGAACGAACTAGAAAAGTTCTTTAAGGATTACGATGCTTATTATGCCGATAACTTTGGATTTAGAAATTCACTCATTCGTTTTTTAGATCGCTTCGAATATTTCAATTTAAAATCTTCTGCTGTTCCATCTGAAGTTATTATCGGAAATAATGATTGGTTTTATGAAACGAAATCGGTAGCTAATTATAAAGGTGCAAATTTGTTTACTGCTGAAGAACTACAAAAAATTAAAACTGATTTAGAGAAGCGTACAAAATGGGCGGCACTTCGTGGAATGAAATACTATGTGGCAATCGTTCCTAATAAGATGAATGTTTATCCTGAGTTTCTTCCTTATCAAGTGGTAAAGGTTTCTCAAAAAACTCGATACGATCAGTTAATGTCATTGAACAATCCACCATACATTAATATCGTTGATGTACGTTCGAATATTCTCACACATAAAAAAGATGGAGTAGAATTATATCAGCGTACCGATGATCACTGGAATGACTTAGGTGCGTATTATGGTTATGAGGCGATTGCTAATTATATCAAGAAAGATTATTCTGATTTATACATTGCTAACATCAACGACTTTACCCGTGAGTATGAATCACGTTTAGGTTCACAAGCGAAGATTTTAAATGTGGAGGATAAATTTCCAGAAAAATTCTTGGCATTAAAACGTAAGGGTGATAGCGGCGCTTATGATGGTCCTCTACGTAATTATAAACGACCAGCGCAAATTGCAGAATGGGATTTTCAGGTAGTGCGCATTAATGATAGACAACCAAAAAGAAAATGTTTTTTCATTCGTGATTCATTCACCATGTTAATGATGAAATATTTTGAAGAGTCTTTTCATGAATGTGTATTTATTCATGATGAATGGAAATACCGCATGCACGAAGATTTGTTAGTGAAAGAAAAACCTGATTTATCAGTGAATATTATTCTTGAGACCGAAATACATAGATTGCTTTCCAATCAATTTGAAGGAGATATTACGTTGCCTATTGAAAAGTATATATCCTTAAAAGCCGACAACGGTAAATATGTTTGTGCTGAGCAGAACAAGGAATTAGTTGCAACAAAGGATAATGCCCAAGGGTGGGAAACATTTAACTTAATCTGGCGC
The DNA here is from genome assembly GCA_046052065.1 of Bacteroidota bacterium. Lineage (GTDB taxonomy): Bacteria > Bacteroidota > Bacteroidia > AKYH767-A > OLB10 > CAINEC01. The sequence continues at coordinate 23,733 of JBJOND010000028.1, read as the reverse complement.
TCTAAAAATACGGTGAACTTAATGGCCTATACCAATCAGTTTTTATCTGCTGAGATTGATGGAAGCAAACAAATTATGGCGAATAGAGAAGCACCTTCTGATTGGGAAACATTTACGATTATTCAGTTAGATGCAAATACAATTTTACTAAAAGCATTCAACAATAAATTTGTAAAACTGCAAGGCGATAAATTATTTGCTACGGCTGATACGAAAGAGCAGGCCACACGATTCACGATTACTTACGCGAATTAATTACTCCTGAAAGTACAATTTCCCTTCTTTACTCATTCCCAACGGGAAGTCAACGCGCTGCTTCCAACCTTCTTCGTTGAGCTCTGGAATGATTGCATCGGTCATTCGCTTTTCAAATAGCGCGCGACATTTATCAATTACCGTTTGCTCTAAGTTGGAGTTCGTGATCTTGAAAAAGTCGACAGCCTGCGAAGGAATATGCAATAGTAACACCTGCGTATAGCCGTCAATTTCGTAGATGTCTAATACCTTAAAAAACGAACCTGCATTTAATACCATCATTCCGTATTTAGCAACTTCTGGTTGCACACGACCTAAATCCGCCGCTTTATTACTCGCAATTAAATAACGCGTATTTCCTGTAGGGAATCCACCCATATACGAGCAATCAACAAATGCTGGTTCCATTATAATTTGTCGCGATTGATAATTGGAAATTATTTCCTTCGATAAATCCGCATCACGATAGTATAAGGTTAATCCTGGGAATACTTCGTTGATTATTTTTTCTACTTCTTCGTTGGTCATTGCTTTACAAATTTAAAAATATAATTACTTTAATAAAGTAATTCAACAATACAATAATTGTTAAAGCTCGATAATTAAATTTCTCCTTATACTCAAGCCGTATGGGCTCCAACTTTTTTCTATAGCAAAAAAAGTAGGCAAAAATGCCACCGCTGTAAAATAATTGCGGAGCTTCCGAAGCTCGCAACGGAAATAATCGAACTCGCCATGTAGGAGCAGTCCTACATGACTCAAACACCGCTTATTTCTATTCGTTGCTTACTATGTCAGCTTTTTTCCGCAATTGTTTTAAGGCGGACATTTATTTTAAAATAATAAAATAAAACGGCCTCAGTTTATTCGGTTTTTGACGAAGATAAAATTGCGTTAAACAAATTTAGAAGTTCCGAGCCTGTGAGGAAATCACTGAATTTGTAGCAATTTTAACAAGTCAAAAATTTGTTTGCAAAAGAATAAAGTGCTCCCGATAGCTATCGGGATTGAACTTTTTCTTTGGTTCTTTCATTTTGTGTCAAGACAAAAGAAAGAACATATATTTAAAAAGTAACACTCACCACCATCTCCACCTTATTCCTCAAAATCTTCACAGGAACAACATCGCCTTTTGAAAATTTACCGAGTGCTTTCATATAACTCATCATATCCACCACTTTTTCTTCTCCAATTTGTGTTACAATATCTCCTGCTTTTAATCCTGCTTTAGCTGCGGGCTTGTTTTCACTTACGCCATCAATGCGCATTCCTGCTCCATCAAATGCATAATCAGGAACAACACCTAAGGTTACTTTAAAGCGAGGTGCATCTTCATTCGTCTCTTCTTTTGTTTTGATGAAATTTAATTTTCCTTTATCATCTAATCGTTGTACTAATTGAACGATGTAATTCATGATAGCAACTTCACCAGGATAGTTGATTAAATTTTCATCGTCACTTGGTTTATGATAATCGTTATGTGTCCCACTGAAAAAATGCAACACAGGAATATCTTTTAAGTAAAACGAAGTATGATCCGAAGGGCCAACACCTGATTCTGTTGTCTTCGCTTTTAAACTATCTACCTTGATATAGTTCATTGTAATTTTCCAAGCATCCGAAGTTCCTACACCATTAATCAAAACAGTTGGATCCTCTTTTTTCAAACGTCCTACCATGTCCATGTTTAACATGTAATTCATTTTGCTAAGTGATAGTGTAGGATTCTTAACAAAATAACCGGAGCCTAACAATCCTTTTTCCTCTCCCGAATAAGCCATGATTAAATAGTTATTACCCTTTGGTCCGTTGGATTTTAAAAAACGCGCTAACTCAATCAAGGCTGCAGTGCCACTTGCATTATCATCAGCACCATTATGTACCGCAGGCTCTCCGCGATAAAGCGATTCATGTCCGCCTAAACCTAAATGATCGTAATGCGCACCAATCACAACCGTGTACTCCGCTTCATTATCAATGAAACCAATGATGTTATGTCCGCTAACTTCCTCCTTATACAATTTGGTAGTCATAGTTACATTACAACTTTGATTCTTCAATTCAGTAGCCATAGCTCCTTTTACAAAAGCCACTGGAATTTTACTCACGGTAATGCGTTTACTAAAATCGATTTCAGGGTCTTGTTCATCTTTATTGCTATTGATAAAGATAACTCCTGTTGCACCAAACTTAATAGCATTGTCAATACGCGTACGAATGTCAGCATCATCACTGTATTTACTATGCGGACCAGCATGATCAGGAGTGCCGTATTCCATTACCAGAATAAAAGGCAATCGGTCTGTTGATTGTAACTCTGAATAGTCGTTGTAATTATTTTTTGGCGAAATAATTCCGTAGTTAAAATACTTTGTGACACCACTCATAGTTGTATCATTCGAGTAGGGAAGTAAAAAGAATTCATCATTCGCCTTCACTGCTTGACTGTTAATCGTCATAGCACACGATGCATCCATACTCACCGATTTCACAAACTTAAATTCCTGCAAATAGCCATTCGTGCCTTTTTCTTTCAAGCCAATTTCTTTAAACTGCTTGCTGATATACGTATAAGCTAGTACTTCGCCTTTTGTTCCTGGCTCTCGTCCACCATATTCATCCGAAGCTAAAGTAGAAATATGCTTTTTAAGATTCGGAGTAACCTTAGCTTCGTTCAGCTGTGCATAACCGTTAGTTAATTTAAACGCTGCAACAGCAATCAGTAATAAAATTCTTTTTTTCATAATTTTCATTTTAATTAAAAAGACCGGAATTACCCGGCCTTTCTTATTACGACATCCAACTCTTCACATCGTCTAATGAAGGAAGGGAGGATTCTATTTTAAGTTTTTTACGCATTCCGCCTAAGTCATTAAACAACTTATTAGGGTTCATTGTTTTTAGTTGCTGGCTCGTTGTGATGCCCATTTTCATCAAGACCTCGTCCCAAGGAGAAGGAACACCATCTAATACCGCTTCTTCTTTCACCACTCCTGCTCCTGTTAATTCAGGACGCATCTGAGGGAAGAACAATACATCTTGAATAGAAGGAGAGTTCGTCATGATCATCGATAAACGATCAATACCAATTCCTAATCCTGATGTAGGAGGCATTCCGAATTCAATTGCACGAAGGAAATCTTCATCCAACATCATTGCTTCTTCATCACCACGCTTACCTAACTCTAATTGCTCTTCAAAACGCTTACGTTGATCAATAGGATCATTTAACTCAGAGTACGCATTGCAAATTTCTTTACCATTACAAATCGCTTCAAAGCGTTCTACTAACCCTTCTTTGCTACGGTGCTTCTTTGCCAGCGGACTCATCTCTACTGGATAATCCGTAATGAAAGTAGGCTGAATTAATTTTGGCTCGCAGAACTCACCAAATAGTTCATCGATAATTTTTCCACGACCTAAAGAAGCATCTACTTCAACACCTAACTTCTTCGCTGCTTCACGCATTTCGTCTTCATTCATTTCAGAAATATCTACACCCGTAAAATGTTGAATCGCTTCATACATCGTAAAACGTTTCCAAGGGCGCGCGAAATTAATCATGTGCTCTCCAACTTGTACTTCTGTTTTTCCGTGTAAGTCTAAGGCAATTTTTTCAACCATGGCTTCCACTGTTTCCATCATCCAATTATAATCTTTGTACGCAACATACAATTCCATTTGCGTAAATTCTGGATTATGAAAACGCGACATTCCTTCGTTGCGAAAATCTTTTGCAAATTCAAATACGCCATCGTAACCACCAACAATCAAACGCTTCAAATAAAGCTCATTCGCAATACGTAAGTAAAGCGTCATGTCGAGTGTATTATGATGTGTTTTAAACGGACGAGCAGCAGCACCACCATACAAAGGTTGAAGGATAGGTGTTTCTACTTCTAGATATCCTTTCTCATTTAAAAACGAACGCATACTATTCACCAACTTCGAACGCTTCACAAATGTTTCACGCACGTGAGGGTTTACAATTAAATCAATATAACGTTGACGATAACGTTGCTCAGGATCACTGAATGCGTCGAATACTTCTCCGTCTTTTTCTTTCACTGTTGGCAATGGATGCAACGACTTAGAAAGAATCGTAAATTCAGAAACGTGAATAGAAAGTTCTCCCATCTGCGTGCGGAAAGCATATCCTTTCGCACCGATGATATCACCTGTATCAATTAGTTTTTTGAAAACGGTATTGTATAAAGTCTTGTCTTCACCCGGACAAATTTCATCACGCTTAAAGTAAAGCTGAATTCTTCCTTGTGCATCTTGCAATTCAGCAAACGATGCATTTCCCATGATGCGGCGCGACATAATACGACCTGCAACAACCACCTCTTTAAAGGCATCTGGGTTAGCATCAAATCCTGCATGAATCTGTTCCGAATAGCAATTCACGGGATACAATGCAGCAGGGTACGGATTAATACCCATGCTTAATAATTCTTCGAGACTCTTACGACGAAAAATCTCTTGTTCTGATAAATGTTGCGACATATTTCTTTTCCTTCACAAAGTAGAGTGCAAAGGTAAGTTTTTTACCCTATTTTTTAGAATCAGAAAAAGGGAATACCACAAAAATTAATTTTAAACTTCTTTACGAAGTCGCGCTACCGGAATATTCAGTTGTTCACGGTATTTTGCTACAGTACGGCGTGCAATGTTATAGCCTTTGCTATTGAGTAATTCAGCTAATTTCTCGTCTGGTAATGGCTTGCGTTTATCCTCACCACCAATAGCATCTTCTAAAATTTTCTTGATCTCACGACTCGATGCCTCTTCACCTGAATCAGTCTGTAATCCTTCGGAGAAAAAATATTTAAGTAAGAAAGTTCCGTAAGGTGTTTCTACATATTTACTATTCGCTACCCTCGATACCGTTGAAATATCCATCTGCACTATCTCAGCAATATCTTTCAAAATCATTGGCTTCAACTGTCGCTCATCACCATTTAAAAAATAATCTTTCTGATGCTCCATGATAGCTTGCATGGTAGTGTATAAAGTAATTTGTCGCTGGCGAATAGCATCAATAAACCAACGCGCTGAATCAATCTTCGATTTAATAAAAGTGATGGCTTCTTTGTTCACACTTTTTTTATCGCGCGAATAAGCTTGCAACATCTCTTGAAACGAACGACTCACTCGAAGATCGGGTTCATTGCGAGAATTCAAAGAGAGCTCCATTTCTCCATCGTTCACCATCAAAATAAAATCAGGAATAATTTGTTGTGAGCTGCGTGTCTCCTCCGCAGAACCACCTCCTGGACGAGGATTTAAACTAACGATATCATGAATCGCTTCTTTTAGTTCCTCATCGGTTAGCTCTAAATTTTTCTGAATTTTCTCGTAATGTTTTTTACTGAACTCATCGAAATAATCGTGAACGATACGATAGGCAATTTCATGCGGATGATGTTCTTGTTTCTTACGATCTAACTGAAGCAATAAACACTCACGTAAATCGCGCGCTGCTATTCCTGCAGGATCTAATGTCTGAATTACTTTTAATGTTTCCTCTAACTCTTCGCGTGTTGTTTGAATATTTTGCGAGAAGGATAAATCATCAACAATCGAATTCAAATCACGACGTAAATAACCATCGTCATCTAAACTACCAATTAAATGTTGAGCAATAATATAATGATGATTATCGAGTGGTAATAAGCCTAATGAAGAAAGTAAAATATCCTGAAAAGAAACACTAACTGTTATTGGTGTTTCTCTTTTTTCATCATCGGGAGAAGTATTGTTTGCGTTCGTTTTGTAATACGGAACATCATCATCATTGATGTAATCTTCAATATCGAAGTCTTCATCCTTATCAATTAAATCCTCTTCTTTCTCGTCTTCAAAATCATCTTTTTCTTCTTGCTCATCTTCGGATGTTTCCTCGTCAGTGTTCTCAAGTTCTAATTCTTCTTCATCACCTTCTTCTAACGCTGGATTAATTTCTAACTCTTCTTTGATACGTTGCTCCATCGATGCAGCGGGCACCTGCAACAATTTCATCAACTGAATTTGCTGAGGCGATAACTTCTGAAGAAGCTTCTGATGGAGTCCTAGTTTTTGCATAACCGAAAGTACAAATATAGGTTAATAGGGGAGGGAATAAAAGGGTTTTTGAAATTGTGCGCAACAAACAACAGCTGTGGGTTTAATTTATTAATTCAAGTTTCTTCCACAGCTAACTACCTCCCTAAATCCCTCCGAAGGAGGGACTTTCTAAAAACCACGTCCCTCTCCTTTGGAGAGGTTAGGAGAGGTCTCTAATTTTTGGTATTTACAGCACAAAAAAAAAGGTGTGGGTTTAAACCCACACCTTTTTATATCGAAATGCTTCATTATCAAATTTTCAAATCAGCAAATTATCTCATTAAAATTCCGCATTCTTCGGTGTCCTTGGGAAAGGAATCACATCGCGGATATTACTCATGCCTGTTACGAATAAAACTAATCGCTCAAAGCCTAATCCAAAACCGGCATGCGGACAAGCGCCGAACTTACGTGTATCTAAATACCACCATAATTCATGCTCAGGAATATTCATTTCGTCCATTCGCGTTTTTAACTTCGTATAGTCTTCTTCACGCTGAGAGCCACCAATGATTTCTCCAATCCATGGGAATAAAACATCCATCGCACGAACTGTTTTGCCATCGTCGTTTTGCTTCATGTAAAACGCTTTGATATGCTTCGGATAATCCGTTAAAATTACTGGACCACCAAAGTGAGCCACTAAAAAGTTCTCATGCTCTTTTTGTAAATCAGTACCCCATTCTGTTTTGAATTCAAACTTATCGTTATGTGGCATTAACACATCAATCGCCTCGGTATAACTCATGCGCTTAAATGGTTTTTCTACTACCGATTGTAAGCGAGCTAATAATTCTTTGTCGTACATGTTATTCAAAAACTCAACATCGTCTTTGCAATTGTCGAGCGCATATTGAATTAAATACTTCAACATATCCTCCGCTAAATCCATGTTATCATGAATATCATAAAAAGCCATCTCTGGTTCAATCATCCAGAACTCTGCTAAGTGACGAGGTGTGTTTGAATTCTCCGCACGGAAAGTAGGTCCAAACGTATAGATCTTACCAAGTGCCATCGCTCCTAATTCTCCCTCTAACTGGCCCGATACTGTTAAGTTGGTTTCTTTTCCGAAGAAATCCTGTGTATAATCAATCTTTCCTTCTTCGTTACGAGGAGGATTCTCTGGATTTAATACCGACACACGAAACATCTCTCCTGCACCTTCCGCATCCGAACCTGTGATAATCGGTGTATGCAAATAGAAAAATCCACGATCATTAAAATATTTGTTAATCGCGTAAGCCATATTATGACGAATACGCAATACTGCACCGAAGGTATTTGTACGCGGACGTAAATGCGCGATTTCACGAAGGAACTCTAAGGTATGTCCTTTCTTTTGCAAAGGATATGTCTCTGCATCTGCCTCTCCGTAAATCGATAATTCTGTGACCTGCATCTCCGTTGCCTGACCAGAACCCTGAGAAGCCACAATATTTCCAACGGCACGAATACAAGCACCTGTGGTAATGCGCTTTAAAAGCTCTTCTCCTATCTGATTTGGGTCGATAACCAACTGTAAATTATGAATCGTACTTCCGTCGTTTAACGCTACGAAAGCAACATTTTTATTTCCACGCTTCGTGCGCACCCATCCTTTCGCGATTGCCGATTGACCAATCGAGGCGGCATTCAATAATTCCTTTACCTGTGTATGTTCCATAATTTTAAAATAGCAATTGCTTAAATTGCGATGCAAAGAAACTGCTTTTCACGTACAAATTCAACCTTTACAGCCATTTAGGGGCGATTATCAAAACAATATCACTAAAAAATTGTTAATTTTACATCGACGGATACAAAACGCCAGTGCTGTTCGTTGATTAAGCGTTTTGAACGAATCAAACCCTCATTTATGCCTAAAGAAATTCAAGCCGGACCCCTTTTATCTACTATTCAAACCCCGCACGATTTACGCAAGTTAAAGAAGTCGCAGTTAGAGCAGGTATGCAAGGAACTTAGAGAATACATCATCGATATCGTTTCTGTGAATGGTGGTCACTTTGGAGCAAGCTTAGGCGTAGTAGAGTTAACCGTGGCTTTACATTATGTGATGAACACTCCCGATGATCAGTTAATCTGGGATGTGGGACATCAAGCATACGGACATAAAATTTTAACAGGACGTAGAAATGTTTTTCATACTAACCGAATTTATCAAGGTATCAGTGGTTTCCCAAAGCGTTCCGAGAGTGAATACGATACATTTGGAGTAGGACATTCATCTACTTCTATTTCTGCTGCCTTAGGTATGGCGGTAGCTTCGCGATTGAAAGGCGATAAAAAACGTCAACACGTAGCCGTTATAGGTGATGGTGCAATGACAGCAGGAATGGCGTTTGAAGCCTTGAACCATGCTGGTATTGAAGATTCGAATGTGTTGGTAGTACTGAATGATAATTGCATGAGCATCGACCCTAACGTAGGTGCTTTAAAAGAATATTTAACCGACATCACTACTTCTGAAACTTACAACAAAGTAAAAGACGAAGTATGGAAGATGTTAGGAGCCATCAGTAAATTTGGTCCTAACGCTCAGGCAGTAGCGCAAAAGGTAGAAAATGCCATGAAGAGTGCGCTCTTAAAGCAGAGCAATCTTTTTGAATCGTTGAAGTTCCGTTATTTTGGTCCTATTGACGGACACGATGTGAACCACTTAGCAAAAGTGTTAAACGACTTAAAGAAAATCCCTGGTCCGAAAATTTTACATTGTGTAACGGTAAAGGGTAAGGGCTTTGAATTAGCAGAGAAAGATCAAACCAAATGGCATGCACCAGGATTGTTTGATAAGATTACAGGAGAGATTTTTAAACCAGTAGATACTACACCGAAGCCACCACGCTATCAAGATGTTTTCGGACATACCATTGTGGAGTTGGCAGAGATGAACAATAAAATTATTGGTGTTACACCAGCAATGCCTTCGGGATGTTCGTTGAACATTATGATGAAAGCGATTCCAGATCGTGCGTTTGACGTAGGTATTGCAGAGCAGCACGCAGTAACGTTCTCTGCGGGTATGGCTACTCAAGGCATGATTCCATATTGTAACATTTACTCATCGTTTATGCAACGTGCCTACGATCAAGTGGTGCATGATGTAGCATTACAAAAGTTGAATGTTGTTTTTTGTTTAGATCGCGGTGGATTAGCAGGAGCAGATGGACCTACACATCACGGTTCGTTTGACTATGCCTTTTTCCGTTGCATTCCAAATATGATTGTATCGGCACCGATGAACGAGCAGGAATTAAGAAACCTGATGTACACGGCGCAGCATCCGAATATGGGTCCGTTTAGCATTCGTTACCCGAGAGGTAATGGTGTGATGGTAGACTGGCGCAAACCATTTGAAGCGATTCCGGTGGGCAAGGGTAGAATGTTACGTGGAGGAGAGGGAGTAGCGATACTTACCATAGGACATCCAGGAAATTTTGCGGTAGAAGCTTGCGATCAATTAGCGCAAGAGGGATTATATCCGGCGCATTACGATATGCGTTTTGTGAAGCCGTTAGATGAGGCGATGTTACACGAGATTTTTAACGAGTACAAAAAAGTGATTACTGTAGAAGATGGATGCTTACAGGGCGGCTTTGGAAGCGCGGTAGCAGAGTTTATGCTCGACCACGGCTATTCATCGCAGTTAGTCCGACTAGGCATTCCAGATCGCTTTATAGAACACGGCGAACAAAAAGAATTGTACGACGAGTGTCACTTCGATACCAACGCCATTAAACAATCGGTGAGGGTGTTGATGGAGAAGAGTAAGGTTGGGGTGTAAATTGTCGGGACGGTGATTTATTTGATTTGTGTGATTTATTTGATTTTGTGAAAAGGTAAACTCAAAGTTCAAGTCAGCTAATAATTATAGCAAAAATTTGTTATGCCATTCGCACAATTGACGGTAAAAGTAAGATTTTAAAAAGCCCAATTTAGCAAGGTCGTCAAGCGACTTTTTAATTGCTTCGGTTACAAGTAATTTTTTTTATAGTGTGCCGTCTAAATTAATTTTTTTATTGTCAATGTAAACATCAATTGAGTCAGTTACATCATCCACAACTTTAAATTTTAATTCTTTTCCATTTGCTAATTTTATCAATTGAGTTAATGCATCAATTCCAAAAACATAAACATAAGAACTTGGATTTTCCGCGTTTGGATGTGCTTTCATATAATCGTCATTAAGTTTAAAAAAGTCCTCTATCATTTTTTAAAGTTTTAAGTTTAATATATACAATTTACTTTTTATAATATGACATCATTTGCTTGTATAACTCGGGAAACGTCCCTTTAAAATTTGGTTGCTTACCTAGTAATTTTCATTTGTGAGGACAACCATTCAATTAGTCTAAATGCTCAGTTATTTTGAGTAAAATATTTTTGCCTTGACGTGCACCAAACCTGCCTTTTGTCAATGCATTTATCTTCTAGCTTCGTTAAACATTTTAAATATTCGTTTTTAATTAAATCTGAATTTATGTTAGTAAAGATAATGGATGATAAAAGAGTTTAGAATTATTTGCCTTAATATTTTACAATCAATAAAAAATAATCAGGGCAATCATTTAATCATAGTCGAGATGGTGATGAGATAATTTATATTAATTATGTACTTACCGACCCCAATTGTCTCAAAAATCACCCATTTGGGCAAACAACCTATTCGATTTTTTACTTATTTTACAAAGCTTAAAAATATTTATAAATAAGGGTTAAAATGTCGGATTTTAAAAAGCTTGAAGAGTTATTAGTGCAGTTTCGCGATGAGCGTGATTGGGAGCAGTTTCATAATCCGAAGGATTTAGCAATGGCTTTATCAATTGAAGCAAATGAGCTTTTAGAAACATTTCTCTGGAAAAAGGCTGAAGATGCTAATGTGGAAAAAGTAAAGGAAGAATTAGCTGATGTATTCGCATATGCATTACTAATTACGCATCATTATAATTTAGATGTTAATCAGATTGTAAGCGATAAAGTGGCAAAAAATGCTGAGAAATATCCTGTAGAAAAATCAAAAGGAACTGCCACCAAGTATAATGAGTTATGATTGTCTACCAGGAATCGAAAGAGACTTTTATGTTTCACGTAAGAGAAAGTAAAATAGATTACATCATTCATCAAAATTTTCAAAAGCAATTTCAGAGAAAAACGAGTGAACGAGAGGTCGCTTCTTGGCGAAATTCATTACAATATATGCGTAATGTTTTAGATGATGCTGAAATTCCTTCGGATGCAAAAATTAGTATTGAATGTCAAGTTCCAAATACTAGCAAGCGAATAGATTTTATCATCACCGGACAAAACAATAGTAAACAGGATTGTGCAGTAATTATTGAACTTAAACAATGGGAGGCGGCAACTGCAACCGGGCTTGATGGTGTTGTTAAAGCATTTGTTGGTGGAGCTGTTCGTGAAGTAAGCCATCCAAGTTATCAGGCATGGAGTTATGCTTCATTATTAGAAGGGTTTAATGAAGAGGTTTATCAAAAAGAAATCGTATTACAGCCTTGCGCTTTTTTGCATAATTGTGAGAGTGCTGGCGATTTAGCATTACCTTTTTATCAAGAATATACTGATAAAGCACCACTTTTCATAAAGAAAGATGTAGTTAAGCTTTCAGAATTTATTAAGCGCTTTGTAAAATATGGCGATCCAACAAACATTATGTATCGTATTGAGAATGGTCAAATCAGACCTTCAAAAACGATTGCTGATAGTATCGCTAAAATGATTGATGGTCATGAAGAGTTTGTGATGGTAGATGATCAAAAAATTGTTTATGAGAAAGCGAAGCAGTTAATTACACAAGCTTCTCGAGAAAACAAAAAAGTTGTAATCGTAAGAGGAGGGCCAGGAACAGGAAAATCAGTAGTAGCAATACAACTAACGGCTCGGCTAACCGCAGAGCGCAAATTAGTTCAGTATGTAAGTAAAAACAGTGCTCCAAGATCTGTATATGCAAGTCGATTAAAAGGATATCGTAGTAAGTCGTGGGTTGATAATTTGTTTAAAGGTTCAGGAACCTATATTAATGCTGCAAATGGAGAATTTGACGCATTGATTGTTGATGAAGCACATCGCTTGAATGAAAAGAGCGGTATGTTTTCAAATCTTGGGAAGAATCAAGTAATGGAAATTATTAATGCGGCAAAGTGCAGTGTATTTTTTATTGATGAAGACCAACGTGTAACAATGAAAGACATTGGAACTAAAGGCGAAATTGAAATGTGGGCTCGTAAAGCGAATGCTGAGGTTCACTATATGGAATTAGAAAGCCAGTTCAGATGTAATGGTAGTGATGGGTACTTAGCATGGCTTGATAATATGCTGGCTATTAAACCAACCGCCAATGTCGATTTAAAAGATTTGAATTACCAATTTGAATTGTTTGATAATCCAAATGATTTACGAGCGAAGATTGAAAAGTATAATCTAATTCGTAATCGTGCAAGAATTGTAGCCGGATATTGTTGGCCATGGAATTCGAAGAAGGATAAAAATGCGATGGATATTGTAATTCCGGAATTTAAATTTGGCATGCAATGGAACTTAACAGAAGATGGTTCGCTTTGGATTATCCGTCCTGAATCGGTGAACCAGATTGGTTGTATTCATACCTGCCAAGGCTTAGAAGTAGATTATGTTGGTGTTATAATGGGTGATGATTTAGTAATTCGTAATGGACAATGGGTTTGTCAACCGGAGAAGAGAGCGAGCTCTGATAAAAGCATTCACGGATTAAAACAATTATTAAAAAATGATAATGTCAAGGGAAAAGAAATGGCTGAATTAATCATTAAAAATACCTATCGAACATTAATGACGAGAGGTATGAAAGGATGTTTAGTGTTTAGTAGTGACCCTGAAACAAGGGAATGGTTAAAGAAAATAATTAATATTTAAAATGCTACCGAATAATAGTAACTTATCTATAATAAAACTTTCTGCGTGTTTTAATAATACATCTGCAAGCTATAAATTTTATTGGCTGATTTCTATAATCGAATCTATCGAATCAAGAAATGAATATCAATCAATTGTTATTTCTAAAAAAGAAATATTCGCTAGAATGATAAGTAATGCTTGGTATCCAATTAAATATTTCCATTTATCTTTTGGTGTCCAAGATAAGATCAAATTTGCAATAGATAATATTGCTAAATATGAAAACTTAAGTGTTGATTTAAATAAAAATGAATTGTTTAATGCTATTTTTAACTCGAATAATCCAATTACAATTAATCAACTAAATCAATTTGATAATAATGTACCACATTGGTTTTTGAGTCCGTGGTTCCCTAGCGAAAAAAATAAAATAGCTATTTATTCTAAATCACAAAATTTTGAAGAAAATTGTTTATATGCAGTTCATCGAGAATGCATTATTATTAATAATGATTGGATAGAATATATACTTGCAAATTCATCAATAATTAAGAATTATTGTTTTTGGAAGCTAACATTATTTCTACAAAGTAAAAACCCCAATGTGCCAGATATACCAAATAAAATAATAAAGCAAGCAATACGAAATTCATTGGACAAACAAAGAAAATATTGGAACATTGTTTTTGATAATCAAAAATCAATAAAATGTATATACACTAAAATTGATTTACATAAAGAGGATTATGTTCTTGATCATTTCGTTCCTTATAATTTTGTTTCGCATGACTTAATATGGAATTTGTGTCCTGTAGAGAAAAAGGCAAATTCAAAAAAGAGTGATAAATTACCAAATATAAATTTGTATTTTGACATGTTTTTTGAAATACAATTTAAAGGTTTGTTGATAGTAAAAGAGTGTCAACCAAATAACAAATTATTGGAAGATTATATAAATGTTTTTGGCAATTTAGACATTGATAATGACGTGCACTTCAAAGAAAGATATTACAATTTGATACAGCCTTTGATAAATATTGCTTCGTATAATGGATTCGAATTATTTATTGATTAAAGTTTATAATCACTCACCCTAATTATTTTCAATTAACCAAATGCGCCATCTTTTAATTGTGAAATTTTTACCATCGTGTTGGAAATCAATCGAAGAAATTTAGAATAAATTAAATATTGTTTATTCTGACCATAGTACTTTTCTAAATTTAAATTTTAAAGCTAATAATTATATTTTTCAAATATAAACTTTTAATCCTTGCCCTCCAATAAAAATGCATGGTTGTAGTTTGTGAAAAAGAACCTTTGACTTTAATTGTCGGAAAATATTCGGTAATTTAAAAATGAAATAAATATTGTAAAGGTAATTTCTCCACCACCTCTGTAATCACCCTAGCAAAATGCTCTTTCTCCAACGCAGCAATCTTTTCGGATACGCGTTCGGGTGAGTCGGTAAGTTCAACGGTAGTGCGAGCCTGAAAAAGTATTTTGCCTTCATCGTAATGTTCGTTTACTTCGTGGATGGTGATGCCCGTTTGTGTTTCGCCAGAAGCTACCACCGCACGATGTACGTGCATTCCATACATTCCCTTACCTCCAAACTTCGGTAATAACGCAGGATGTAAATTGAAAATCTTTCCTGGGTAATTAGCAATCCACTCATGAGGTACTAACTTCAAATAACCAGCAAGCACTAACACATCAATATGATGTTCCTTTAAAAGCGCTACTACTTGATCGGGATTATTTAATAATTCTTTGTTCAAATAAATCGCTTGCACATGATGCTTTTTAGCAATAGCAAAAACACCGGCTTCTTTTCGATCAGATAATATCAAAGCTACTTCAATAGAAGCGTGATTCACTAAATGAGAACATAAGCTATCCGCATTACTTCCTTTCCCTGATGCGAAAATGGCGATTCGTTTCATGCTGCAAAGCAAAGGATATGTGGAGAGATTGCAAAATAAAATTCACTTTTTTTATTTTCATTTCATGAAATTGATGAAGCATTGATAAATTGAAAAGTTTTTTCTTTTAAAAATCGATTTCTATAGCTACATTCAATTAGTTACTTAATTTTAAATTTAGGTAAGTTCTTTCTTTTGTCTTGACACAAAATGAAAGAACCAAAGAAAAAGTCAAGGCTACACTTTATTCTTTTGCATGCAAATTTTTTTCTCGATAAAATTGCTACAAATTCAGTGATTTCCTCGTTGGCTCGGAACTTCTAAATTTGTTTAACGCATTTTTCTCTTCGTAAAAAACCGAATAAACTGAGGCCGATTTTTCTTATATCAATGCCTTTGATAGATTAAAAAGTCCGCCTTAAAATTATTACGGTTAAAAGTTGATGAAGTAAGCAGCGATTAGAAATAAGCGGTGTTTGAGACATGTAGGACTTTTCCTACATGGCGAGTTCGATTATTTCCATTGCGCACGTAGGCAACTCAGTAATAATTTTACAGCGGTGGCATTTTTGCCTACTTTTTTTCGGTGCCTGAGGTGACTCGAAGGCAAGAAAAAAGTTGGAGCCCTCACGGCTGGAGTGAAAAGAAGAATAAAAAAATAACATCCCTTCAGGGACCGTTATTTTTTATACCTCGCAGAAATCTTTCCTCTACCACCAGCAATCTTCAAATTGCTAATTACACTTCATTTTCAAATTGTCAAATCTTCAAATTGTCAAATCAACAATTTTCATCGTATACGCCTAACGTTAGAATTATTCGATTTAATAGGAATCGGCTTCAAGGTTGGAATTTTAAATACAAATCGTTTGATAAAATTCAACGACTGCTGAACTTTGTAATTGCGGAAGTAACGATCGTTTTTTCGAGAGGGGAATATAGAGTTGAACATAGTATTGTTGTTAGTTGCTACAATTTACAATAGCAGGTTATAAGCGTTATAAGACTTGGACAAAGCTCTTAGATTATCGGGTAAAAGGGGAGATTTACGAGGGGAAAGGGTACGTTATAACGAAATAATCAAAAAAATTTGGAGCTTATATAGTTTTTTTCAATACTTTAGATTCTTATTAAAACAAAACCTATGATTAAGTCATTGAAAAATGAAAAATGGAAAACCGTTAAATTAGATAGCGGCGACTTCCGTTTCAAGTATGCTGTTTCCGACCGTGGTCGTTTAGCAAGTTTTAAAACTAATGTAATGGAAGGAACTCTTCTGCGTGGTACGCTGATGGGTGGTTATCCAACATTGAAGTTAAAACCAGCAGGTGAAAACCTTACATTGTTTCTTCATCGCTTAGTGGCTGAAGCTTTTATTGCTAATAGAAGCAGCAAAAAGGTTTATGTTATTCACTTAAACTATAACAAAGAAGATAACTCAGTTAAGAATCTTCGCTGGGCTACCAAAGAAGAAATGGAAGCACATCAGCAAAAAAGTCCTGCTGTATTAGCATACCGTTCAATCAACCGTAAGAAAGGTCATAAGTTAACAGAAGGTGTTGTTCGCAAGATTAAAGAAATGATTAATAGTAAAAATCGCAAGAAGACAATGCGTGAAATTGCTGAGCATTTTGAAATCAGTGAAATGCAGTTATACCGTATTAAAAGCGGTGAAAACTGGGGTCACGTAAAATAAGCTTCAGTATATCGATATAGAAAAGGTCGCCAATAGGTGGCCTTTTTTTATGTAAAATATATTGTAGTAATTAAAAAGTAATTGTAGATTTGATACAACATCAGGGCTTCGGCCTAATCCATTCCCATTCTTTTTGGATTGATGTAAGGGCCTCAAAAGGGCCCTTTTTACTTATTTAAGGGGCTTATTCGCTGATTTGTGATAAACTTTTTTGAAAAAAAACAGATTGCTATGTTTTGGTTTTCAGTCGTTTGGATAATAAATAGGGGACTTAGGTAAAGGTATTCGTGCAATTCCCTCAATTTATTTTGAAGTTTAAAGTCCTTTTTTTTTACTTTTGCCCCCTATCTTAACTAAATAACCCACTACAATGTCAGACATTGCAGCACGCGTAAAAGCGATTATCGTTGACAAATTAGGAGTTGACGAAAACGAAGTAACCAATGAAGCTAGTTTTACTAACGATCTTGGTGCAGATTCACTGGATACAGTTGAATTAATCATGGAATTCGAAAAAGAATTCAGCATTTCAATCCCAGACGACCAAGCAGAGAAAATTGCTACTGTAGGTCAGGCGGTTGATTACATTACAGCTAACGCAAAGTAATTAATCAGTTTAGTTCGCGCAATGGAGCTTAAACGAGTAGTAATAACAGGCTTAGGTGCTATCACACCATTAGGTAATAATGTTGCCGATTATTGGCAAGGTTTACTAGATGGTAAAAGTGGTGCTGCCCCTATTACCTTGTTTGATGCATCCAAATTTAAGACGCAATTTGCCTGTGAGGTCAAAGATTTTGATCCAGGTAAATATCTAGACCGAAAAGAAGCCCGGAAACTTGATCGTTTCTCTCAATTGGCAATCGCTAGTTCAGAGGAAGCAGTTCAGGATGCCGGGCTTTTAAATGCCGGCCTTGATCCTGATCGCATAGGTGTGATTTGGGGTTCTGGTATCGGCGGCTTGCGTACGTTTTTAGATGAGGTTTCTAACTTCGCTAAGGGAGATGGTACTCCACGTTTTAATCCTTTCTTTATTCCTAAAATGATTGCAGATATCGCCTCTGGGCATATCTCCATGCGTTATGGATTCAGAGGACCAAACTATACGACCGTTTCTGCTTGCGCCTCTTCTACAAATGCACTTATTGATGCATTTAATACAATTCGTTTAGGTCAAGCGGATGTTATTTTATCGGGAGGTAGCGAAGCAGCAGTGAATGAAGCCGGTATAGGTGGATTCAATGCAATGCACGCGCTTTCAGAAAGAAATGACTCCCCTGAAACTGCTTCTCGTCCGTTCGATGTAGATCGTGATGGATTCGTTTTAGGTGAAGGTTCTGCTTGTTTAATTCTTGAAGAGTATGAGCATGCTATCAAGCGTGGAGCTAAGATTTATGCGGAAGTAGCTGGCGGCGGATTAAGCGCAGATGCGTACCATTTAACTGCTACTCATCCTGAAGGATTAGGAGCGTTTAATGTAATGCGTAATGCACTGAATGATGCTCGTCTGCAACCTTCGGATATTGATTACATCAACGTGCATGGAACATCAACACCAGTTGGTGATCCGAGTGAAGCCAAAGCAATTTTAAAATTGTTTGGTGAAAGTGCATATGATTTAAATATCAGCTCTACTAAATCGATGACTGGCCACTTGTTGGGTGCTGCTGGTGCTATCGAATCAGTTGCAACAGTTCTTGCTGTTGTGAATGATGTTATTCCTCCAACAATTAATCACTTTACCGACGATCCTGCTTTTGATCCAAAGTTGAATTTCACTTTCAACAAAGTTCAGCATCGTACAGTTCGCGCCGCTTTATGTAACACATTCGGCTTCGGAGGTCATAATGCCTCTATTATTATCAAGAAGTACAAGGCGTAGTTTAACGTTTCATTCCCGATTTCATTAAAAAAAATTAAATCTCCATAGATCTGGGGTGTATTTTATTTTATCAATGGAATTATAAATCATTCAATATAGCCACGGGTTTAAACCCGTGGCTATTGTTTTAGGTTCGTTTGCGGATTCCATTTAAAAAATCATATCTCTACAGATGTGGGTTTAAACCCACATCTGTACAGGTATATTGGTCAAATCTTTTTGAAAAAATAGTTACCATTATAGCCACGGGTTTAAACCCGTGGCTATAAGGTTTTACAGATAAATTTTTTGCACTACTAAAGTTTCTAATTTTAGAAACTTTCTATATCTTTGCATAGTAATAGTATTTGAAATAAATGAGATTTTTTGAAACGATATTTCTAGAGGATGCAAGGAAATTTATATCAGGTTTAGATCAAAAATCAATTAAAAAAGTCATTTACAATATCGATTTAGCAGAGCAAACAAATGACCCAAAATTATTCAAGAAATTACAAAATGATATCTGGGAGTTTAGAACTAAATACAACGGATCTCAAATTAGACTTTTAGCCTTTTGGGATAAGACGGATAATAAAGAAACATTAGTAATAGCAACTCATGGATTTATTAAGAAAGTAGATAAGGTTCCTAAAAATGAAATTGAAAGGGCTGTTAGATTAAAAGAAAATTATTTTAAAAACAAATAAAAGAAAATCATGGCAACCAAACGTGTTAAAACATATTCTCTCGATCAAATGAAGGACGAGTTCATTGGTAAACCAGGCTCAATTGCTCGCGAAGATTATGAATACGAATTAAGAATGGACATATTGGGTAAGATGATTAAAGCTGCTCGTCAAGAGCGCAATCTCACCCAAGAAGAATTAGGCAAACTTATCGGCGTGCAAAAAGCCCAAATTTCAAAGCTCGAAAGCAGTGCGAATAGCGCTACCATTGATACCATATTAAAAGTATTTAAAGCATTAAAAGCAGAAATCAGTTTCAATATTCGATTGGAAGATGAATTTATTCGCTTGACGTAAGTCTAATAAAGTAGCTGCAATATTTTCAATCCCGAGGCTTCTGGACTCGTCGCGATGTTTCGCGAGGCGAAGCTTCAAGTACAGTTCCTGATCTCGAAGGGCAGTTGGTTTCGAGAGCCTCAACCACCGTGCCTTCATTAGCACACGCTGAAGCAGAACTCTACGAGTTCGCTTCAGCATTTCATTTTCAAATTTTCAAATTAGCATATTGCCAACAATTTTTTTATTCCGACTATTAATTTTATTTTTGATAATGATTAAAAAAGCAACAACAAATACCAATACTTTTTTCTTTAACGCTCGCAATCTTCATATAATTCGGTAGAAAAAAGTTTAAGTAATTTTCAAGTTAATTCATGTTGCTAAAGTCCCTATTCAAATTATTATTTTCATCTGATCAGCAAGAGAAAAATCTTATTCGCTCGCTGCGTAATCTCTTGGGATTTTATCCTGGAAATATTGCTGTTTATCAATTGGCATTTAGTCATCGTTCTATCTCTCGTGAAACAGATAACGGAGTACCATTAAGTAACGAACGTTTAGAGTATTTAGGTGATGCAGTATTAGGTGCTGTAGTTGCTGATATGCTCTTTAAAAAATTTCCTTATCGCGATGAAGGCTTTCTAACGGAGATGCGTAGCCGTATTGTGAGTCGTGAGAATTTAAAAAACTTAGCTGTTAAAATTGGCATCGATGAGTTACTTCAAAAAGAAGCAGCCATAGGTACCTATCGTTCTATGTATGGAGATGCTTTTGAAGCGCTCATAGGTGCTATTTATCTCGATAAAGGGTATGCAAAAACACAAAATTTTATTCTCGAACGGATCATTCGTATTCATGTCGATTTACATGAAATAGAACAGACAGAAAAGAATTTTAAAAGTCTGATTTTAAATTGGGGACAACGAGAAAAACATTCCATCGTTTTTGAAACAGTAGAGGAAGAACAAAAAGATCGTTTGATAAAAGTCCGTTTGTTAGTAGATGATAAAGAAGTAGCAGTTGGAGTTGATTTTGTAAAAAAGAAGGCAGAGCAGATTGCAGCGCAAGCAGCTTGTACTACACTAGGTCTATTATAATTTAGTTGGCTTGCGTTTTTTCATTGCAAAAGATTTAGTAATATTACCCTTCAAACCTTAAACTGATTTAGAATGGAACGTTTTACGGGACTTATTGGAATGATTGTGATATTGGGTATCGCATACCTGTTATCCAATAATCGCAAAGCAATTAATCTTCGTTTGGTATTTAGCGGTATCGCATTACAAATTGTGATTGCAATACTCGTATTAAAAATTCCTCCTGTTACAGCGTTCTTCCAACAACTCGGACATGGAATGGAAAAGATTGAACAGTTTGCACGTAAGGGAGCAGAGTTCGTATATGGTGGCGTAGCAGTTCAGCAGTTTAATGGTACAGTTGCTTCTTTCATGAGTGGAGGATTCGTTTTTGCATTCAACATTACAGCAACCATTATTTTAGTTTGTGTGTTGGTAGCTATTTTATATCATGTAGGATTTATGCAACGCGTTGTAGCAATCGTAGCGAAGGCAATGAATTTTATAATGCGTGTGAGTGGAGCAGAGGCCTTGAGTAATGTAGCAAGTGCATTCGTAGGACAAATTGAAGCACAAGTAATGATTCGCCCGTATTTAAAGAACATGACCAAGAGTGAATTGCTGGCGAGTATGGCTGGTAGTATGGCCTGTATTGCAGGTGGTATATTAGTCGTGTATGTAAACATGGGTGCGCAAGCAGGATTAGACCTTGCACCGAAATTAATTGCAGCTAGTTTAATGGCCGCTCCAGGTGCATTGGTGATCTCAAAAATTTTATATCCTGAAACAGAGCAAAGCCAAACAATGGGTGAAGTGAAATTAGAAGTGAAAAGTAATTATGTGAATATTATCGATGCAATTTCTCACGGAGCAAGTGACGGATTTAAAATTTCGATGAATGTAATTGCGATGTTAATCGGATTTATTGCGTTAATTGCAATGGTTGATTGGATGTTGATTCACGTTGGACATTGGTTTAGTCCTGATTTAAATTTAAGCTTAAACTGGATTTTTGGAAAAGCATTTTATCCGTTAGCATGGGCAATGGGTGTACCTCAACAAGACGTGCAAAATGTAGCAACGTTACTTGGACAAAAATTAACAGTGAACGAATTTGTTGCCTTCCAGAATTTATCAACGAAAGCAGTCCCTATTTTAACGGAGAAAGGATTACTGATTGTATCGATTGCCATTTGTGGCTTCGCGAATTTTGCGAGTGTAGGAATGCAAATTGGAGGTATTGGAGAATTAGCACCTGAAAGAAGAAATGAATTAGCACAGCTAGGATTAAAAGCCTTGTTAGCTGGAACATTAGCTTCTTATCTATCAGCTACTATTGCAGGAATTTTAGTTTAATAAATTACATAGAGTCGGGTAAAAGGAGCGTTTTTAAACGCTCCTTTTTTATTGTTTGATAAATCGTATTGCACGACTCTCACTTTTCATTTGAATGTGTAAAAAATAAATTCCTTTTGATAAAGATGAAATGTCAATCGAAGTGGCATCTTCAAAATTAAGAATGTCCTTGCCATCATAACTACTAACGCTACCGGAGTAACGAATATTTTCATTGGAACGAATATAAAGAAGTTCATTCGCAGGATTAGGATAGATAGAAATAGCAGTTGAGGAATTCACATCTTCGATATCTGTACTTAAACACATGGCTGCAGTTAATTTACTCCAGATCGAATCAACTAATACAATCGAAACATCACCTGTATTTGGATTATTTCCCATTCTTACCAAAACAATTCCTTTATTTCTCGATATGCTTACTATCTGTCCATTTTTCCCTATCCCTGAAAACATATCGTTAGGGGCATGAGGACAAATAGTGCCTGGAAATGTAAATGGTATAGTAGGAACCATAAATGAACTCTTTCCATTCAACCACCACAAATAGCCATAAGATTGATTTAAACTTTGTGACGTATTTACCATTTGCTGTCGATATACCGCATCATTTAAAAGCGTATCGTTGTTCCAAATAAAATCGTTTTGCGCAAGTAATCCAAAGCGTGCCATACTGCGCGGAGTACTTGCAAATACGTTGTTATAGCCATTTGTATACCAGAATCCATCCATACCCGTAGGTGATTTTAATTTGGCTTGTGTGTAATTATTGATGGATAAATTAGTCGCATTGGTAATTACATCTTCGAGTAAAGTATAAGGTGCATTATGATACGCCCAACGTGTTCCCGCATCGGCAATGTAGTTTAAACAGGTATCGATTGTACAATTATCATCAGGTACTAAATCATCTAAACCAGTAGTCATGGTTAACTGATTTTGTATCGTAATTTTTCGCTCTTTTATCAGCGGACAATTGGTCCAGCCATTCCCAAGATAAGAAGATGTTGTATCGGTAATGGATAAATAATTTTCTTCTTGCGCTTTACCAACTAAAAAGGAAGTAATTGTTTTACCTGCCGATGCCCAATACCATAAACTGTCTTTGGTGAATGTCCCGAAATATTTTTCTAATACAATTTTACCATCCTTTAAAACAATAAATCCTTTCGTATCCTGATCACTTAAATACGAATAAAGCGAATCAATTTTATCAGGACACCAATTCAATGTAATCGGAGAAAGAGTATCCCAAGGCAAATTATTATTTGTTGGAGGGAAATATAACGATTGTGAATTACCGTTATTCCATCCGAAGAATAAAAATAAAACCGAAATACAGAAAAATTTATTCATAATGTTTATCCAATTTTAAGGGAGGTCATCGTAAGCGAACCAGCTACAGGAGCATCATTAAATAATGAAATATCTTCTTTATCATCCTTCAAAGCCAGAGTATAAAGCAAAGGCAAATAATGGTCAGGTGATGGAATCGCTAATTGAAAGGCTTTTCCTTGATTAGCATAATTGATAAGCGCCT
>JBJOND010000027.1:0-26917 GCA_046052065.1 Bacteroidota bacterium | reverse complement strand
TTCATCGTCCGATAGATACAACCCATTGTTGAACCATCGTCCTAATTTTGGTTTACTTTTCTTGTCCATTTGTTCTTGTTTTGTGTAAACCTATTTTAGGACAAGACACTATTCGGTTTTTAAGCATTTACAAACGATTAATTTAATTTAAATCTCGAACTATTGTGATTGAAGATTTGTCCCGATGGCTATCGGGATTGAAGATTATTCATTTAAATTAAAAATTAATTTTCATTTTCAATCTTTAGGCATCGGGAAGCACATTGGCAATCCCGAGGCATCGGGAAGTATATTGGCAAATTAGCAAATCGATCGGGGCTTCGAGAACCTAAGCCACCGATTTTAATCAACCTTAAACTTTCTACCTTCCAACGCCAATTCTGTATTTTCAAAAACGGATTTAGCTTCTAATAATAAAGGTTGCAAATCACGGTAGCGAGCAGAAAAATGTCCGATGATTAGTTTACTAACATCTCCTTTTTTTGCAATTTCCGCTGCTTGTATGCAGGTAGAATGAAATGTTGCTGCAGCACGCTCTTCTTGTTCATGTAAAAAGGTTGCTTCGTGATAGAGTAAGTCTACACCTCGCACTTCATCTGCAACACCAATATCAAAAATAGTATCTGAACAATAAGCATATGCACGCGAAGGAGAAGGTTCTTCTGTTAATTCCTTATTCGGTATCACGTCACCGTTATACGTTCTAAAGTCCTCCCCTTTCCGAAGTTTATTAAAATAAGTAAAAGGGATATTATGTTCTTGAAGTTTATCAATACGCAGTTTTCTCGGACGAGGTTTTTCTTTAAAGATAAAGCCTGTGCAAGGAACTCTATGATTCAAAACAACAGAACGCACCATAACTTCTTCGTCTTCAAAAACAATTTCAGGAGCATAATGTCGTACTGAATGAAAGATGAGATTATAGCGTAGATGCATATTCGAAATCCGTAATTGAATCTCAATAATGTCCATCAACTCTTGCTGTCCGTAAATATGCAAATCGATTGTACGCCCTTGCAAATGAAAAGTAGAAATCAATCCAACCAAACCAAGGTAATGGTCGCCATGCAAATGACTAATAAAAATGTGAGTTATTTTATGGTACTTTATTCGGTAGTTTAATAACTGCGACAAGGCCCCTTCACCACAATCAATCAGAAAATGATGATCACGTATAACTAATAACTGAGAGGTAGGATGACGATTATAAATAGGAGTAGCAGAACTACTCCCCAATATTGTTAATTCAAAACCCATTTACTTTTTAGAAATCACCATTCTCTTAGTAACAGACTCGCCGTTTATAGAGATGGAGTACATGTAAACACCAGGAGTAAAATCACGCACATCTAACTTTAAAACGTTTTCACCTTGATCGCCATTATACGTTCTGTGATAAACTTCTTTACCAATCATATTGTGCATATAAAATTCAACTTCTCCTGAATTTGGTAAGTTATAAATGATAGTTGTAAAGTCTTCCGTTGGATTCGGCATATTCTGACTCATCGTTAACGTAGGTACTCCTGCTTCACTTAATCCCGCTGTAGTAGAAACGGTCATGTAATAATAGTTAAGCGTATCAAATTGTGAGTTAGGTACTCCAAAAATAGTAGCAGTTGTTTTTGTTATTGCAGTAATCTGATAAATACCTGCAACTGTTGGTGTTCCTGTAATAGCAACGCATCCATTAGAGCCACCAGGGAAAATACAATTAGCAGGATTACATGTGTAAGAAAGTCCAGCAGGTAAACCTGAAAATGAAACTAACTCAATTGAAGTAATCGGAACTGTGATAGGAAGAGGTCCGATATTAACTACTGTATCAACCGGCACCTTTAATTGCATATCTTGTACATAAGGTTGGTTAACGATTGCAGGGGTTAATCCCGTTGCGCTATCTGGAAAAATTCCTGGTTGAGTGATTGCAGTATTTGGTGTGCACTGTGATAGTGCTATATTACTTCCTAGAATTACAAAACTTGCTATTAACGTAATTATTTTTTTCATGCTTAGTGTTATTTTATGACTGATCTTCGTTGATATTTTTTTCCATTTCGTTTGCGATGACAAACTCAACGGCTTCCTGATTCGATGATTTAATATTTAATACCTGATCGAGCTGAGAGATTTGAACCAGTTTTTTTACTGCATCATTTAATCCTGTTACTACGAATACACCGTTAGAGTTTTTACATAAACGGTTTCCAACTAATATCGCACTTAGTCCTGATGAATCGCAATACATTGACTCAGATAAGTCGACAACAATATTTGAAAAACCTTGGCTATTTATCAATAATAGCTCTGACTTTAACTCTGCAGCAATAAGTGTATTTAACTTTTGCTCATGTAGTTTTACAACTACATACTTATCATTTTTATCTAATGTGAACTGCATCGGTTAGTGGTATTTAAACAAATATACAATATTAAATGAAAACAGAAAATTATGTCTAAATGGTTTTTTAACGAATTATTGTTTAAATCCGCTATTCTGTGCTAACAAATACAAAACAGCCATCCTAACCGCTACCCCATTTTCCACCTGGTCGAGAATGATACTTTGCTTACTATCTGCCACATCACTGGTGATTTCAACACCTCGGTTAATTGGACCAGGATGCATCACTACAATCTCTTTGGATAATCCGTCCAGAATACTGCGATTAAGTCCGTACAGCATACTATATTCTCGCAATGAAGGAAAGTATTTTATATCCTGACGTTCGAGCTGAATACGCAACATATTGGCCACATCACACCAATTTAAGGCTGTTATTAAATCATGTTCCACCTTTACTCCTAATTCACTCATGTACTTTGGAATTAGTGTTTTGGGTCCGCAAACCATCACCTCTGCACCTAACTTTTGTAAGCAAAAAATATTTGATAAGGCTACGCGCGAGTGTAAAATGTCTCCTACAATAACGACCTTTTTTCCTTCTACATTCCCTAATTTTTCTCTGATTGAAAATGCATCGAGCAATGCTTGCGTTGGATGCTCATGCGTGCCATCACCAGCATTTATCACACTCGCATTAATATGGTTGGCAAGGAACACAGCAGCGCCTGGTTTCGGGTGCCGCATTACTACCATATCCACTTTCATAGCTAGGATATTATTTACTGTATCAATTAACGTTTCGCCTTTTGATACTGATGATCCTGATGCAGAAAAATTAACCACATCAGCTGATAAACGTTTCTCTGCTAATTCAAAACTTAATTTAGTACGGGTAGAATTTTCGAAGAAAATATTGGCAACTGTTATGTCGCGCAAAGAAGGAACTTTTTTAATCGGGCGATTAATTACCTCCTTAAAATTATCAGCGGTTTGAAAAATGAGTTCAATATCTTCTTTCGTAAGATCTTTAATGCCTAGAAGATGTTTAACACTCAACTGCTGACTCATAATTTTGTTTCTGATGAAGTGATCCATACTCCGTCGTCACCATCATCCGACTGAAGTTGAACTAATACTTTTTCACTTGCGATGGTATCTATAGATTGTCCGATATAATCGGCGGCAATCGGTAATTCACGACTAAACTTTCTGTCAATTAAAGAGAGTAATTCAACTTTGGTTGGACGACCAAAATCTAACAATGCATCGAGAGCAGCTCTGATAGTTCTTCCAGTATACAATACGTCATCTACCAAAACAACAACCTTCCCTTCAATTTCAATATCCATTTTATTAGCACTTGGCACAATCAATTCTCTACGTCTGAAATCATCTCTATAAAAGCTGATATCAAGCTCACCGTACTGAATATTTATCGTAGGATTAATCTCTTGCAGTCGTTTGAAAATACGACGTGAAACCAGTACACCGCGCGACTGAATTCCGATGATGACCGTACCTTTAAAATCGTTATGGTTTTCGATTAACTGATAACATAGACGATCGATGGTAATGCGTAGCAATTCCTTATCAAAAATTCGCTTTGTTTGTCCGTGTTGCATCAGGTGCAAATTTAATGTATTTATTCAAAAAAAATCCCCCTTAACGAATTAAGAGGGACTTTTTACTATTTATGAAAACTAATATTATGCATTGTTATTATTTTCATCCATGCTGTTCTTCAAGTTTGCAAGCGCCGAGATATCTCCTAAAGTTGATTTCTCCTGTGATTCTTTAATTTTCTTCACAGCTTTTGCAGTTGTATTCTCATCTTTTTCCTTTTCAGCAGATTGAACTTTCTTTTCTTCAGAAGCTTTTTCATCAAAGATACGAGTATGAGAAACTACGATACGACGATTGTCCTTGCTGAATTCGATTACTTTGAAATCTAAAGTTTCGTTTTCTTTAGCAACTGTTCCATCTTGTTTAGATAACTGACGGTAAGGAGCGAATGCTTCAACACCATAAGTTGAGAACATTACTGCAGCACCTTTATCAGTTACTTTGCCAATAGCACCTTCGTGAACGCTTCCTACAGTGAATACTGTTTCGTAAGTATCCCAAGGATTATCTTCTAATTGCTTATGACCAAGACTTAAACGACGATTATCAACATCTACTTCTAAAACAACAACATCTAGTTCTTCACCAATTTTAGTGAATTCAGCAGGATGCTTGATTTTCTTGTTCCAGCTTAAGTCGCTGATGTGGATTAATCCATCAACACCTTCTTCTAATTCAACGAATACACCGAAGTTAGTGAAGTTACGAACCTTAGCTTTATGCTTAGATCCAACAGGGTATTTCGATAAGATAGCTCCCCAAGGATCATCAGAAAGTTGTTTTAAACCTAATGACATTTTATGCTCATCACGGTCAACTGAAAGGATTACTGTTTCTACTTCATCACCTACTTTTAAGAAGTCTTGTGGACTACGTAAATGTTGTGACCAAGACATTTCAGAAACGTGAATCAAACCTTCAACGCCCGGAATAATTTCGATGAATGCACCGTAGTCAGTTAACACAACAACTTTTCCTTTGATACGGTCGCCTTCTTTCAGATTTGCATCTAAAGCTTCCCAAGGTTGAGCAGTTAATTGTTTTAATCCTAACGCGATACGCTTCTTCTCATCATCAAAATCAAGAATTACTACATTGATTTTATCATCCAACTTCAATACTTCTTCTGGATGATTGATGCGGCCCCAGCTGATATCAGTAATATGAAGTAAGCCATCAACACCACCAAGATCCATGAACACACCGTAAGAAGTGATGTTTTTCACAGTTCCTTCAAGTACTTGACCTTTTTCAAGTTTACTCATGATTTCAAGCTTCTGCTTCTCCATTTCGTTCTCGATAAGAACCTTGTGAGAAACAACCACATTTTTGAACTCCTGATTGATTTTCACAATCTTGAATTCCATTGTTTTTCCTACGTAAACATCGTAGTCACGGATAGGCTTAACATCGATTTGAGATCCTGGTAAGAAAGCTTCAATACCAAAAACATCTACGATTAAACCACCCTTCGTACGGCATTTAACGTAACCGGTAATGATTTCATCTTTCTCCAAAGATTCGTTAACACGCTCCCAAGATTTGGTAGCACGAGCACGCTTGTGAGAAAGGATCAATTGACCGTTTTTGTCTTCTGTCGTTTCCACGTACACTTCCACCTTATCACCTGCTTTTAAGTCAGGCATGTGACGGAATTCAGTAAGCGGAATCAAACCATCCGACTTGTAGCCGATGTCAACAACGGCTTCTTTGCTGGTTAAGCTAATGATGGTACCCATCATGATTTCGTGCTCCAGCACTTGATTCAACTTATGATCATACAACGCTTCCATTTTCTCACGGTCAGCCGACTTGTACGTTTCATAAGCTTTGCCTGTGTTATCCCAATCGAATTCGCTGGAATCAGGCGTTGCAAAATTGATATGTGTAGAATTTGCCATCTAATTAATTGCCTCTTTTGATTTTAAGTGCTTCAAAAAAGGAGTGCAAATGTAATAAACATCCTTTGAATATCAAAGGATTTTATATTTATAAAACAGAAATTTTTGATTTGAAAAAATGACTGATTATTGGCTTTCTAAAACAGCTAATTGCTCAATTTTTTCCTTCACCTGCTCCATCAACCACATCGGTGTTGAAGTAGCTCCAGCAATACCAACAGTTTGTTTACCATTGAACCATTCCGCTTCAATTTCATCAGCCGATGAAACAAAATAACTATCCGGATTAACGTTTTTACAAACTGCATGCAAGGCTTTTCCGTTTGAACTCTTTCTTCCGCTAACAAACACAACTACCTCATAAGCAGCGGCAAAGCGCTTTAGTTGAGGTTCGCGATTTGATACCTGACGACAAAGTGTATCGTTTGTAACAAAGTCACCATCTTCTAAGGATCCTTTATGCTTTACAATTCGCTCTTGAATATCACGAACCATTTTTTCAAACCCGATTGTACTTTTGGTTGTCTGCGAAAAAAAGTGAACCGGCTTATCGTAATCAATATTATCTAAATCTTTTTCTTCAAAAACCACAATTGCTCTTCCATCTGTCTGCCCTACTAATCCATTCACTTCCGCATGCCCTGGCTGCCCATAAATCACAATTTGAGCATCATCATGAATGCCTTCGAAACTTGTTTTAACGCGATTTTGAAGTTTCAAAACCACAGGACAAGATGCATCAATAAGTTCAATATTATTTTTAAGCGCTAATTCATACGTTGATGGAGGCTCACCATGTGCACGAATCAACACTTTACAATCGTGTAATTCTGCTAAGTCTTCATGATTAATAATCTGAAGTCCTTTTGCCATCAAACGCTCTACTTCCATGTTATTATGAACGATATCACCTAGGCAATATAATTTACCTGTTGCGTCTAATTCATCTTCGGCCATCTGAATGGCATAAACTACTCCGAAGCAAAAACCAGAATTGGGATCT
Source organism: Bacteroidota bacterium (assembly GCA_046052065.1). Lineage (GTDB taxonomy): Bacteria > Bacteroidota > Bacteroidia > AKYH767-A > OLB10 > CAINEC01. The sequence goes on along the minus strand of JBJOND010000027.1, from coordinate 20,043 downwards.
ATTGTAACGTTCATCTTTTTATTTGTTTGATAACAACACTTGCTTGTCAATATTGTTTAGCAACCTACTTTTAACTTTTCTATTTCTTTCACAACAAATTCTACTTGCTCCTCCTGATTTAAATGCGAATTATCAAGGACAATAGCATCTTCGGCTTTTCTTAGTGGACTTTCCTCCCGATTAGAATCTTCATAGTCACGGCCTACAACATTACTTACCACCTCTTCCACCGTTATTTCAACCCCTTTGGCAACTAGCTCCTTAAATCTGCGCTCAGCACGAATCATCGGGTCTGCTTTCATAAATATTTTCAAATCTGCGTGTGGAAATACCGTTGTACCGATATCTCGTCCATCCATCACAAGACCACCCGTCTCTCCTTCTGCCTGCTGTAATTCAACCATTCTTTTTCTTACCGATTTAATGGCACTAACATGACTAACCTGCTCACTTATTTCCATTGTTCGGATAGGCTGCTCAACATTCTCACCATTCAAATACACTTCACTTAATCCTGTTGCTGGATTTACTTGAAATGTAATTTGAATTTTATCTAAAACCGGATTGAAATCAAACGGAAAATCGACTAACTCATCTGGATCAGGAATAGGAATTCCGTTGCGCATAAAATAAAGCGTTACCGCTCTGTACATAGCACCCGAATCGATGTATTTTAACCCTAAACGCTTGGCAATAGCTTTTGCAACTGTACTTTTTCCACAAGAAGAAAATCCATCAATTGCTATGATCATTCGTGAGTGCATGTTTACAAAGATAAGGCGTTAAATTAGATTATTCCTAACATAATCCAACAATTAGAAACATACTTTTTCACAATTAATCAATGATGATTTGTAGGCCATCATAGGCAATAAAGCGGTTGGAAGGAAGCTCCAAAGAAACATCTTCATGCTTGCCCATCTGGTGACTCAAATGGATTAAATAACCATTTTCAATTTGTAATTCGTCGAGTAAAAATAAAGCTTGATCTAAATTAAAATGAGTGGGATGGGAATTTCGGCGAAGGGCATTTATAACCATAACTTTCGAGCCTTCAATTTTCTTTTTTTCTTTTTCGCTTATAAAATTAGCATCAGTAATAAAGGTGAAATCGCCAATTCTAAATCCGCGTATTTCAAGTTGAGCATGATATACTTTAATTGGAAGCAAGGTTATATCACCAATAGTAAATTCATCCTCATCAAAATTAAAAATAGTTAGCTCCGGAACTCCAGGATAATCATTTTCAAAAGCATAAAAAAACTCTCGGCGCAAGGCTGTCTCAACTTGTTTCGTACAATATACATCAACAGGTTTTTTACTGATAAAATTAAATGCACGGATATCATCCATTCCTGCGATATGATCCTTATGCTCGTGAGTAAAAACTAATCCATCTAACTTCTTTACTTTTTCACGAAGCATTTGTTGTCGGAAATCGGGACCTGAATCGATAACAATTGTCGTATCGCCACACTCAACCATGATGGATGTTCGCAAACGTTTGTCACGATTATCATTAGAAGTGCATACCTCACAATCACAGCCAATCAAAGGAACACCCTGTGAAGTACCTGTACCTAGAAATGTGATTTTAGTTTGCAAAAGAATTATTCGTTTTCGGTGTTTTCTGTGGATGGCTCAATAGCCTCATCTACATTTTCTGAAAAATCAAGCTCCATATTATCCTCTTTATTTACAATTGGATTTTTAAGTCCGATATCTCGAAAATCTACCTTTATTTGACCACTATTATTCAAGGTCGTAATAATTTCAATAAGGGCTTGTATACGACTTTCAAGAGTTGAGAACTTATTAATTACTACAACTCTTTTGGCCTCTAAAAGACAATAATTCGATCTAAAATTACCCTTTTCATAACGCACTTCATAGGTTTGCTCTTTAAGAAGCTCCTCTAGTTTCTTTAAGTACGCGGGTGTAAACTTCGCCATATTATTTCTGCTAATTACCTACAAACTTCGAAAAAATTAAGCAGATAAAAAACTTTTAAATGCATGTTAGCTTCAATAATCAAAGTAGAGCATATAATTAAGCTAATGTTATTAGCAAGTTAAAACACAAAAACAATTTATGTTTTCGTTCTGAAATTGCTGTTTTTTATATTCCTTTGCACAACAAAAATAATTTTGAGAAATTATGTTAATTGGAATTACAACAGAAACAAAAGCGTACGAGAAAAGAGTGGCAGCTACGCCTGATGTTACTGCACAATTGGTTAAAGCAGGCTTTGATGTTTGTGTTCAGTCGGGAGCAGGTTTGAATTCGTATTTTTCTGACGACAGTTATGTTAACGCTGGCGGTAAATTAGAATCAGATGCTAATAAAATTTACCAAACCGCAGATGTAATATTAAAAGTAAATGCTCCTTCTGATGCAGAAATTGCTCAGATGAAAAAAGGTGCTGTTTTGATATCATTTATGTGGGCAGGTACCAATCCAAATTTAGTGGAGTCATGTGTTAAACATGGCATCACTGCATTTTCTGTAGATGCAATTCCGCGTATTTCACGAGCTCAAAAAATGGATGCCTTAAGTTCTCAAGCTAACCTTGCGGGATATAAGTCAGTAATTTTAGCTGCGAATACACTAGGTAAGATTTTCCCTTTATTAATGACAGCGGCAGGAACAATTAAACCATCAAAGATTGTAATTTTTGGTGCTGGTGTTGCCGGTTTACAAGCAATTGCAACAGCTAAACGATTAGGTGCAATTGTAGAAGTAACAGATATCCGTCCAGAGACTAAAGAACAAGTAGAATCGTTAGGTGGTAAATTCATTCAAGTAAAAGGCGACGATTCAATTAAAATTGAAGGTGGTTATGTGAAAGGAGTATCAGAAGAATTTTTAAAGAACCAACAAGAACTAGTTGCAAAACATGTTGCTGAAGCTGACATCGTAATTACTACTGCACTAATTCCAGGAAGAAAAGCACCAGTCTTAGTTACAGAAGACATGGTAAAAAGTATGCGTCTAGGATCTGTGATTGTAGATATGGCAGTTGAACAAGGAGGTAATTGCGCAGTGAGTGAAGTCAATGCAACTGTTGTTAAGCACGGAGTAACTATCATCGGAGAATCGAACATCCCTTCTCTCCTACCTTTCAATGCATCTGATTTATATGCGAAGAACATTCAAACATTTTTGATGCATTTAGCTACAAAAGATGGATTCAAATGGGAAATGGACGAAGAGATCACAAAAGGGTCGTTGATCGTGCACGAAGGAAAAAAGATGATTGCTTAATTAGTTAAACGAAAAAACAAAGAATATAAGATGGAATCAATTTTAAACTTAATCAGCGAACACCGCGAAATGATTTATTTCGTTTTGTTATCTGTATTCGTAGGTATCGAAGTTATCGGAGGTGTTCCAACGGTATTACATACACCTTTAATGAGTGGTGCAAATGCTATTCACGGAGTTGTTATTGTGGGAGCTATTTATGTTATGCTTAATGTAGACCCTACCGATTACTTAGCATTAGCTTTAGGATTTTTAGCTGTGTTATTAGGTACGTTAAACGTAGTTGGCGGTTTTGTGGTAACAGACCGTATGTTGGAAATGTTCAAGAAAAAATAATTTAATCATTACAGAATCATGAAGAGTGCATTACTCGAATTATCATACTTAATTGGATCCGTAACATTTATTGTTGGATTAAAAATGATGGGGAATCCTAAGTCAGCCCGTAAAGGAAATTTACTTGGTGCTGCGGGAATGACCGTCGCTATTTTAGGAACTATCTTTTTATTTGAAAAGAAAACCGAAGATGGCGTATTAGTAGCAGACCATGTTGTTCCAGGAATTATTTACGCATTAATTTTCGGAGCTATTTTATTAGGGACTATCGTTGGATGGTTAACGGCAAAGAAAGTTCAGATGACAAAGATGCCTGAATTGGTATCGATGTTTAATGGTATGGGTGGTGCTTGTGCTGCATTAATTGGTTTGATGGAATATCAGCATAATTTACACCACACAGGTGCATTAGCAACCATTATTGCAGGGATGGTTATTGGAACTGTTTCTTTTTCGGGCTCTATCATTGCCTATTTAAAATTGAATGGTACGATGAAGCAACCAATTCGTTTACCGCAATACAATATCATCAATACGATTGTAATGGCAGGTGTTGTATTATTTGGCGCATGGGTAGTAATGACAGCTCCAAGCATGACATTCTTGTATTTATTATTTGCGGTTGCGATTGTTTACGGAATTTTATTTACCGTTCCTATTGGTGGAGCGGATATGCCAGTAGTTATATCTTTATTAAACTCGTTTACAGGATTAGCAGCTGCTTTCGGAGGATTTCTTTACGATAACAAAATCATGTTAACTGGAGGTATCCTAGTAGGCTCTGCTGGAACGTTACTTACATTAGTAATGTGTAAAGCGATGAACCGTCCGTTGAGTAATGTAATTTTCGGAGCATTTGGTGGTGGCAATGCAGCTGAAGGTTCTAGTTCTATTTCAGGAAGCATCAAGGACATCAACGTTTCAGATACAGCAGTATTAATGAACTATTCAAAAAAAGTAGTTATTGTACCTGGATACGGATTAGCGGTAGCGCAAGCGCAGCATGTTATTCATGAATTGGAAACAATTTTAGAAGAGCGTGGTGTTACTGTAAAATATGCAATTCATCCTGTTGCTGGTCGTATGCCAGGACATATGAATGTATTATTAGCAGAGTCAAATGTATCTTATGATAAGTTAGTTGAGATGGAAGACATCAATCCTGAGTTTTCTTCTACGGATGTTGTTTTAGTTGTTGGAGCGAACGACGTTGTTAATCCAGCGGCTCATAACGACCCTTCCTCTCCTATTTATGGAATGCCAATTTTAGATGTTGAAAACGCATCACATATTATCGTTAATAAGCGTTCAATGAGTGCAGGTTATGCAGGAATTGAAAACGAATTATTCTTCAATCCTAAAACGAGTATGTTATTCGGCGATGCAAAAGATGTATTGACGAAATTGGTGGCTGAGATTAAGTCGTTGTAGGAAAAGCTAATTACATAATATCAAAAGAGGGCCAAATGGTCCTCTTTTTTTTGACCAAAAAATAATCAGATCAAATACATTCGCAAAAAAGTTTCAAGATTGTAGAAAAAGAAATTGACAAACCTGAATTAATTTAAATATTTTAATATTCGCCAAATTCCTTAATTGCCGCTTTCAACTCCTTTATACGATCCATCGTTAAACTTTCTAGACAACCTGAATAAATCATTGGTTGCATACTTCCGCCTTCATAAAATGAAGCTTCAAATTTACAATGAGAATCGCGGTATTTAATCCAATCATTTTCGGCTTTGATTAAAAGACTTTTTCCCTTCTCATCCAACTTCGACATAAGTACTTTATACACTTTATTTAATTCAGCATCTGCTTTATAATAACCTTGAGCAGCCGTCTGATTCATTTCAGCTTGCGTTTGAGCATATGTTCTGCCTACAATAAGCAACAAAACAAAAAGTAAAATTAGTTTTTTCATTGTTTATGATTGAAAATTTATAAAGTATAAAATTAATAAAAAAACAACTATATAAATCCTAAAACACCACCTCCCACTCGCCCTCTTTACTGATCACCCGACCTATTGGAGCTAAGCAAGATTCAGGAATATTATTTTCTTTTAAAAGAGCCATTAGCTCATCTACCGCTTCTGGTGTTACCGCTATTAAAAGTCCGCCACTGGTTTGTGGATCGCAGCCTAAATGCAATACATCCGCACTTGGCTCTTCAACTCTAGTTCCATAGCTGTTCCAATTGCGATAGGTAATTGCAGGAATGGTATATTGAGCAAGGTATTTATCGACATTCGGTAAAACAGGCCAAGACTTCGTATCAATCAATGCAGCTAATCCAGTTTCCTCTAACATTTCTAATAAATGGCCGAACAAGCCAAACCCAGTTACATCAGTAAGAGCGTGAACACCCTGATTTGAAGACAACATAGTTCCAATCGAATTCAATCGGCACATCGATTCAACTGCATTATTTAAATCTTCATCACTCGCCTTACCCATCTTATGCGCTGTTGTGATTACTCCTACTCCAAGGGGCTTAGTAATAAATAAAAAATCGCCCTTTTGTATACCTTGGTTGGTTAGTATTTTATCTCGTTGAACTAATCCGTTCACCGCTAAACCAAATATTGGTTCCGGACTATCAATCGTATGTCCACCCGCAATAGGAATTCCCGCAGCATCACAAACTTCAACAGCACCACGCATTACTTCTGATGCTAATTCAGCAGGTAATTTATCGATTGGCCATCCCAATATTGCCAACGCCATTATTGGCTTTCCTCCCATCGCATATACATCACTAATGGCATTTGTCGCAGCTATCTTTCCAAAATTAAAAGCATCATCCACAATAGGCATAAAAAAATCAGTAGTGGATACTAACGCTTGCCCATTACCTAAATCCATTACTGCCGCATCATCATTCGTTGCATTACCAACAATCATGTTCGGAAACTGCAACTTACTTTTAGCTCCACTTAAAATTGACGATAGGACCGCAGGAGAAATTTTACATCCGCAACCATAACCATGACTAAATTCGGTGAGCTTTACTTTATTCTCCATTCTACAAATCTTTCTTTTTATTAATTATTTTTCGAATACCGACTTCTTTCTCGTCCCAGCTAAAATCCACTTCAGCTACTTTTTTGTTTTCCTGACTCATTCCAGAATGTTGATAGGTCTTGTCGTAATATTCTAACATTTTCAACACCCAATTACGGATATCCCCGTCCGTTAGGTACTGAATTGCTTCTTTTGCATGCTGTGGCCCCATCCTTCTAGAAACATCCTGTGTTTTTTCAATCAATATTTCAGCATCAAAAATTCCATATTCTTGAAGAATACGATTCGTTCGCGTCTCTAAGGAAACATTAACCGTAAGCTTAGAGGCTGTTCGAATTTGCTCAAATAATAATGGAGGTATTTGATTCCTTCCAATATGACGGCTTTCATTTTCGATCCAAATAGGTTCAGCAGAATTTGTATCAGACAATATCCATGAAACATGATTCTCAAAATGCTCTTGCGCAAACTGCGGCACCTGACCTAATGCGCCAAAGGCTGAACCTTTATGATGCGCAATGCCTTCGAGGTCGATAATTTGTTCTCCTTCTTGCGCTAATAAATGAAGCATCTCAGTTTTGCCTGAGCCTGTCCTTCCTCCCAACACAATGTAATTTCGTTGCTGTGAATACTGATCAATCACCCAATGACGAAATGTTTTATAACCACCTTTGAGTAAAGTGACTTTAAATCCCGCCATTTGTAATAACCACGCTAAAATATTCGAGCGCATCCCTCCTCTCCAGCAATAAACCATCACTACTTTGTCGGGAGCCATTTCACTGGCACTCATTATTTTCTTATAAAATTCAGGCCCAATCAATTCAAATCCTTTTAGGACAGCAGCCTCGCGACCTTCCTGCTTGTATATAGTGCCTATTATCTTTCGAGCTTCATCATCCAACAATGGCAACGACTGCGCACCTGGTATATGTCCGCGTTGATACTCCGAAGTACTCCGTGCATCAAATAAAGGAAGCTTCTTACTTTTATAAATCCCAACGAACTCTTCAACCGAAACGGAGTGGCTTTGCATGTAACAAATATAAGTTAGTTAGATACAATAAAGAAAACCTAAGGAAATAGTTTGTAAATTTCTTTTCGGTGTAAAATCCTAGCAAAAACAACTTTATTCAATTCATAAAAAACACCTATTCTATAATCTCCTAGGCGTATCCGATAAGCATTATTATGGCCTGCCAATTTTTTAATATGTGGGATATCAAAAAGTTCTTTAGCAGTTTCAGTTTGAGCAATTAATTTAAGTAACTTTAACTTATCCGACTTTCTTAAAATTTTGTCGACATCTTTTGAAAAACTATTTAAAAACTCAACTATCATTAAGACTTAAGTTTGTTAATAATAGAATCCTTACTAACTTTTTTAGACTTATCAACGCCACGCATAAGCTTTGACAATCCAATATCTTCAATGTCTTTCTTTGATACTGTTGAAGAATTCACACCTAGCTTCTTTAATAAGTCATTAATGAATTTTAATTCAGTAGCAGATTTTGGTTTGATTATTACAGCTTTCATAAAATCAAAAATACACTAAAAATTTTCTGATTCCAATAATATTTTCAAAACAAAAACAGCAGACGAATGATCACCTGCTGCTTTCTATAAAACTGTTTGAATAGCTTAATTTAAACTTGGGTCCTCAGGAAAGGTTGATAAGATTGCATATTCATTTCCCATTGATTTAAGTACTTTACCCCAAAGGACTTCTGGCTCTCCTAAGAAGTTGAAATCTGAAGGTGCATCCGTCACTAACCAAGCCTTCTCACGCATTTCGTTCTCTAACTGATCGGGCTCCCAACCAGAGTAGCCAGCATAAAAACGAATCTGATCTGTGGTAACTTTATTCTCTTCAATCATTTTCTTCAACGTTTCAAAGTCGCCACCAAACCAAATACCCTTGGTGATTTCAATAGCCCCCTTCAATGTCTCACCCAATGTATGAATATAGAATAACGTATCCGTTTCAACTGGTCCACCGAAGTATAATGGAGCTTCAAAATCTGGAAAATTATCCACCGCTTGATTAACGGTTACATCCGTTGGTTTGTTCAGGATAAATCCTAATGTTCCCTTTTTATCGTGTTCACTTAGCAATACAACTGAACGCTTAAAAAATGAATCAGCTAAAAATGGTTCTGAGACCAATAAGCTTCCTTGTGCGGGTTCGAATATTCTTTTCATAGTGGTATGATTTGATAGTATCTTAAACTAACGATGAACGGTTTTGTTTCTGTATCTAATATTATTTTACTACGATATTAATTGAAAAAACGAAAAATCTTACACTTTCTTACATTTTGTTAAAAAAACGTGTCTGTTTTCAATTTAAAAACTATTTATTCGATAAGGATGTTATACTTTTGACATCGTAATTTTAAGCATGGAACAAGGAACTCCATTTAGTCATCATTTGCAACAAATGCGCGAGCAGTACGACAAAGGAATTTTGTCGGAAAACGACCTTGATGCTAATCCAATGAAACACTTCGAAAAATGGTTCACTGATGCTGTTAACAACGAAGTTCCAGAGCCGAATGCGATGTGTTTTACCTCGGTAGTTGATAATAAACCATCTTCAAGAATTGTATTACTAAAAGGACTTGATGATCGTGGATTTATTTTTTATACCAATTATCAAAGCAGAAAAGGAGAAGAAATCAGTAATAACTCACAAGTTTGTTTGAATTTTTTCTGGCAGGCAATGTCGCAGCAAGTGCGTATTGAAGGGACTATCTCAAAAGTAAGTGCAGAAGAATCGGATGCTTACTTTGCTGTACGTCCCCGTGAGAGTCAAATTGGTGCTTGGGCTTCAGCTCAATCTTCCATTCTTACCTCTCGAAAAGATTTGGAAGATGAAGTTGAACGCTTAAACACACATTACCAAAACAAAACAATTCCTCGACCTAGTCATTGGGGAGGTTATTTAGTCATACCAAACCGAATTGAATTCTGGCAAGGTCGTCCGAATCGTTTGCACGACCGATTTTTATACGAACGCAATGGCGAAAACTGGATGGTATTTAGATTAGCTCCTTAATGAACATTACGCAAATTACCTTATGAAATTCGGACAGTTATTTTTAATCGCACTCATACTAATCATTGATTTGTATGTTTACCAGGCCTTCAAGTTTGCGTTGCGAAATTCCTCTGATTTTTCTCAAAAAACAGCATCGATTATTTATTGGTCTTTAACCGCATTCTGCGTACTTGTAGTTTTAAGTGCAATGATTTGGGATATTCATTCATGGCCTAAATTTATTCGTACTTACTTCACCGCTTTCGTATTCATAATCATGATTTCGAAATTATTGATTTTGGTTTTTATGCTGGTGGATGATTTAACCCGTTTTGTAAAATGGTGTTATTTAAAACTTTTTCCTGTAAAAGAATTAACAGATGCTGCTAACGGAAATGTATTACCGCAAGGCATTACACGATCAGACTTCCTTGTCCGACTTGGAATATTTGCTGGGGCTTTACCTTTTGTAAGCTTATTATATGGAATGGCAAAAGGTGCTACCGATTACCATGTTCGAAAAGTAAAATTAAAGTTACCTAATCTACCAAAAGGTTTTCACGGATTTAAAATGGTTCAAATTTCAGATATCCATTCTGGAAGTTTTGTTACACAAGAACCGCTTAATAGAGCTGTTGGTATTATCAATAATTTAAATCCTGATTTGATTGTTTTTACTGGCGACTTAGTCAACAATAGAAACGATGAAGTTATCGAACATAAACCTGCATTATCGAAATTAAATGCTAAGCATGGTGTGTATTCCATTCTTGGCAATCATGATTATGGTGATTATGTGAAATGGGAAAACGATGCAGCGAAGAAGCAAAATCTTCAGTCCTTAATCAACCATCATAAGGAAATGGGATGGAATATCTTATTGGATGAACATCGTGTAGTTGAAAATAATGGAGATAAGATATCTTTGATTGGTGTTCAGAATTGGAGTACGCATTTACGTTTTCCTAAGTATGGAAGTTTGAAGAAAGCTACTACGGATATAGATTATAGTGACTTTAATATATTGCTTTCTCACGATCCTTCTCATTGGAGAGCTGAAGTATTGAAAGATTTTCCGAAGGTAGATTTAATGCTTGCGGGTCATACACACGGATTTCAATTCGGAATTGAAATTCCTTATTTCAGATGGAGTCCTGTGCAATATGTTTATAAAGAATGGGCAGGATTATATCAAGAAGGTCATCAGTACTTGTATGTCAACCGTGGACTAGGTTTCTTAGGTTATCCTGGTCGTGTGGGAATGTTACCTGAAATAACATTGATCGAATTTGAGTGTGCTTAATTAAATTATAAATGACAACACTAACACCTCAATTGTATTTAATTCCTTGCGGACTCAGTACTGAAACAGCTCCCGAATTATATTTATCTGCAAGCACACTCGACATCATTCGCCAATTAAAAGTATTTATTGTAGAGAATGAAAAATCAGCAAGAGCATTTTTAAAACAATGTGCAATTGAAACTCCCCAAGCAGAATTAACTATTTTCGAATTAGACAAACACGATCCAAAGCAAAATATCAATTCATTTTTAGATCCATTAAAGAATAAAGTCCCTACAGGTTTATTAAGCGAAGCTGGTTGTCCTGCGGTTGCTGATCCAGGCGCACGTATTGTTGCTGCTGCGCATAAAGCGAATATTAAAGTTAAACCATTAATTGGACCTTCCTCTATTTTATTAGCGTTAATGGCTTCGGGATTAGACGGACAACGTTTTTGTTTTCACGGTTATTTACCAATTGATAGAAGCGAACGAATTAAATCTTTGCAACAATTAGAACGATCGGCACAGCAACGCAACGAGACGCAAATTTTTATTGAAGCGCCGTATCGTAACAACCCAATGTTAAAAGATATTCTATCGGCATGCAATAACGAAACTCGATTATGTATTGCTTCTAATATTGATACAGAAGAAGAAAGTATCCGCACCTTACGTGTTCAGGAATGGAAAAAACAAATCCCTGAGTTGCATAAGATACCAGTGGTGTTTTTGATTTTGTAATTTATTTTTCTTGATAATTATTATTTTGTTTGCAATAAACAATATTTATATTTATTTTTATCAAAAAATATTATGAAATATACATTAATTGTTTTGTTATTTTTTTCTTACCCTTCATTATCTTCTTCATTGTTAGGAGGAGAAATTACTTGTCGTAACATTAATGGTTTAATGTATGAAACAACACTTACTATTTACAGGGATACTTTAGCTGGAAACATTCCTTCAAGTTATACTATTACCTACCGGGATTCACTTGATACAATTATTGCGACACATATAGTAGTAACACCTCCGAGTGTATTATGGTACAATGGGTTTAAATCCTATAATTATATTGATACAATAAACTTCCCCTACGCAGGAACGTTTAAAGCATCAGCATGGAGTTGTTGTCGAGATAGCGTAGATAATATTCCTAACTCGACTAGCGCAGGAATGTACCTAGAGTGTATGATTATGGCAGATGGAATTAACTCCTCTCCTAAATTTCTAAATGTACCAATTACCCTAGCTCAACTTGACAATCCATTCACAAATAATATTACACCATACGATGCTGACAGAGATTCCATGTCGTGGGAGTTAACTATACCTGAAGATTTAGTTAATAATGGCTCAGGCGGCATTAATATAATTTCATTACCTTATAATTATCCGCCAGCTGATTCTTCTTTACCATTTCATATTGATTCTTTGTTGGGCGATATATTATTTAAACCTAATTTGTTAGGTAAGTATCAGATAGCAGTTAAACTTCTAGAATGGAGAAATGGTTTGCAGATTGGATATGTGAAAAGAGACATGGAGTTGTCAGTGGTTCCAATAGTCAATACGCCTATAACAATTCAAGCAACCATTGCTGTTTTAACCAACAACTTGACATCATGGCAACAAGTATGGAATTCTAGCATGCCACATCCTGATATATACCTAAGCCCAGGAGAAGATCTATTTATTCAATTCGCTATGTCGGACCCAGATTTATCGGGTTACCCATATAGTCAATGTTACAGTGAAAGTATACTGAATTCGAATGCCTCAATAAGCTCTATTGGATATAGTGATTGGGCTGAATGTGATTACAATTGGATGTCGATTTTACCATCGTACATAAGTAACCAACCTTATTTTGTAACATTTAGAACTTTCGAAAGATTTTACTCACCCTATTACGATAAAATACTTAGTGATTATACCTTTCGGATTTTTGTTTCTCAAAACACTACATACCTCAATGAAGTGGTTAACATGAGTAATTCTGTTTATTTAAAATCAGTCGATTTATTAGGTAGAGAGAAAGATCCTAACTTACCGGGATTTCGAATTGATATTTACAGTGATGGTAAAACTAAAAAGATTTTTAAATTAGATTAAGAAAAGCAAAAAAATCAAGAAATATGATTGATATCGTCGATGTCCTTTGGTCGATTGGATGCCTTTTTCGCTCTTATTAAATTTGGTAGATCAATCATTCTAACATCAACTCCACTGAATTCTGTTTGATAACTGCTTGGATAAACTTCATCGAAGTTTAGTCCTTTTAAGCGAGTCAATAAATCAATGCAAACTGGAGGTCTACCAAATGTAAAAACGTTAAGTTCCTTATTGACAAGAAATAATTCTTCTGTCATATCAAAAAGACTTAATCCGAATTTATTAAAAGACAAAATCAACTTTCTATAATTTTCCTTTGTAGGGTTTACCCAAACATCTAAATCTCCAGTTGTCCGATTATAACCATGATAAATCACGGCATATCCACCAACTAAAATATATTCAACATTACACTCTTTTAAAGCGTTTAGAAAATCAACAAAATCATCATTTAGAATATTACTCATGTTTGTGCATTGAAAAACAAGTACGATCTAATTTAGGAGGATTGTTGTAATCAATATTATAAGCGCAGCAGATGAGATACCATGCAGCAGCAAATCGCTCATCAGGCGTTTTACCTAACCAATATTCTTTGTTATTATCCGCCGACTCAAAAGTATTAATTTTAAAAGCCGAACGATCTAATTTTGGTTTCTCCATGAAATAAAATTACAAATAAATTTCAACTTCAATCCCGAGGCATCGAGAAGCAAATCTTCAAATTTTCAAATTATCAAATTATCAATCGCGAAGCCTCGCGATCAAATTAGCAAATTACCCAATCGCTTTATTCACCAACCCCACAATCTCTCCTTCTAACATCACCGCTTGTTCTTCAATAGCAGCAGCTTTCTTTAAGATGTCAGCAACAAATGTTTTATCATCGTAGCTACCAGTATTAATCTTCACATTCATATGTGCGCCCATCACAGCAGTTCGTGCGCATAACGCACCTACTCCTGCATCGGTAATTGAATTCGGATTTCCGATTTCTACCATAGCCTTCATGACTTCCATCGTTGCTAATGAAACTTCCATCACCTTTAACGGAACTTCAATCGCATATTTGGTGGCATCCTGAATTGCTTGCTTACGAATTGCCTTTTCTTCATCGGTACCTTTAGGCAGTGAAAATCCATTCATGATTGCATTGAATGAACGCGTGTCTTCATCCACTAAATCCAACAATTGCTTTTTATAAGCCTGCCCTTTTTCTGCCCATTTGCTAAACTCTTCCCAACGGTCTTCCCAGCCTTTTTTAGAAGCACTTAAATTAGCTACCATCGTTCCTAATGAAACGCCTAATACTCCAACGTATGCAGATATTGATCCACCACCTGGTGCAGGCGACTCGCTTGCAGTTTCATCAGCAAAGGCATTCAACTTCATGTTTACTAACGGAGCCGTATTACCTTCATTCAATACATACTCGATGATTCGTTGGTTAGCGTCAAATGGAGCTAACTCATCTAAGCCCATTGATTTTACTGCAATATGAATTAATTCCTGGTCACTAACACCTGCGGATAAACGTTGTTTATTTAAGAAATAGCGCCCAGCATCCAACATTGCACTTAATGGAACTAATCCAACTAGCTCACTTCCTGTAACTCTTGCTCCACGATTAAATGCACTTTTATAACACTCTTCAAAAACAATATGTAAAGGTGTTTCTTTAAACTGCGTAATATTAATCGACACTTGAGCCTGACCATATTCTTCAATATACCAACCAATCGCTTTAACTCCTTTTAACGAGCCTGGAATACGAATCTCATTTCCATTCTCATCTAATACTTTCTTTCCTTTCTCATCTGTCTTTATACGTCCTGCTTCGCGAATATCAAATGCAATAGAGTTTGCACGTTTCACAGACTTAGAATTCAGATTAACATTGTAAGCAATTAAAAAGTCGCGTGCACCGATAACTGTTCCACCCGACTTTGCCGAGAATTCAGCAGGACCAAAATCTGGTTTCCATTGTGGCTCTTTTATCTTTTTGAAAAATCCTTCGTACTCACCTGCGCGGATTACCGAAAGATTACTTCTCGACTTATCTGATTGCGCTTCCTCATACAAATAAACCGGAATGTTTAATTCCTCTCCTACTCGCTTTGCTAATTTCTGACTCCATGCTGCTGTTTCTTCCATTGAAATATTAGCAACTGGAATAAAAGGACAAACATCGGTTGCGCCCATACGCGGATGCTCACCATGATGCTTCGACATATCGATTAACTCAGATGCTTTTTGAATTCCACGGAAGGCAGCCTCAACAACAGCAGCAGGCTCGCCTACTAACGTTACTACAGTTCGATTAGTTGCTTTACCCGGATCAACATTTAATAATTTTACTCCGTCAACACTACTAATCGCATCAGTTATCTGATTAATGATTTGTAAATTATTTCCTTCACTAAAATTAGGAACACACTCGATTAATTGTTTCATATCTTTTTAATGTACTTTGAATTTTTATTATTTTAATTTTCCGTTTATCATTACTTTATCCACTACATTTCTTCCATACGCATAAGGAATATATCCTATCGAAGGAATTTCTTTTGTGATAAACAAGTTTGCTTTTTTATGTGGAGCAATTGAACCTAACTCATCCATTACACCCATTGCGTATGCACTGTTCAATGTTGCTGCATTAATCGCTTCTTCAGGCGACATTCCCAAGTACAAACAAGCAAGCGTTAGAACGAAGTTCATATTTCCTGAAGGAGAAGAACCCGGATTATAATCACTTGCTAATGCAACTGGTAATCCTGCATCAATCATTTTACGAGCAGGAGGATAATGAATCTTCAAGAAGAAAGCAGTGCCTGGTAATAAGGTTGGCATCGTATTACTTCCTAATAATGTTTTGATTTCATCATCACCCACACATTCTAAATGATCAACTGATAAAGCATGATGCTTCACACCTACTTGCACACCACCAGAAAAATCTAATTCGTTGGCGTGAATCTTTGGTTTTAATCCGCGTTTATTACCCGCTTCTAAAATTCGATCTGTTTCATCCACACTAAAAAATCCTCGGTCGCAAAACACATCGTTATAATCTGCAAGACCTTCATCCGCAATAAAAGGAATTAATCGATCGACTAACAAATCAACATAAGCCGAACGATTCTCTTTAAATTCAGCAGGGAAAGCATGTGCGCCTAAAAAGGTTGCCTTGATTTTTACATCTGAAGTTTCCTTCAAACGCTTAATGACACGAAGCATTTTTATTTCTGCATCATACGACAATCCGTACCCACTCTTAATTTCAATCGCACCGGTGCCTGTCATAATCATCTCGTGAATACGCGACATCGCACCTTCATATAATTCCTCTTCGGAAGTATTTTGCAAACGCTTAGCAGAATTCAAGATCCCACCACCTCGCTTCGCAATCTCCTCATACGTTAATCCGTGAACGCGATCAACAAACTCACCTTCACGAGAGCCAGCAAAAACTATATGCGTATGTGAATCGCAGTAAGATGGTAACACAAAACGATTCGTCGCATCAATCACATCGGTCACATCTGAATGCGGCATATGATTCATATGTCCGACTGCTGCAATCTCATCTCCTTGAATCAGTAACCAGGCATCATCAATGATTGGCAATTCCTTCATATCGGCTCCCATAATCACATGACTTCTATTCGCCTGTACGAGTCCTTTAATATTTGTAATAAGCGTTCTATTCATAATACAACAATAGGCTACGAAGATAATCAAGAAGTGGCGCAATAAAAATGTAGGTCTTCATGATTTAATTCACGGTCAAATGCTGATAATTGTTAAAAATAACGCTTAATAAATGTGTTGAAAACATGATTGAAACTAATCAATTCTTACCCATCTAAAATAATACTTTTATTTCGTGAACTATACAGAACTTAACCTACAACTAAATCCGCTGGAATTATTTGGCGAGATGCTGACTTACCAATTGGGAGAAATCGGATTTGAAATGTTTGAAGATACTCCGCAAGGATTCAAAGCATACATACAAACAGCCAATTTTAATAATGATGCTGTTCAAGAAATTATAGAAGGTATTAAAGAGCTGAACTGCGAAGTAAGTTTTACTATTCAGGATATCCCTTGGCAAAACTGGAATGCCGAATGGGAAAAGAATTATCAGCCAGAAATCATTGGCAATAAAATTTATGTGCGTGCTGAATTTCACGAAGCAAATCCTTCCTACCCACATGAAATAATTGTGCAACCACGAATGGCTTTTGGTACTGGTCATCATCCAACTACCTCCCAAGTTATGGAAGCAATGTTGGATATCGATTTTAAAAACAAGTCGCTATTAGACATGGGTTGCGGAACAGGCATACTTGCCATTCTAGGAATGCAACTCGGAGCAAGTTCAGCATATGCCATCGACTATGATCCTAACTCTGTAGATAATTCCATCGAGAATGCACAACGTAACGGCTATCCGCAAATTGAAGTCGCACTAGGAAGCAGCGAATTATTAGAAGGCAAATCATACGATATCATTTTAGCGAATATCAATCGGAATATCATCCTGAATGATTTAGATAAATATGCTGCTTCATTAAATGCAGGTGGATTATTAATCACAAGCGGATATTATACTTCGGATTTATCCGTTATCAAAAATAAAGCAACTGAATATCACATCGACTATTTGCAACACACTTCACAAAATGATTGGTGTTGTGCTACCTTCAAAAAACAATAATCACGAATGAAAAAAATTCTTTTATCACTCTTATTTATAATTCCTTTTACTGGATATGCTCAGCAAAAACCATTCTCTACAGATGCTCCCACTTTTTTCAAAGAAATAAAAGCTTATTTAGAATTAACTAATAAAAAAGAAACGGAAAAGCTTACCGATAGGTTTGAGTTAGTATGGATAGAGCAACCCAAATTTACAGCTGATCAACAAGCAACTGTTGTCAAGACTTGTAATGACATGTTGAAGAAAAGACTAAAACCTTTTCCAGATTTCAGCAATTACATCGAAGCCTTAATCGGTTTTTCTGAATCAGGAAAGTCGGCAGAAATGTTTACGAAATGGCATAGTAGTCTTGATAAAATGCTGTTTGGCAAAACAAAATATTACAGCGACTACATTGAAATATGCTCCGGACTTTTCAGTGGAAATATTTTGTATCAATCATCATCTACAAAATGGTCAGCAGGCACGAGTGATTTTATTTTTGATTTCGACTCTGTTCCAAAAGTGAATTTTCCTGCTATGACACTTACCTGCTATGCCAAATCAGATAGTAGTGTTATTTACAATATTCAAGGAGTTTACTATCCATTAATAAAGAAATTCTACGGAACTGGCGGTAAAATCAATTGGATGCGAGCTGGTATTCCTGATAATGAAGCATATGCTAATTTGAAAAATACAATCATCGATGTAACGAGTAGTATTTACACATCCGACTCTGCAGATTTTTATAATAAAAAGTTTTTCAAGACAGCGCTAATGGGAAAAGTGACAGATAAAATTTTAGCCAATGCCGATTCGAGTAATGCTACCTACCCCCGCTTTCAAAGTTATGATGCTAATCTGACCATAAAAGAACTAATTAAAGATGCTGATTACGTTGGAGGTTTTTCGCAACAAGGTTCAAAGATGATTGGAGCTGGAACAAAAGATCAAAAAGCAACATTAAACTTCAAGCGTAATGGCAAAATACAGTTAAGTGTTCAATGTAAAAGTTTCGTTGTTCGTCCTGAGCGATTAAGTGCACAAAACGCAACAGCAATTATTTATTTCGATACCGATAGTATCTATCACCCTTCACTCGATTTTAAATATGTAAATAAAGATCGTCAGGTTAGTTTGATTATTGATAACTCTACCGGTATGAGTATGCCCTTTTTTAATTCATTCCATAAAGTAGATATGTATGTTGATGGAGTTTATTGGAAAATTGATGATCCATTGATGGAATTAAAAATGATTTCGGGTGCTGGTGAAAGTAAGATGTGGTTAGAGTCTGAAAATTTATTTTCTGATGATCGCTTTCGTCAGTTACAAGGCTTGAGCGATTACAATCCGTTGCAACTAATTTACAAATACAATAGAAGTTATGGAGATGTAATTTATTCGGCTACGCTTGCGCAGATGTTAGGAGTTGCTGAATCAGAAGCAAAATCGCTGATGATTTTTTTAGCAAACAAAGGATTTTTGACGTATGATGCCGAAACATCGAGTGCTGTTGCAAAAGATAAAGTAGTTTATTATCTCGAAGCTAAAACAGAGAAAATCGATTACGATAAAATTGAAATCAGTTCTGTCATATCAGCAAAGCCCAATGCAAAGCTCAACTTACTGAATTTCGATTTAGATATGGAAGGCGTATCGAGAGTTTTTTTGAGCGACACACAAGCGGTATGGGTTACACCTGAAAATCAACAGATCAAGTTAAAGAAGAATCGCGACTTTGAATTCTCAGGTAAAGTGCATGCAGGACGCTCTGATTTCTTCGGAAAGAAGTTCGAGTTTATTTATGATCAATTTAAATTCAATTTAGCAACGATTGATTCGATTCGTTTGAAAGTAGTTTCTGATAACGAGTTGGATGAAAAAGGAAATCCGAAATTGATTCCTTTAAAAAGTACACTTCAAAATGTATCAGGTGTATTGTATATCGATAGCTTAAATAATAAATCGAGTAGAAAAAGTTATTCTCAGTATCCGAAGTTTGTGAGCGATAAAGAATCATACGTGTATTATGATCATCGTTCTATTTACGGTGGTGTTTATGATCGAGATAAATTCTATTTTAAAATTGAACCATTCACAATTGACTCACTCGATAATTTCTCCTCTGGGGGAATGAAGTTCGCAGGGACATTTGTATCAGGTGGAATATTTCCGGACATCAAAGAAATGGCTGTTATTCGTCCTGATTACTCCTTCGGATTTGAACGTAACTCACCGAGTGAAGGATATCCGATG
>JBJOND010000026.1:0-27247 GCA_046052065.1 Bacteroidota bacterium | reverse complement strand
AATTATCAAAAATGTGGAGATCAACTATTGCGAAACTTTTTAAATGGTTTGATAATTTATAAGCGAGGTCCTAGAGAAGGTCAATAATTTATTTTTTCTCTTCGTTATCTGAATAGGTGTAAAAATAATGTTCATTACACTTTCCTTCACTATTTATTTTGCTCATCGCCCTCCAGCGATTCTTATCATCTAAGATATAGTCTTCCATTTCCGTTAAAGTAGGAACAGGCTTTTCACTTTTTAAAACCCAAACTTCTGTGTTTGTTTTTGTTTTGCCTTTATAGTACGATTTGTAGGTAATACAATCATTCGGACTATAACATGTTGTATTTAAAAATTCATTTCCTAATGAATCTAAAACGATACGTTGCTCTACACTTGGTACAGAATCGCCTACAAACGACCAGTAAACAACTTTGCTTCGCGATGCTGTATCTTTTACATGTAGAAATGCGATTTTTAAAGTTGAGTCAGCTTTGAATAAAGTATCCGCAAACAAAGTTTTATTGTATTGATAATATAGTTTATTAAACCATATCAAATTGCCTTGCTTATTGCGCGCTACTTTTCTTGTGAGTTGTCCGTTAGAATTATAATCGTATGAAATATACAAAGTTGGTTCCGTTGGAATTTTTGAAAATTTAATTTTCTTAATTAATTGTTCTTGTCGGTTGTAGGTTGTTATTGACAATGTATCACAATTCTGGTTGTCGCAATCGCATTTTATTTCTATACAATTGTATTGTGCGGTTGCGACTAAAGAAATCAAACAGAATATGAATGCTGTAATCGATTTTTTCATTTTGCAAATGTAATGCATATAAAAAAAGGTGCCTTCCGACACCTTTACTTTTTTACTTGATGAATATTTTACTTCGGTAAATTTCATTTTCCGTCATTACCATTACAAGGTATACTCCTGGTATAATTCTATCGGTATTAATGATATTGCTGTTTGTTGGATTTTTCAATTCTTCTAACATTGCACCTCCACAATTGTATAAGCAAATATCTTTTAGTTCAACGCCGTTGTTTGCATCAATTCGGATAAAGCCATCACCATTATAAAGCTTAATCTGTTGTGAATTGTCAAGGTCCTGTATTCCTACGGTGTTTATGATTACAGGATTTGAAATAGCGGGACAACCAATGGAATCTGTGATAGAAACTGTATAAGTTCCATTTTGAGCTACTGTGTAATTTTGGGTTGTTGCATTTGCAATCGGCTGACCATTATAGTTCCACTGATAAGTAAAAGCAGATGTAGATGAAAGATTCAATCCATTAGCTGAGATAACAGGCAATGCAGTAGACCAATAAAAAGGAACATTCGTTGATAACGTTACTGTATTTAACGTTCCAGTATTCCCACTGCTTGTCTGATCAGGAACTGTAGTGCCTGAAGCAATATTAAAATTCCAATAACCAACTAATCCGTTTGAAGTCGGTGAGATATGACGATTGTAACCTGCTAAAATTTCTGCTTGAGGCTTAGCAATATTCCAAATTCGTACTTCGTCAATTTGTCCGTTGAAGGCTCTTGCATCTGATTGTACTGCATCGCTCAAGCGACCAATACGCATCGGATAAGAAGTGTTTGGTTTCATCGTTCCACGGAAGTATTGAGATGCTACTTTTATTCCATTGACAAAAAGCTTTGAAGAGTCACCATCAAAAGTTGCAGCTACGTGCGCCCATGTATTTAGCGTTAATACATTAGCAGGTGATACTATAGGCTGCCAGCTCATTGTATTTCCGAGTGTGTCAACTCCACAAAATGTGAATGATAATTGTCCTGACCCACCACAACGTAAAACGAATCCTTGTTCGCCGTTTAAACTCCAGCTGTGTTTACATGCAATAGAATTGCTATAGTGGTTGGGTCCGAAAGCTGATGGTTTTATCCAAGCCTCTACAGTAATAGCAGAATCTAATTGTAAATTGTTATCTGTCGTAAATGAAACGTAGCTAGTTGTCCCATTCAATGTGATCGACTTTGTGTTGGCGGTGCATTGTGCATTGGATTGGATAGAAATTCCAATTAGCGCTAGTGCCATTAGTAAAACTTTTTTCATAGGTTGGTTTTTCAGGATTTGTAAAGATAAAATTTTGTATCTGAAATAACAATCTTCTATGATTATCTTTGCTCCATGAACCACCCGGGAACAATAAATATTGCTGATTTTACCTATGTGTTGCCCGCTGAAAAGATTGCGGCCTCACCAATTTCTAATCGTGCAGAATCTAGATTATTGGTTTATAAGAATGGTGCTATTAGTGACCAAGTTTTTGCCTCGATTGAATCTCAACTTCCAGCGCAATCAACGCTCGTTTTTAATAACACCAAGGTTGTAAAGGCGCGATTATCATTTCAAAAGGAATCAGGTGCAGCAATCGAGGTGTTTTGCCTCGAGCCTCAAAAAGGAATTACTGTTGAACAATCATTTTCGCAACGACATACCACTAATTGGATTTGTATGGTTGGTAATTCAAAAAAGTGGAGAGATGAAATTTTGAAGTTGAAGATTGTTATTGATAATTCGGAAGTTGTTCTTGCTGCTCAGCGACTAGAAAATTATGGTCAGGAATCCTTGATTCAATTTACATGGAATAACGCTGATTTTTCATTTAGTGAGTTGTTAGAAAATGCAGGTGAGTTACCATTGCCACCTTATATGAATCGTTCAGCAACTGCGGAAGACCGTATTCGTTATAATACAGTTTATGCTGTTCACGAAGGTTCTGTAGCAGCTCCTACGGCCGGCTTACATTTTACGGATGGTGTATTAGAGAATTTGAAATCAAATGGTACTCAAATGCTCAATGTGCTCTTACATGTAGGTGCTGGTACCTTCAAGCCTGTAAAAGCAGCTAGTATGAAAGATCATGAAATGCATGCAGAGCGAATCAAGGTAAGTATAGAAACTATCCAACATCTTCAGCATCAAAAACAATATCGTAAAATAATTCCTGTTGGCACCACATCAATGCGTACACTTGAAAGTCTGTATTGGATGGGTGTGCAAATCTTAGCGCAACGTCATTTAGCTGGTGATTTTTCAATTAGTCAATGGGAGCCTTATGAATCGGAAAACAATTATTCTGTTGATGAATCTTTGGCAGCACTAATCAGTTATGCGAAAGCAAATGAATTAGATTTTATTGAGGGGTTTACACAGATTATCATCGCACCCGGTTATCAGTTTAAAATTGTTGATGGATTAATCACCAATTTTCATCAGCCACAGAGTACATTGTTGTTATTAGTTGCAGCTTTGATTGGTAACGATTGGAGAAAAGTGTATGAACACGCGTTACAAAATAATTATCGTTTTTTAAGTTACGGCGATAGTTCCCTGTTGCTTCCTTAATTAACACTCAGGTACGTTCACAGAGATATTTGTTGCAAGTCCGCCTTCCGATGTTTCTTTGTATTTTGCACTCATATCTTTTGCTGTTTCCCACATACTCTTAATCACATCTTCTAAACTTACACGAGCTGATAATGGATCACTTTCTAAAGCAATGTTAGAAGCAGTAATGGCTTTTATTGCACCCATACTGTTACGTTCAATACAAGGTATTTGTACTAAGCCTCCAATAGGGTCGCATGTAAGCCCTAAATGATGTTCCATTGCAATCTCTGCTGCCATTAATACTTGTCCCGGACTAGCACCTAAACATTCTGCCAATGCTGCCGCGGCCATTGCACTACTTACACCAATTTCTGCCTGACATCCACCCATCGCTGCGCTGATTGTTGCGTTCTTTTTAAATAAAGTTCCTATCTCTCCAGCAGTAATTATAAAGCGAACAATTTTATCTTCTGAAAAATCTTTCTCGAAACAATAAGCATACATCAATACAGCTGGAATCACACCTGCAGCACCGTTAGTAGGAGCAGTGATGATTCTTCCGAATGATGCATTCTCTTCGTTTACTGCTAATGCAAAGCAGCTAATCCATTTGTTAACCGAATTAAAATCACGTTCACTATTACGAATGCAATCAATCCATTCATCAACGTTATTGTACTTCACATTCGGTAATAGCTTATTATTAATTTCTGCAGCTCTACGTTTTACTTGCAAGCCTCCAGGTAAAATCCCGTTTTTATGTGTGCCACGATAAATACAATCTTTAATTTCTTTCCAGATGTGTAAGGCCTTTTCAGTAATTTCTTCTTTCGTTCTCCACGCTTGTTCATTTAAAAAAATCAAGTCGCTAACTGATACATTTAACTGTTCACAGTAACTCAAAATCGAGTTAGCCATATGGCAAGGGTAGGGCGTAACAATCGCACTTTTGTTGATTGTATTTGCTTCATCTGTTGCTACAAAACCTCCTCCAACAGAATAGTAATTTCTTGTAATTGCTTCTCCCGATTTCAAATTTGCTTCAAATACCAATGTGTTTGGATGTTGAGGCATGCTCTTGTCTTTGTGAAATATAACGTCACGACTATACGAAAAGTCAATAGCATGCGAGTTATTCAAATTTAATGTGTTGCCATTCTGAATTCGTTCGAATTTTTCCGTGATGGTATTGGTGTCAATGGTAGTATAATCTTCTCCGCTTAAGCCCATTAATAAAGCCACATCTGTTCCATGTCCTTTACCTGTTTTAGCAAGTGAACCATAAAGGTGAGCTTTAATAGAAATCACTTCTTCCAACGGACTAAATTGTTGTATTCTTCGGATAAACATGCCCGAAGCAATCCATGGCCCCATCGTATGTGAACTTGATGGACCAATTCCAATTTTAATCATTTCAAAAGCACTGATACTTTCCATAGTTGATATTGAACTATTGCAAAACTAATAGACTTGATTAAATTATTTTCTTTTGGGAGCCTGTTTTTTCTTCTGATGTCGGAAATCTTTTTTCGCTCCTTCCGGTGGCGCTTCTGCTTTTTTCAGATGCGTTGAAGGATTCTTATATTCAATCTTTTTTCCAATCAGTTTTTCAATATCGCGAAGGTAAGCCTGCTCTTCAAAATCACAAAGACTGATAGCGATACCTGCTGCTCCCGCACGACCAGTTCTTCCTATACGATGAACATAAGTCTCAGCTACATTAGGAATATCGAAGTTAATTACGTGACTTAAATTATCAATATCAATTCCTCGTGCTGCAATATCGGTTGCTACTAACACTCGCGACTGACCGCTTTTGAAACTATTCAATGCATTTTGTCGCTGGTTTTGCGATTTATCTCCATGAATAGCATCTGCTTTAATTCCATTCTTTTGTAAATGTCTCGCTACACGATCAGCTCCATGCTTAGTACGTGTAAATACAATCGCTGAAGTAATAGGTTGTTCTAACAATAAATCAGATAAAAAATCACGCTTATCGCTTTTATTCACGAAGTATAATTCTTGCTTAACGAGTTCAGCAGTTGATGAAACAGGTGTTACTTCAACGTACTTTGGATTATTTAAAATCTTTTTGGCTAACTCAGCAATTTCCAACGGCATGGTGGCAGAGAAAAACAAAGTCTGACGCTTTTCAGGCAACTTTGCTACTACTTTTTTTACATCGTGAATAAAGCCCATATCTAACATACGATCGGCTTCATCTAAAACAAAAAATTCAATATCGCTTAAGGAGATGATACGTTGATTCATCAAATCCAACAAACGGCCTGGCGTAGCAGTTAAAATATCAATTCCGTTACGCAATGCTTGTGTTTGAGGAAGCTGAGAAACTCCTCCAAAAATAACCGTATGGCGTATTGCTAAATGTCTTCCGTATGCTGCGATACTATCATTGATTTGTATCGCTAATTCGCGAGTAGGAGTTAAAATTAAGCAGGTGATTCCTTTTTTTCTTCCTTGCTGATGCATCAATTGCAATAGTGGAATGGAAAAGGCAGCTGTTTTACCTGTTCCTGTTTGGGCGCAACCCAATAAGTCGTGTTTATTTAAAACGATAGGAATTGCTTTCTCTTGAATGGGAGTAGGCTTCGTGTAGCCTTCTTCACGCAATGATTGTAAAATAGGCTCAATAATATTGAGATTGTCAAAGTTCATAGGATGTTGTTACAACAATTAATGTTGTGCTTGTAAAAATGAAACTAAATAATAGAGTGAACTGATGATCAACAATGTTTTTATCCACAATTTTTGATGATATGTTTTGAGTGGATAGTAAAAGTTGAATAAAAGTAAAATCAGGTTGATTATTAATGCAGGCGTAAAGCTACCTACAATATTGTCGGGAATGATAACTTTATTTTGAATAGTTCTGATTTCTTTCATTGAATGCAGAATAGGCGTTTCACCTATCATTATCAGATTATTCGACTCTAAACCCTCAATTTCAGTATCGCTTATAATTTCAATTTTACGTTCATCTGTTTGAATGGTGTAGTAAATTTGTTCGTCAGTTGTGACATTGGTTTTGATGATTTTTTCGACACTAATTTTACCTCCAATAAACTGGTCGGTCAACAAAAAGAGGGTAATCAGTAATAGAACATAAGAAGCATTTTTGCCCCAATAAATCTCATGTATCGACTTGTTTTTCTCTTCTTCCTCTAGCTTTTGCTTCCATTCTTGATAGCGCATACGGGCGTGGGCTCTGGCTTTTTCTCTAAGTATCGCTTCATAATCGATTGCCGGCTGTTGGTAGCTATACCTTCCTTCACGAAAATCGATAATTCGCTGATAAGCCTCTGAAATTTGTCGGAATTGTTCGGCTGCATCAGGACTGCCATTTACATCGGGGTGGAATTCTTTGGCTTTCAGACGATAGGCTTTTTTTATCTCTGCTATCGAAGCGGATGAACTGATTCCTAGTGTTTGAAAATCGTTGAACATAGCAGTATTTTGACAACCTAAACTTTTACCAAAGATGTTTACTTTATTGGTACTTTTGCAAAAGTAAGCGAATATGAATATCCTGAATTATCTCCTCTACTATTTTATCATTTTACCCATCGCATTCCTGCCTTTTAGGGTGCTTTATTTTTTGTCGGATGTTTTGTTTGTTCTTTTCTTTCACCTTATAGGATATCGTAAGAAAGTAGTCATTCGCAATATTGCTAATTCATATCCTAAGCTATCTAAAGAAGAACATAATCGTATTGCAGCAAAATTTTATCGTCACTTCTGCGATGTATTGGTGGAGACCTTTAAGTCGTTTGCTATTACCAAAGAAGAATTGTTGAAACGAAATAAATTAACCAATCCTGAGTTGATAGATGCTTATTTCGCTCAAGGGAAAAGCGTCATACTTGCCGGTGGACATTACAACAACTGGGAGTGGGTAGCAACAGGATTGGATAGTCAGGTGAAGCATCAAGCGATTGCTATTTATAAATCATTGTCCAATAAATTCTTTGATGATAAGGTATTAACATCGCGTAGTAACTTTGGATTACAGATGATCAGCACAAAGCGTGTTGCAGAAGTATTTGAAAACAACAAAAACACATTAACTGCAACCATCTTCGCTATCGATCAGAGTCCTTCAAATCCGCGTAAAGCCTATTGGATGCAGTTTTTAAATCAGGAAACGGCTTGCTTTTACGGTACAGAGAAATATGCTCGTCAGTATAATATGCCGGTTTTGTTTGGTTCTGTGAAAAAGGTTTCTCGTGGACATTATGAGTATAGCTTCTCTGTTGTGACTGAAAATCCAGCATCCGAAGAAAAAGGATTTATTACTAAAAAGACGAATTTGATTTTAGAAAACGATATCTTGCAAGCTCCTGAGTTTTGGTTGTGGACACATAAGCGATGGAAACATCCTCGTCCCGAAGGAATTCAGATGGAAACAGTATTCGAATAAACAAAAATGCTACACTTTAAAAAGTTTGAGTTAAATGATAAGGCCGATTGGGTTGTGTTTGTGCACGGCGCAGGAGGTAGTTCATCTATTTGGCATAAGCAGCTTAAAGCGTTTAGTGAAAAGTTTAATGTATTGATTGTTGATTTACGCGGGCACGGAAAATCAAAGCATGTAAAGTTTAAGCTCGATAAGAAATATACCTTCGAAAAAGTAAGTAAGGATGTGTTGGAAGTTTTAGATTATTTAAAGATTCAGAAAGCACATTTTGTTGGAATATCCCTTGGTACGTTAATCATTCGAATGATAGGAGAGATGCAGCCAGAGCGCATCAAAACGTTGATTATGGGTGGTGCTATAACGCGACTGAATATCCGTTCTCGCTTCTTGGTATGGTTCGGTAATCGTATGAAATCGATTGTGCCTTATATCTGGTTGTATTCGTTCTTTGCATGGATTATCATGCCTCGTAAACGTCATGCAGAGTCCCGTAAGTTTTTTATCAGCGAAGCAAGAAAGTTATATCAAAAAGAGTTTTTGCGTTGGTATAAATTAACGGCGGAGTTAAATCCGCTCTTACGTTTTATTCGTGAAAAAGAAACTGGACTTCCGATTTTGTATGTTATGGGTTCCGAAGACTATATGTTTTTAGAGCCTGTTAAACGAATGGTGTCATTGCATAAGAATTCTTTCTTGCAAATATTAGATAACTGTGGGCACGTAGTGAATATGGATCAGTCGGATGCGTTTAACCGCGTAGCCATCGATTTTATTCAGCGCGACGGACAGGCTGTTTAAGTATTTCTCCAATTGCAGCTTTCATAAATATCTTCGTTGGAAATACACTCATAATTTTTAAATCTTCCAACAACGAAGTTTCTTCATTTAAAAATTTCAAGGGTAAATATGCTGGTAGTTTTCTGAACATGCAGTTGAATAAATAAAAAGCTGGAACTTGTTTCTCTCTCAATACTCTTAAAAATACATCATCGTATAATTGAAATCTTCCTTTATTCTTCGGATTGTAATTACTCAAAGTTGGATTTTTTTTCAAATGAGCAACTAGCTGTTTCGATTCTTCTTGTATGAAGTGAAAGGTAAATCCGGTAGATGCTTTACTAGCGCCACCATTAGTGCCGATATTAAATACGTGTGGATTGACTTTTTTTACAAAGGGCTGATTATACATAGGGATTACACCAAACTCTTCTTCAGTAACCTTGTAGGCGTGATACTTTAATTTTTCTTCGATGTAATTAGTTAGCTCTGTTTCGTAGGCTGATTCTTCCAACAGATTTTGGGAGAAAATAGTAAACTCCATCAATGCTTTTGTTTTACTAACGGGTAGGATATACATAAACCTACATTCGTTATGTTGATTGATGGTAAAGTCCATCAACGTTGCAACACCTTCTTCAAAAAATGGCTGCTCCGTTTCTATAAACTTGCCTTTGAAATGCTGTAAGAAGTAATGGTAACGCGATTCATCTTTGTTCAAATTCTGAACAGCACTGTTGAAAATAATACCGCCTTTGTATCTTCCTTCGGAGGTAATAACAACATCATTTTCAAAATTTATTATTGTTTGTTGTATAAAATGTATGTTGCTGTTTTGCGAAATAACATCATTGCAATATTGATAAAACGCCTGCGAGCGAATCATTTTATACTTGTAAGGCTGCGGATTTAATTTAGCGTCATAACCGGGAGACGTAAAACGAATTTTATCCCATGTTTTAATAACACACGATTCAAACAAGCCTTCTTTCTCTTCCCAAAAACACCATGTACGATCGTTATGTTCTTTTTTGACTTTATCAATCACCAACACTTTTTTATCTCGCAAAAGTCCTTCTTGCTGCATACGCACCAACAGACTAAGCGCTGCTGCGCCGCCTCCTGCAAAAATGTAATCGTAGTTAGTGTTCAATATCCTTTATTATTTAAATGTATCCTTGTAAAGTTGAATTGCATCTTTAATAATGCCTAATGCTTTTTCTTTATTCAGAAACTCTTCTACTACAACTTTTTTCTTTTCTAAAAGTTTATAATCTTCAAAAAATCTTCTCATCTCAATAGTAGTATGAGGAGGCAATTCAGAAATATCGTTGATGTAGTTGACTGATTCATCATGAAGGGCAACCGCAATAATCTTATCATCCATCTCACCTTGATCAACCATACGCATAACGCCGATTACTTTAGCTTCTACAAGGCATAGGTGAGGGAGTTCAAATGAAGTGATGACAAGAATATCCAATGGGTCTTTATCATCGGCATAGGTCTTTGGAATAAATCCATAATTAGCAGGGTAGTGTACAGCAGAAAATAAAGCACGATCTAATTTTATCAATCCACTTTCTTTATCAATTTCATATTTTCCTTTACTTCCTTTCGGGATTTCTATGATTGCTTTTACAATTTCAGGTGCTTTATCTCCGTAATGTACATCGTGCCAAGGATTCATAAAAAATAATTTTAGTAAATATAGTAATTAAAAAACCCAGACTGTTATGGGGTCTGGGTTATATTTTTATGCGTTCACTAACTCTGGATACATGGATACTCGCAGTGCTTTGACATTTTCATCTGCCAGATATTCATCGTAAGTCATGCGTTTATCAATGATTCCCGAAGGTGTTATTTCAATAATTCTATTGGCAACACTCTCTACATACGTATGGTCATGAGAGGTGAATAAAGCCACATGCTTCCAATCTTTCAAAGCATCGTTAAATGCAGTAATTGATTCGAGGTCGAGGTGATTAGTAGGTTCATCTAATACTAGGCAATTTGCATTCGTTAACATCATTCTTGAAATCATGCAACGTACTTTTTCTCCTCCGCTCAATACATTTGATTTTTTCATTACCTCTTCTCCTGAGAAAAGCATCTTTCCAAGGAAGCCACGGATATAGGTTTCTGATTTGTCTGCTGAGAATTGACGCAACCAATCTACTAAGTTATATTCACCAGTGAAGAACTTTGAGTTTTCATTCGGTAAAAAAGAACGCGTGATGGTGCTTCCCCAATTATACTCTCCGCTATCGGCATTATCTTCTCCCATTACGATGTTTAAGAAAGAGGTTACTGCCATTGGCTCGCGCGATAAGAAAGCAACTTTGTCGCCTTTAACCATCGTGAAGGTAATATCAGAAAATAAAGTTGTTCCATCAGGCGTTGATTTCTTCAAACCTTCCACATGTAAAATCTGATCACCGCAATCACGCTCAGCTTTAAAGATAATACCTGGGTATTTTCTATTGGATGGTTGGATATCATCCACCACTAATTTTTCTAATAATTTCTTACGGCTGGTTGCTTGTCGTGATTTAGATGCATTCGCACTGAATCGTTCAATGAAATCTTGTAATTCCTTGCGCTTATCTTCCACCTTCTTGTTTTGGTCACTGCGCTGGCGTAATGCTAACTGACTCGACTCATACCAGAAAGTATAGTTGCCAGTGTACAATTGAATTTTTGCAAAATCAATATCTGCAATATGCGTACAAACAGAATCCAGGAAATGTCGATCATGGGATACCACAATCACCGTATTTTGAAAATCGGCTAAGAAGTCTTCCAACCAAGTAATGGTTTCAACATCCAAGTCGTTGGTAGGCTCATCGAGTAATAAAATATCGGGGTTGCCAAATAAAGCTTGTGCAAGTAAAACGCGGACTTTCTCTTTCCCGTTTAGTTCATGCATCAATTTAGTATGCAGGTTTTCCTTGATTCCAAGTTCACTTAATAGGTTGGCAGCACTGCTTTCTGCATTCCATCCATCCATTTCAGCAAATAAGTTTTCTAATTCTGCTGCACGAGCTCCATCTTCATCAGAGAAGTCAGGTTTTGCATACACGGCATCTTTTTCTACCATGATGTCCCATAGCTTCTTATTTCCCATCAATACGGTTTGAAGAACAGGCAACTGATCAAATTCAAAGTGATTCTGCTTCAAAACGCTCATTCGTTCATTCGGACCCATTGAAATCTGGCCGGTAGTAGCATCAATTTCTCCTGAAAGGATTTTTAGGAAAGTAGACTTACCAGCGCCATTGGCACCGATAATTCCGTAGCAGTTTCCGGGGGTGAATTTAAGATTTACCTCTTCAAAAAGGACTCTTTTTCCGTAGCGAAGCGATAGGTTTGTAACTTGAAGCATGACCGTTTATTTGGGCTGCAAAGATAGGATTTTTATCTCGATAAAACTACAGGAATTGATGATTAGGTGAGCGGAAAGGGTAATTAGGATTTATTAGATGAACCCCTTTTCATTAAATATAATTCTGAAAATTATTGGATTTATTAATCTTTTATCGAAACAGCAATTTTTAAAGAGTTAGTTGGATATTTTCTATTTATTTCTATCTTTAATATAACATTTACGAATTACACCAAACAATTCTTAAATATAACTAGCCTTATGAAACAATTTTCACTGCGATTACTTGTAATATCGCTTCTGCTTCTTACAATCAATGCCTGTAATAAAGACGAAGAAACAGATCCGACCAGCACAAATACTTCGAGTAATTTATTTGGTAGCTCTATATCGGTTACCGTGAAAGGAAGAGTATTAGATGCAAATGGAAATGCCATTGCTGGGGCTGTGGTGAAAGCGGGAAGTGCAACGACCAACACCGATGCAATGGGAGTTTTTATTCTCAATAACATTTCCGCCAATCAAAAATTAGGTTGTGTGATTGTAGAAAAAGCAGGTTACTTTAAATGTGTTCGCAGTTTTGTGCCTAAAACAGGTGGGAATGAATTACAAATTCGTTTGTTGACAAAGAGTACCGATGGAACAATAAATAGTTCAACTGGCGGTACGGTTACTATTTCAAATGCGAGTGTTACACTACCTGCCAATGGTGTAACCTTAAACAATGCCGTTTATACAGGAACTATCAATGTAGCTATTAAACATTTTGATCCATCGAGTGCAAACTTCAATGAGGAGATGCCTGGAAGTTTAGTAGGGGTAGCAAACAATACTGTTTCAAGTCTGATTTCTTATGGAATGGTAGGAGTAGAGTTGACTGATAACAATGGACAGTTATTACAAATTGCAAGCGGACAAACAGCTACTTTGAAATTTACAATTCCAGCTACAATGTTAGTAAGTGCACCATCGAGCATTGATTTATGGTCGTTGGATGAAACAATGGGTTATTGGAAGAAAGAAGGAGTAGCCAACAAAGTGAATAATGAATACGTTGGACAAGTAAGTCATTTTTCATTCTGGAATTGTGATGTTTCATCAAGTTTTATCTATATAAATGGACAAGTTGTTAATAGCCAAACCCAACAACCAATTCCAGGTGCTGTAATAACTATTACATCTTTAATTAATGGAAGTACTAGTGATTACACAAATAGTAATGGAGAGTATGCTGGTTATGTTCCTAATGGAGTTAGTTTGTCGATAGACGTTAGTATAAATTGTTCTGGAAGCAATACGGTGGTTTATACAGGCACTTTGCCTGCTATGTCAGCCAACACAACAATTGCAACCATTGGAGTTAGCTTACCTAATCAAACAAGTCTAACAGGAACTTTGGTAGATTGTAATGGCCAACCATTGTCTAATAGTTATTTAGTCCTTAATAGTCAAATTATATTCACGAATAATGGACAATTTAATACTACTACATGTGGTAGTAGTTGTACTTTAACTGGCTTTGGAATAAATCCATACGTTAATGGACAACCTCAAACAGTTTCACTCAATGGAGGAATTCAAAATATTGGAAATTTTCAAACTTGTAATCCTGCGGGAGGTATTTTAACAGATATCGATGGAAACGTATATGGTACAGTGGTAATTGGTACTCAGGAATGGATGCAGGAGAATTTAAAAACGACGCGTTACAAAAATGGCATGGCAATTCCAACAGGATTAAGTGATAGCTCATGGACAAATACTACAGCTGGTGCTTATTCTTTTTATAATAACAATTCCTCCTATAGTTCAGTCTATGGGAATTTATATAATTGGTATGCAGTTGCAGATCCTAATGGATTATGTCCTACAGGATGGCATGTGCCCGCAGATTGGGAGTGGAATAAATTAGTAAGATATCTTGATCCTAATGCGGATACGACATGTATGGACTGCAACCAAAATACAACGGCAGGTGGGGCTTTGAAGGAAATAGGATTAACGCATTGGGCAAGTCCCAATACAGGTGCCACTAACAGTAGTGGATTTTTAGCTCGTGCAGGAGGTGTTCGTGACGTTGATGGGACATATGACAATAAAGACATGGTTGGCATATGGTGGTGTTCAAATGCAGCAACAAATTATGCCTATCATAGAGTTTTATTTAATTATAGTGATGGTGTGCATCGAACTTATGGGGATAAGCCGTATGGTTTTTCGGTGCGTTGCGTGAAGGATTGACCCGCAAAGGACGGAGCCTTCACGGATAGGACTGAGCCTTCACGGATATAACGAAGCCAAATTGCTTATACTGAATTACTCTTTTTATAATGTTTATTTACGCAGTAAGCGTCGCTTCTCCCTTTTTCCACCCACAAGGTGTAAGTTCGTCTGTTTGTAGTGCATCTAATACACGAATAACTTCATTCACATTACGGCCAACAGACAAGTCATACACAGATAGCCAACGAATAATTCCCTGAGGGTCGATAATGTAGGTTGTACGATAAGCGATTTTTTCATTCGCTTCTAAAATACCTAACTCTTCAGCAAGCGATTTAGATGTATCTGCTATCATTGGAAAAGATAGGTTCTTTAAATCTTCATGATATGTTCTCCACGCAAGGTGTACAAATTCCGAGTCAGTGGATGCTCCTAACAACACCGTATTGCGTTGTTTGAAGTCGTCGTTGCGTTTATCAAATTCAATGATTTCTGTCGGGCAAACAGTTGTAAAATCTTTTGGCCACCAGAATAAAACAGTCCACTTGCCTGATTCAAATAAATGGTCTGAACTGATATCGAAAAACTCTTTTCCGCGTTCTGTTGAAACGACAGCCTTTTTATTAAAGCCTGGGAATTTACTTCCTACAGATAAAACTTTGTTGCTCATAATTGTTGCTTTTTAAAATACGAAGATAGATTGGTGTACTGCATTGGTTGTATGAGATACATCATGCAATTGAAATACATTCATCACCTTTAACTGTTCATATGAAATCGATAACAAAATAAATCGTAGTCGTTTTAATTCCCGATAACTGATTATATTAGCAAAAAATCAGTATCATGAAAAGAAATATCCGTTTTGTATTTTCAATACTTGCTGTATTAGCAATAGTTTCGTGCAGTAAGAAAATCGCTACAACCACAACGACCGTTGCACCTGCAGCAGTTACAGACCCAATTATATTGGCAAAAATTACAGAGGGGAAATCACTTTACGAATCGAATTGTAACAAATGCCATAGTTTACATAATCCAGGAAAGTATAACGAACAACAGTGGACAAAGTATTTAGATTGGATGGCGCCGAAAGCAGAAATTACTGCTGAGCAAAAGGAAACAATCTTCGCATACTTGTCAAATAACGCAAAGCACTAATTATTGTTCATCATGACGGAGAAGGTCCGCATTGATAAATGGTTGTGGTCGGTACGCTTGTTTAAAACAAGAAGTCTTTCTGCTGAAGCATGTGAGAAAGGCAAAGTGAGAATTGCAGAGCAAACAGTAAAAGCCTCACGCACTGTTAAAATTGGTGATGTGATTGTTTTGCATCGAGGACCATGGCAACAAACGGTTAAAGTGGTGAATGTCGTTGAACGACGGATAGGGGCAGCGTTAGTAAAAGACTTTATGGAAGACATTACGGCAGAAGCTGAATTGGAGAAGTTTAGATTATATCAGTTGGCACAGGCATCATTTCATTTCAAAGGTGGAGAAGGTCGTCCAACAAAAAAGGAACGTCGCGATTTAGACGATTACACTACAGATTGGTAAAAAATAGCAAATGAAGTTTTACTCAATAGAATTAATTATACATCAGGCAGCGAAAGCTTTTCGTCGTTTCCCGATGGCATTAATATGTACTATACTTTCGGCTACACTTTTGATTTATCTGGTAGACGAAAATGTAGATTTTAAAGATAGTATTCATCTCTTTTATGCACTTCAAACGTTGTGGCTAGGGATGGTTGCTTATTTAGGATTATCGGTTTTTTCGCAACGATATACCATGCGGACCACTACGGTAGTTATGCTCAATATGGCTGTTGCCGCATTAATGGTTTATTACTTTTACGCACAGCCTGAATTTTATACAGTTAAATCTGTTTCCCGATTTATCATTTTACTCATAGCTGCTCATCTCGGTGTATCATTCGCACCATTTCTCGTTAACACTGAAGTCAACGGATTCTGGCAGTATAATAAATCACTTTTCATTCGTTTTTTAACATCCGCTATTTATTCCGCTGTTTTTTATATCGGATTATCGATTGCCTTACTCGCAATAAAAGAATTGTTCAATATCGATTTTGGAGAGAAAATTTATTTGTATCTCTTTATAACGGTGGCGGTAATACTAAATACATGGATTTTTTTAGCAGGAGTTCCTTCGCGAGTAATAGCACTCGAGCAAGTAAGCGATTATCCTAAAGGATTACGAATATTTACGCAATATGTATTGCTGCCTTTAGTGGTAATTTATTTAATTATTTTATACTTCTACGAAGCAAAAATTTTATTCACATTGGTTTGGCCACGTGGAATTGTATCTTACTTGATTCTTGGTTTTTCTACTCTTGGAATGTTAGCATTGTTACTGGTTTGGCCTTTGCGTGATGATGCAGCGCATACATGGATACGCACCTTTACCAAACGTTTTTTTCTTGCTGTTTTTCCTTTGATTATTTTGCTGATTATGGCTATTGGCAGACGCGTAATGGAATATGGCGTAACTGAAAATAGGTACTTCTTGATTGTTCTTTCGCTATGGCTATTTATTGTAGCACTTTACTTTTTATTAAGTGGTAGGAAAAATATTAAGTTTATTCCGCTTAGCTTATTCTTTGCTGTAATGTTATCAGGTTTTGGTCCGTGGAATGCCTTTCAGGTAAGCTCGTTGAGTCAGCATAATCGATTAGAAAAACACTTTCAGAAGAACAAAATACTTGTGAATGGTAAGGCTATTAAGCCTAAAAAACAAATCAAGAGAGTTGATCAAAAAGAGATTTCCTCAATTGTAAATTATATGGTTGATGTGCATGGAGTAGAAAGTATTCAGGATTTATTTTCTCAGGATTTATCTGTGGTTACAAAGGAGAAGAAAGGAGATTATACGAATAAAACAGATCAAGTATTAGCCTTATTGGGAATGGAATCAAATGTTGCATATGCTAGCATTGAACCAGCATCAAAAGAAAATCATGAGTATTCCTGCACGCGCAGCAATGGTAAGCTAGTTTCAGGTTATGATTATTCAATCCCAGTCAATATTTATCCTGTTAATGATTCTTATGATGACAACGGTTTTATTGATGCAATTTCGTATGATATAAAATACAGTGAAAAGCAGTTCGCAATTATCATTACAATCAATAAGGAAAATGTCGATACTATTCTTTTGGAAAAAACATTCATGAACCTTAAGTCGCAGTATGGTAGTAATGATAGCTCCGTAGATAAATCAGATATGCAAATGAGTTCATCCAGTGCAAAATATGATTACACTTTGGAACTAGATGGATTGAATGTTGATTTTGATGAAGACTTTAATGAAAAGAAATTATCTTCATTAAGAGGTACGCTGTTCGTGAAAAAGAAATCAGCTCAGTAATATTCCTGCTAATCCTCCAATAACAATCACCACCATTTTCATGAAATTGAATCGGTGATTAGAACTCGATTCAAATAAAATGGTAGTGGAGATATGAAGGAAAATTCCAATAACAATAGCCATAATTTTAGGTGCGATGGCTGTTAAAACTGGAACCATTCCTGCACCAAGGATAAATGATGTTGATGCTCCCAATGGACCCATTAATCCGAATAATGCTAAAAACAACAAAGCATTGTTACGTTTAACTCCCGACTGTACAAGCATGCTGACAAATGCGAAGGCTACAGGAATATGATGCATTGCAATTCCGATTAATAAATTATTGTTGCCATCATTTTCTGAGGATAAAGGCATCGCTTCTAAAAAACTATGTAGGCATAAGCTTAACATCATTGCTAAAGGAAAATGATGTTGATGATCATGTACGTGAACGTGTCCGTGTTCTATTCCTTCTGAAAAAAATTCTAATACTACTTGTAAGAAGAAACCAATCATAATCCATACACCAATTTTGTAATCGGTTTGCTGGTAGACTTCCGGCATCAGATGTAAAACAGTAATCGAAAATAAAAAGGCACCCGAAAATGATAAGGTCAATTTTAAAAAATGTTGAGGTGTTTTCTTCAAGAGGAAAAACAAGCCACCACCAGCTATCACACTTAAAAATAGAATCAGAGAGTTTTGAGCTAACATTTTATTTTCTTTCAGCGAGTAAAATTAATCTTTTTGATTGATGTTCGTCAAATGCCGATCCATCGTAATCGCCTGAAACTGATAACAACTTAAAGCCTGTATGCTCAAAGTATCGTTCAAAATCACTCAATTGCAACGCATTTACCTCTTCGCAAAAGGAATATTCATGCCCTTCGTGCGTAAATTTTATTTGCTTATAAATTCTGTTGTTTTCTAGGTATTTGTGAATATGAAAATCAATTCCATCTAAACTAATTATTTCTTGCGCAGGCAAGGTGTTAATCACAGGAATAACATTCAGGAAATCAAGGATCACTTTGCCATCAGCTTTTAATCCTTCTTTAATAGCTAATAATGTTTGCTCATTACCCTCATCGTCAAAATATCCAAAGCTGGTAAACAGATTAAAGACATAATCAAACCTATCTGCCTTATAAACCTCACGCATATCATGCACATCAAAATGCAGGTTATCGTTTTCAAAGGTTTTGCAATGACTAATATTGGCAGGAGATAAATCAAGGCCGGTGACAATATTCCCTGCCTTTTCTAATAATATAGCATGCCTTCCTTTCCCACAACAAAGGTCCATTACTACAGAGCCTTTTTCAACGCCCGCAAAAGCAAGCAAGGTGTTCACAGCTTTTTCCGCTTCCGAATGATTGCGATGCTGATAAAGTATATGGTAAAAAGGAGAGTCAAACCAAGTTGAATACCACGCACTGTCGTCCTTTCGTTCCATATTTTAAAATCTTATGGCAAAATTGATTTTTTTATTCCTGTTTAACAAGTCATTTATAAACAATGCGCTTTTATTTCTGCTTAATTTTTATTTTTGAATAGAAATGAAAAAGAAATCAGCATATCATTCAAATAGGATGAAAATGGTCCGTAAAAGTGTCAGTCCTCCAGGGGCTTCACCAGGACTCATTCAACCATCTTCCGATTCGTTGATTCCTAAATTAGTTTTGGTTTCTTATAATTCTGAAGCAATCATGGAAATGCCTTGCGATAATTTAGCAGAGGCTTTTTCCAAAATTAATGAGCAAGTTCAGTTCAAGCATTGGTTAGAAATCAAAGGACTTGGAGAAGAGCAAATGCTGGAAGAATTATGTGGGTATTATTCAATCCACCACATGGAAATGGAAGATGTTGTGAATGCATTTCAACGTCCGAAGTTGGAAGAACACGCCAATCACCTTTTTCTTGTTTCCCGTTTGTTTTATAGAGATAGTAATGATGATTTAAAGAATGAGCAGGTCTCCATTTTTCTTTTCCCTAATTTGTTAGTGTCCATGCAGGATTCATACATCGATCAGTTTGAATCAGTGCGTGCACGCCTTCGAAGTGGTAAAGGATTTATTCGAACAGCGAAAGTCGATTACCTGGCCTATGCATTAATGGATACGGCTATTGATAATTATTTTCCATTACTCGAAGCGGTGAGTGAGTCGTTGGATGTATTAGAGGATAAATTGTTTGACCAACCAACAAGAGGTTTATTACAGCAGATACAAAAATTCAAGCGCGAACTAATTGCTATTCGAAGAGCCGTGTTTGCTGAGCGCGATAAGATTAACGATTTACTTCGTACAGATTCTGAATTGTTTTCAGCCCAAACAAAAGTTTATTTAAAAGACACCTACGATCATGCTATCCAGGTACTTGATATTGTTGATTCTTATAAGGAAATTACAGCTTCATTGACGGATATTTATTTGTCAAACGTTAGCAACCGAATGAATCAAATTATGAAAGTACTGGCGATTATTTCTACGGTCTTTATTCCGCTCACATTCGTAGTTGGTGTTTATGGTATGAACTTTAAATATTTACCTGAACTTGAATGGCATTATGGTTATCCCATTGTGATGATAGGTATGGGCATATTAGTTATTTTACAATTTTTATTTTTCTGGAGAAAGGGGTGGCTCGATAAATCATGAGTGAGAAAATTTTATTTGCTGATGTAATTCTTCCGTTACCATTGCCTGAAACTTTTACTTATCAGGTTCCTCCTTCATTACAGGATGCAGTTGCTGTAGGTCATAGAGTCGTGGTGCAATTTGGAAAGCAACGAGTTTATGCAGCAATTGTAACTCGAATACACGATAAGCAACCCGAAGGGTATATTACTAAAGATGTATTAGATGTGATTGATGAAACACCTGTTGTTACAACTTCGCAATTTAAGTTATGGCAATGGATGAGTAATTATTACATGGCTTATCCGGGTGAAATAATGTCGGCTGCTTTACCCGTTGCATTACGATTACAAAGTGAATCGGTGATTGTGATCAACGATGATTTTAATGGTGATACTTCCATTTTAACAGATAAAGAATTTCTGGTTTGGGAGGCATTGCAAATGCAGCAAGAGTTAACGCTAAATGAAATTGGAAAAATTCTTTCGGTGCGACAAGTAATGCCAATTATACGCGCAATGGTGAAGAAGAACGTTATTCTTGTTTTGGAAGAAATCGAGGAACGTTATAAGCAAAAGATGATTGACATTGTCGATTTTCATGAGTCGATTGATTTGTCTTCGGATGAGTTCAGCGCAACGCTTGCAACTATTGAGCGGAAAGCACCCAAGCAATTAGATGTTATTCTCGCTTTGATGAAATTAAAGAGGGAGCAAGGAGAAGAGGTTGTTCAGAAATCGATTTTATTAAAAGAGTCCAACTCTACAACCGCCATTGTTACCACGTTGGTGAAGAAAAATATTTTTACTGTTCAAACTATCAAGGCTGATCGGATTAAACCTTATAACGGTGAGGTAGTACCGCCAAAAGAGTTGAATGAAATTCAGCAGATAGCGTTGAATGATATTCAAATTGCTTTTGAACATAATAAAGTTACCTTGTTGCATGGAGTTACTTCATCTGGTAAAACAGAAATTTATATTCATCTCATCGAAGAGCAACTCAAAAAAAATAAACAGGTATTATATTTACTTCCGGAGATTGCATTAACATCTCAAATCATCCATCGACTACAAAAACATTTTGGTCAGCAGGTGTTAATATATCATAGTCGTTTTAATGAGCATGAAAGGGTAGAGGTCTGGAATAAAATCTTAGATGATAATCTAAATCAAAATACTTCTCGAATAGTTATTGGTGCACGTTCCTCTGTATTTCTTCCATTTGAAAAATTAGGATTAGTTATAGTTGATGAGGAACACGATCCGAGTTATAAGCAAACTGATCCTTCGCCACGATACAATGGTCGCGATGTAGGAATTGTAATGGCTGCTCAGCAAGGTGCTGATGTATTACTTGGTTCTGCAACTCCAAGTATGGAGACTTATTTCAATGCGATTACAGGAAAATATGCCTTGGTAAATTTAAAGAAGCGCTATGCTGGAATTGAAATGCCAGATGTTGTCTTAGTGAATGTGCAGCATGCACGTCAAAGTAAATCGATGAAGGGTAATTTTTCGAGTAAGCTGATTGAAGAAATTGAAGAGACACTTGCAAAGAATCATCAGGTTATATTATTTCAGAATAGAAGAGGATTTGCACCTTTTCTTGAATGCGGTGCGTGTTCGTGGGTTCCTGTTTGCAGTAGCTGTGATGTATCTTATACTTATCATAAGAATCGTAATGAATTAAAATGCCATTACTGCGGACAAACAATGATTAAGCCTGTTGAATGCAGTAGTTGTCATAGTTATGATTTGCAAATGCGTGGATTCGGAACAGAGCGCATCGAAGAAGATTTGAAATTAATTCTTCCGGATGTTAAAGTAGCGCGATTAGATCATGATACTACACGAACAAAAAATGGTTATCAATCCATCTTAGCCGATTTTGAAGCAGGCAATATTGATATTTTGGTCGGAACGCAAATGGTTACAAAAGGACTCGACTTTGATCGTGTGCATGTGGTTGGAATTTTAAATGCTGATTCGATGTTGCATTATCCTGATTTTCGTTCTAATGAAAGAGGTTATCAGTTGCTATCGCAAGTAAGTGGAAGAGCTGGACGAAAAAATCAAAAAGGTAAAGTAATTATTCAAACGTATAGTCCAGATCATGCTGTGTTGCACGATGTGATTAATCACGACTTTGAGTCTTTTTATAAACGCGAACTCACCGAACGCTATAACTTTGGTTATCCTCCTTATTCCCGATTGATTGAAATCCGTTTGAAGCACCAGGATTATACTTATGTAGATGCAGCTGCCAATGATTTAACCTTATTGCTAAAAAGAAAATTTGGAAAGCGCGTGTTAGGACCTAATCAACCATCTATAAACAGAATTCGAAATTATTTTATTCGTACGGTATTATTGAAGATTGAGAAAACACTCAATTCATCAGAAGTAAAAACAATGATGAGTGAAGTGATACATACTTTTAAAACAAATTCTAAAGTACAACAGCTCGTTATTCAAATAGATGTTGATCCTATTTAGTCAAATCAACAGTTAACTGAATGTAGAACATACGTCCG
Organism: Bacteroidota bacterium; assembly: GCA_046052065.1. Classification (GTDB taxonomy): domain Bacteria; phylum Bacteroidota; class Bacteroidia; order AKYH767-A; family OLB10; genus CAINEC01. Next base: position 4,514 of record JBJOND010000026.1, on the reverse strand, counting down.
ATTAATGGTCCACCGAAAACTTCGTAGTGCTTATTGTTCAGAATATTTGTAGCACCAATTTTAAAGGTAGTTTTAGTGATATCAATCTTTTTATTAACCTGCACGTCTACCAAACCGTAACTATCAATGTTTCCAGTAAATTGAGGAGAACCTTCAAATAAAAATCCTTCTACCCATTTGTAATTGATAGCAAAGCCCCAGTCTTTACCTAATTTATTTTTGATATTGCTTCCACCAATTCCAATATTGAATTTATTACGAGGAGTATTATAAGCAGGAATTAATGGATCGTCGGATGTTTCGCCTTTCTTCACTGCGATGAATGGGAATCTTGAACTGCTTCCTACTGTAATCGGACTTCTATCGAGAATATTTAAAGAATAATTTCCACTGATGCTATAAAACTCTTTGAAGTAATAATATAATCCATAACTAAATCCGTAAGTATTAATAATGTCTTCGGAGTTAGTAGCAACACGATAAACATCTTTTAGGAATATTTCTTTTGATCCAAAGGGCGTAGTGATAACATCTGTTTTCGCGCCAATTTTATAACCAATGAAATTTTGATAGCGACTGAAATAGGCATTTACATCAGAAAATATACATCCAAACAATCCGTTGCGGTATCCAATTTCAATAGTTTGTACTTGCTCTGGTTTTACAGGGTCAACATTAAAGTACGATAATGAATCTGTACTTTGATAAGAAAGTGCTGATAGTAATGAAGGAATTGTAACAAGAGAATCGAAGCCATCAATATTTCCAATCAGAGTCGCTCTTCCAACTTTATAAAATAAATACTGATCACCTAAAGTAGGGTTTCGTATAGCAGAGCTAAAAGATACGCGAATAGTATTATCATTATTCGGACTATAAATAGCCGACATGGCTGGTGAAAACAATAAACCGAAATTTTGATTTTTATCTAAACGCGCTGATAAATTCAGCTTCAGTTTATCCTCTTTTAACTTTTTATCTAATCCACCATAGAAGCCAAATTCTGAATTGGTGATTTTTCTTCCTGAAGTATCAGAAAAAATAGTTCCTCTTGAGTTAGGAAGGTATTTACGGTAATTCGCACCGGTAGTTAATTGCGCCCATTTCAAATCAAATTTATATTCACCATGAATATGTGCTAAGGCCGATTTGTCGAAGAATTTTGAACCACCACCATTGAATGTTTCTCTTGAAGTGATACTTGCAAACGCACTGTCGAATGTAGGTGTTCCAGGAACTAGAAATGGCTTTGTGTCATCAAAAGGATTAGAATATTGATCAGCAAATGCATTGGCAGTGTTGTGATACAATGTTAATGAGTCGTAGTAATTGTTTAACAAAAACGGATTAATCGCAGCGAGGTAATCTTGGTATTGAGCAAATTGTTGTGGCTGTGGAAAACCAGGGAAATTTCTTATTGACTGAAAATATTGATTGTTGTTGAAGCTAGTTGTATAATCATTAACCCAATCGTTATCTGACTTAACCGATCGCTGTAATAAAAGCGCAGTAAAAAATGCGTCGTACGATTTACCAGCATTTTCTGTTGTTAAGTAAGCACGGACAAAATATTTATTGTTCTTTTTTAATTCTACACGGTTCTGAAAAAATAAAATATCTTTTAGTGAGTAACGATTGTCGCCTTGATAAATCGTAGTTCCAGTTCCGAAGTTAGAAGAAGCAATAAGCTCTGTTTCTTTATCTATCTTGTAATGTGCAGCTGTACTTAATTTAATATTGCGTGTGTTATAATCAACTAGATCTTTTTCCGCATATCCAGTACGATAAATAACGCCAAAACCTGGTCGTGAGGTTGGTACTTGCGTCAAATCTCCTCCAGAGAAATATTCATCACCATAAATATTTACTGCATCGTATCCTCCGGGATTATTGATACCGCTTCTTGAAGCAATAGTGGGATTCAGGTTATTCGCTTCCCAGTCTCTGGCCTTAAAAAAACTCGCGTTGAATTTAATACCGAGTTTGTCTTCTTTCAATTTGTTCTTAAAAACAACTGCGTAGCGAAACGACGACTCTAGTAAATCACGTGTTCCACTCTTGACTTGTAATTCAAATCCTGGACGCACAAACGGACTGCGCGTAGTCATACTTATTACTCCATTAAATGCATTCGGTCCATAAAAGGCCGAGCTCGCTCCAACAATCAATTCAACTTTTTGAATATCTAATTCTGACGAGCCAAGAAAATTTCCTAACGAAAAATTTAATCCGGGAGCTTGATTATCGACACCATCGATAATTTGTAATGATCGAACAGGAGAGGTGCTATTGAATCCTCTTGTATTAATGACTTTAAAGCCTAAGCTGGCTGATGTTATATCAACTCCTTTTAAATTACCTAATCCCTCATAAAAGTTAGCAGCAGTTGTTTGTTTGATAGCCATATAGTCGAGTGCTTCAACAGTTACTGGCGACTCTTTTTGTTTCTCTGTTAAGCGTCTATCAGTAATTTCAACTGTCTTTAATGTTTTCGCATCTTGCACTAAATCTATTTGAATGGGTTTGTCAGTCGAAGTAACATTTATCTCTGCTTTTACATAGCCGATGTACATTACATTGATGGTGCAGGGTAGACTACTAGCCTTTAAAGTAAACTTACCATCTATATCAGTTGACGCACCAATAGAAGTTCCTTTAATATTTACAACCGCTCCAAATAGAAACTCTTTAGTGGTTTTATCTTGAACAGTTCCCGTTATTGTTTGCGAATAAGAAAGGCTATGAAAAGATAGAAGTATAATACAGAGACCAATAACTCGTTTTATGAATGACATTTGCTGACTGTTGTACATAGACTAACAAAATTAAAAATATTTAGATACCATCGGGCTTATGGCCATATTGAAGAAACTATTAATTTTACAAACATGAATCGAATGTGTATTTTATTTTGTTTGATACTTGTAGTGACAGCTGAAATTTCTTCAGCTCAAACTGCCAAATGGAAATCTTTTCAGGTGTACAATGGTGATACAATTAATTGTGTCGATCAGAAAGGAATGAAGCAAGGTCTTTGGAAGAAGTTTTACGAGACAAAAAAGGTGCTTGGCGAGACTACTTTTAAGAATAATGTTCAGGTTGGTATTTCTAAATCGTATTTCGAGAGTGGGAAAATTCAGGGGGTGATTAATAATTCCGCTGATGGTAAATCGGCTCGTGTTGTGATGTATTATGAATCAGGAAAAATACATTCGAAGGGAAATTATAAAACACAAAAAAAGGATAGTATTTGGAATTATTATTCGGAAGATTCATTACTCACAAAAGTAGAGTCGTACAAAGCAGGTATTCGTGATGGAAAGTGGATTGTTTATTACGAAAATGGAGCAAAGGCAGAGGAGAAAACGTTTGTGAATGATAAAATTAATGGATGGTATATTCAATATGCCAAGAACGGAAATAAAATTTTCGAGCAAGAGTTTTTAAATGATGTTGAAAATGGAGTCGTGCGTGTATATGGTCCCGAAGGAAAAATAAAAACCGTTGGTAAATTTAAAAACGGACTACGCGAAGGAAACTGGCAAGACATGGATGCGATGGGGCGTACGCTGAAGAAATATACTTACGTCAATGGTAAGTTGCCCGATGAAGATCAGTAATCAGTTTTGATTTACTGCTTCAACTCCTTTTATCTCAGGAATTGCTTTTAATAACGATTGTTCAATACCTGCTCTTAAAGTCATGCTGCTCATTGAGCAAGATGAACATGCACCTTCAAGTTGTACTTTAACAACCATATCGTCTGTTAATTCTACAAATGAAACATTGCCATTGTCAGCTTCTAAATAAGGACGAAGTTGAGCTAGCGTTTCTTCTATTCGATCAATCAATTGTGCTTTCATCATATCAAGAATTCACTGTTGCTGGTACTGCGTTACGAATTGCTATCTGTTGCGCTACATTCCCTGCAATAGTCAATAAAGGTAAGTAAGCAGGTCCTTGTTCATCTAAGATAGCAGGATAACCCTGGTCGCCACCTTCACAAATACTTTGTATTAATGGTAATTCTCCTAAGAATGGAATATTTAATTCGGTTGCTAATTTTTTACAACCATCTTTTCCAAACAAGTAATATTTATTGTCAGGTAATTCTCTTGGCGTAAAGTAAGCCATGTTTTCAATAATACCAATAATCGGAATATTGATTTGCTCCATTCTGAACATGCCAATTCCTTTTAAGGTATCTGCTAGTGCTACTTGCTGAGGAGTAGATACCACAACAGCACCTGTTAATGGAACAGAAGCCGCAAGTGTTAAATGTACATCGCCAGTTCCAGGAGGTAAGTCAATAAATAAATAATCTAATTCGCCCCAATCACCGTCAGAAAATAATTGACGTAATGCTTTAGCCGCCATTGGTCCACGCCATACAATTGCTTGCGCAGGATCGGTTAAAAAACCAATCGATAATAACTTTACTCCGTATTTTTCTACTGGCACCATTAACTGCATGCCATCGCGTTCAGTTATAAATAATTGTTCATGCTCAACAC
>JBJOND010000025.1:0-27984 GCA_046052065.1 Bacteroidota bacterium | reverse complement strand
TTAATGTCGGATAACTCAGTTTTAATAACCCCTTTGCTGCGCTTGTTGCGGTGGTGCGTAATTCCAAAACGATGCACTTCATCTCTTAACTGCTGAATAATGCGTAAGGTCTCGCCCTTTTTATCTAGGTATAACGGCAACGGATCACCGGGATAATAAATTTCCTCTAATTTTTTAGCAATACCAATAATGCTAATCTTTCCGCGTAAGTCAAGCTTGGCTAAACTTTTTAACGCGGCGCCTAATTGTCCTTTACCGCCATCAATCACTATCAACTGTGGTAATTCCTTCTCTTCTTCTAATAATCGTTTATAGCGCCTGTAAATAATTTCTTCCATCGAGGCAAAATCATCAGGACCAACAACTGTCTTGATATTAAAATGTCGGTAATCGCTTTTTGAAGGACGACCATTCTTAAATACGCTCATGGCCGCCACCGCATAATCACCCTGGAAGTTCGAGTTATCGAAACATTCAATATGATAAGGCTTCACCGGTAAGCGTAAATCTTTTTTCATCGCTTCCATCAAGCGCTCAATGCGATGCTCCGGATTTAATTTATCTGCTTGCTCTAAACGATCTTTACGGAAGTAGCGTGCGTTCTTCTCTGATAAATCCAGCAAATGTTTTTTATCGCCAATCTTCGGCACCGTTACCATCACACCAGGAATATCGATTTCTAAATCAAACGGCACAATGATCTCTTTCGAATCACTTTGATAACGTTCACGCATTTCCGCAATCGCCAGCAGTAATAAGTCCGAGGGCGTTTCGTCGAGTTTGCGTTTTAACTCAATGGTATGCGATTGAATAATGGCACCGCTAATTACACGCAGGTAATTGATAAATGCTCCTTGCTGATCATCAATAAATGAAAATACATCTACATGATGAATTGTAGGACTCACCACTACACTTCTGCCTTTGTATTTTTCTAACGCATCAATTTTTTCTTTGTAGCTCTGTGCCTGCTCAAATTCATACTTGGTAGCATGACTCAACATCTGCTGTTCGAGGTGATCAATCACAGTATTGATATTACCCTTCAAAATACTTTTTATGGCCGTGATGCTTTCTTCGTAATCTTCTCGCGTTTGTAATCCTTCACAAGGCCCTTTACAATTTCCAATATGATGTTCGAGACATAAACGGAATTTATGTTTTTCAATATTGGTTTTCGTTAATTGCAAATTACAGGTTCTTAACTTGAATAACTCTTTTATCAACTCAAGCAAGGTGTACATCATCGTCCCTGATGCATAAGGTCCGAAGTAAATAGAACCATCTTTCACCGGCTTACGCGTCACCATCACCCTCGGAAAATCTTCATACTTGATAGCAATCCAAGGATAGGTTTTGTCGTCTTTTAAAAGGATGTTATACTTAGGCTGATGTTTTTTTATGAGGTTGTTTTCCAACAACAGCGCATCATACTCGGTTTCAACAACAATGTATTTGATATCGGCTATTTGCTTTACCAATACATTGGTCTTATGACTATCGTGTATCTTATTAAAATAACTGCTAACGCGCTTCTTTAAATTTTTTGCTTTACCGATGTAGAGTAAATTCCCTTCGGAATTATAGTATTGATAAACCCCTGGATTATTCGGCAGGACCTCTACTTTTTGTTGCAGCGCATTCGTCATCATTGTAACAACGATTGATAGATGGCTTTTGTTTGAAGTGCGGTTGCCTTCACCGAAAATTGATTCACAAATACAGTAGCATTCTTTACTAAGCTGTTTTTATAATCTGGGTTAGCTATGATTTTCTCTACTGCAGTAGCGAGAGCTATTTCATCTCCTATATTCGCTGTTAAACCCGTTTCTCCATTCTTCACAATTTCAGGAATTCCTCCGGCAGTAGTAGCTACAACAGGAACACCGCAAGCAAAGGCTTCCAGAATTACCGATCCTAGTCCTTCTGTTTTAGAGGTCATTAAAAATACATCCAACGATTTTAACAGTTGCGGGACATCTTTACGAAATCCTAAAAAGGAAATATGCTTTTCTAACTGTTCCGCCTTTACGCTGTTCATTATTTCTTCTTTCAAAGGACCATCACCTGCAACAACAAAGTGAATATCATTATGTCGGCTAAGCAGCTCCTTTGCTGTACGAATAAATGTAGGATAATCTTTATGATCAGCGAGTGCAGATAAGTTACCGATTAATTTTGTTGTTAATGGAAGATTTAATTCTTTCTTCAAAAAATGTACGTCGGCCTCACCTTCATAACGAGTAAGGTCGATGCAATCATAAACTACGTTGATAATTTCTTTTTTATTGATTACAGGAAGTAAAATTGTTTTAATCGCTTCTGATACGGCAATGATGCTTTTAATGCTCGAATGATTGTACTTCCATCGAGAAAATAAATTACCAGAAACTTTAAAATCTACTCGCCTGCTTAATACAATTGGTGTATTATTCTTATAAATTACAGCAGATAAAAATGCTGCTGTATGTGCATGTGAATCGTGTGCGTGAATCAAATCGATTTTATGTTCAGCACAAACATTTTTTATTAATCGAGCGAGCGATAAATTAACAGAACCTTTTCGTCCGTATCCAACACAAGTAAGAGTGGATTCCATTTTCTTTTGCAGCTCACTTTGAAAAGGAGTGATTAGCAATTGCAATTCTACCTCGTTGGTTAATCCGTTGATGAGATGAGCAACTTGTTGTTCTCCTCCACGCCATCCCGTAGGTGTTGAGATATGAAGAATCCTCATGGCTTAGCGGATTGAATTAATTCTTTCAAGGTATACTCTCGTAAGTAAACATGATGTGCAGAGATGATAGCAATTTGAAGTCCTGCTTTACCATCCAAAAATCCTGCTTTAAAAAAATAATCACGAATAAAACGGACTATCGGTTTCAGATAAATCTTAAAAACGTTTGTTGATTTCTGCTGATTAAATAGTTCCTTCGCGGTGATTTCTGAAAATCGTTTTGCCTGCTTTTTATGTTCCTCTTTTGTATTGATAGTATAATGCAAAATATCGCCGTTAAATTGTTGAATAGCAGGATTCGCATTGGTAAAAAATATTTTGTCGTGCGGATTAATTCCTCCCCACATTGCAACTTTACGATTAAACAATCGAACTTTTTTATCGGGATACCAGGCTCCGTGTTTTATCCATTGTCCGCAGTAATGCGATAAACGAGGCATGATGAATCCATCTGGTTGAACAGACTTAGTCTTTAACGATATTATTTCTTGCTGTAGTTCCTCCGACAAACATTCATCGGCATCCAACGAAAGAACCCAATCGTTTACGCATTGATTAATAGCAAAATTCTTTTGTTCAATATACCCTAAGAACTTTTGTGATACTACGTTCGCTCCGTTTGCTTTCGCCAAATCAACAGTCTTATCAGTTGATAAAGAATCGACCACAATAATTTCATCCGCCAACGCTACTACGCTTTTTAAACAGCGTTCGATGTTGCGTTCTTCGTTAAATGTAATGATGGCTACGGAAATCTTCATGACCCTACAAAAGTGGTTATAAAAATAGTAAAATAAAAAGCCCCGTAGTAAATACTACAGGGCTTTTAGTCCTGATTAAAACCATCAGGATTGATTTCCGGTCAATGCGTTAATGTTGAACAGAAATTTTTCCCACGTTACTATTGTTTCCTTCGTTAATACGAACGATGTATAAACCAGTGTTCCATGTTGCTGTGTTGACAATAACATCAACTGTATTAGTGATTGCTGTGTAAATTAACTTGCCATCAACACTGTAAATTTCTACAACTTGATTAGCACCAATATTTTTGATTGTTACCTGATCATTTGCAGGATTAGGGAACGCGATGATTGCATTCTTGCTGATTTCATTAAATCCAACAGAACCAATACGATTACTACTTACGCTATCGCACCACGTTAATACGTTTCCGTTAGGATCTACTGCGTCTACACAAACATAGAATGTTCCTGGTGTTTGGTAAACATGAACAGGGTATAAACCAGCTGCTGTTGTTCCATCACCAAAATCCCAAGTATATGTCCAACCTGTAGTACCACAAATGTTTAGTAATCCGAAGTTAACGATACCATTACCGATAGTTGAATCAGGGAAAGCATAGAAAACAGGAGTACAAGGGCCAGGCTGCGTACCAATTACTAATGTATCACAGAATGAAGACTGACAACCGCTGTTGTTATAAACTGTTAAGCAAACTAAATAAGAACCTTGTTGAGTATAAGTGTGTACAGGGTTATATTGTGTTGAGGAAGATCCATCACCAAAGCTCCAATAAAAATTAGTAAAGTTTCCTGTTGAAGTATTTGAGAAATAAATTAATCCCGCTGTCGTAGTATCTTCATAAGTAATAAAATCAGCGTTACAAGGAGAAGATCCATAGTATAAAACGGTATCACAAGATGTGCATGTCATACCCATTGTTTGTACTGTTAAACATACATAATAAGTTCCGAAGGAATTATATTGATGAGTAGGAAATGCAGCTGTCGATGTACTGCCATCTCCGAAATTCCAAGAATATGTTGCAGCGTTTCCTGAAGTAGGAAAGAAATAAAATGTTCCCGAAGAGTCATAAGTAGAGAAGTTTGCATTACATCCTCCGTTAACCTGAACAGAAACAGCAGTGCAATAATTGTCTGAGCAACCTGAAGCTGAATCAATCATTGTTAAACATACTTGATAAGTACCTGTCGAATTGTATTGCGCTGTTGCAACTTGTGATGTGCTATACGTCCACTGTGAATTATTATTACCAAAACTCCAGAAATAAGAAGTTTGTCCTGCTACACCACCAATACTTTGATTGGTGAATGTAACTTGTCCGTTGCTATTAGCGGTAACAGCAAACTGCGCATTGCAAGTTGTTCCTGTTGCTGAATTAATAATAACATTCATGCAATAAGAATCAGAACATCCACTTGATGAATCGATCACCCAAACGCAAGCTTGGTAAGTACCATTACTTGTATACGTGTGGCTATTGTTTCCTCCCCAATAAGTAGATCCATCGCCATACGACCAGTAGTAAGAAATCCAAGGTGTTGAGCTATTTCCAACTGGAGTTGACTGATTAACAAAATTCACTGTGCCATTACCAACTTGAGAGTACGCAAACTGCGCATTACATGTTGTTGTACCACTAATTGTAACCGTAGTTAAAACAGTATCAACACAGCCGTTTGCAAATTGAGCTATTAAATAAACATTGTACGTTCCTGCGTTATTGTAAGTATAAACAGGATTGCTTTGAGTGGATGTTCCGCCATTACCAAACCACCAGTTGTAGCCAACTATATTACTTGTTGCCTGAGTTGTAGAGAAAGAAACGGTAGATCCGCTTACTTGATAACCAACCGAAACAGCACAAGTTGCAGTCGATGCTCCCGATACTAAAATCGTATCACAAAACGAATTTTGACAATTGCTCATTGAATCGTAAGCCGATAAGCAAACACTCACGAATCCGTTTGTGTTAAACTGATGAGTAGGGTTTGATAAGTAAGAAGATGTTCCATCTCCAAACGACCAAATATAAACCGTGAACGGTGAATTTCCGACACTCGTATTTGTAAAGGATACAGATCCATTACTGTTTGATTGTGCTGTAAAATTTGCCGTGCACTGTGCGTTCGCCTGACCTGAAAATAATATCCCCAGGAACAGGATAATCATTGTGTAAAGTTTAATGTTTTTCATGTGTGTTTATTTTATGATACAAATTTACTCTTATTACTGAAATTAGTTCTATCGACTTTATTCTATTCTTACGCTTCCAAAACTATTTTAATAGTCCATCTATCCAGTTTTCATAGTTGATGATGTATGTTTCAGGATTTATTTCCTTACGCATCCAAAGGTGTTTTTCTTTTATTTTTTCGATCAGATTTTTGTCTTTTTTAATGGATATAGTCTTTTCAAGTCGCTTAAGCAACGAAAGCACTTCTTTCTCTGCTTTATTTTCTTCGGATGCAAGTGCCGTTTTAAATCCTCTGTTAGTTTGCTCTAACTTATAAATTAGTACGTCGTATTGTTGCATCTGATAGCGTGTGATTAATTCGCAAACAGTAATTTTTAATTGCAAGCTATCATCTGCTGATTTATACCAATTAAGCATGCTGATTTTATTGAAATGTTTACTGGCATCTTTATATTCTTTCTGATCAAAACGAAGAACAGCAAGATTGAGGTACACAAAAAAGATATAGTAATCGTTGTTTTTAATTTTTGTATTTTCTCGAAGGTTTTCTAAAATATCAATTGCCTTTTCAGGGTCTACTTCAGAGTAGTTTATCACGAGGGCGTTATAATAAAAGAAGAAATATTTATCATACAACAAATGATTATACTCCTCCATTGCCAACTTGAGTGTTTCAGCCCACTGTAAACTTTTTTCTGATTTGTTGTTTTTGAAAAGCGAGTTCACGAGATAAGTTAACATCTGCAACTTCGTATCATGATTACCCTTATTAAACAGTTCATGCTTCTCGAAATACTTATACGTTTTGAGTAGAAACTTTTCGAGTGCAACGTATTCATGTCGCTGTAATAATATCTTACTTACCGCCTGATAAACTTTAAGCTGAAGCGAAGCGCTTTTCTTTGTTTCTTCATCCTTAATAAACTTATCGATATTATTTTGTAATGTTGCGAGGATGTCGTTATCAGAGCGTGATAAATTTTGTGTTGTTTTTAATTGATAATTGATTACCGATAATAGATCATCAATCTCTCGTAGTGCTTCTTGTTTTTTCCTGATTTCTTTTCGCTGAAGCAAATAATGTTCAGGATTAATATTAAGTGATGAATAAGAAAGTTGAATGTATTCTCCGTAAATGATATCAAGCAATTCGTTGTGCTCTATTTTCTGCGCAAGCTTTTCTGCTCTACGTAAATAGTATTTGGCTTCGTTTATTTTATTCTTGCTGAAAAAATAATGGTAGATAGATAACGTATGACAAACAATCATAAAATCGTTTTCTTCATAATGCAAAAGTGTAATCGACCTATTAATATCGCCTAATAACCGATGCTTGATGCGATACCAAGCATTTTTATTTCCTTCGGGATAAATTTTCTTTATTGTTTTTTCTTCGTTGAATTCAACACCTTGCTTCCTGTATTCATTAAACAGCTTAAGGTCTTTTCGATCATGTTCATGAATGGTTCTACTCGTAAAAAGTTTATAGTAGCGAAGTTCTTCCTTCGACATCCCTGCAATGAGTGTTTGAAGATGGTCCATTTTAGTGCTTTTGGATACGTAAGAATACTAAAAAAACTATTAGGTTATTTATTAAATTCGATATAGTTTTGATTATCCTTTTACAAAAGTCCAAGACAACTATGAAACGCGCCTACTTATTATTATTCTTTTTATTAGGGTTGCTTGCTTCAAATAGCAATGCTCAAAATGTTAGTTTGCGAGTTGATTCCATCCTTGGAATTCCTGATACTGTTTATCCCGGACAAGTGGTTAGTTATTCTGTTGTCTTGAAAAACAATGGTTTCATTCCGTATCAAGGTCCACTGCAATTAGCCATGGATAATGGGCAAGGACAAATTGCTTATTTGTATTTCAGCGCAACGCCGGTGTTGGTCTTACCTGGATCGACGTATACTGTATCAGGAGCTACCGTAACAATTGATTCTTCTTTCTTCCGACCAGGCGGAAATGTAGTGGTTGTTTGGCCATATACAAGTCAGTTGATTGCCTATACCCCTAAGGTTTTCAATACGTATGTGATGAATAATTTTCAGGGTGTCGAAGAAGTTCCATTAACGCAGAGTGTTTCGGTATTTCCTAATCCAACTTTCGATTTTATTCAAATAAAGAGTGGAAATAGAACAATTGAACGCGTAAGAATTTACGATATAAACGGAAAGCTGGTTTATCAGGAGCAGAACAACGATGGCGCTTCTTTATTTATTTACGTTGGCGATTTACCTGTTGGAATTTATTCGGTTGAGATGTTATGCAATAACGAAAAAGCCATCCGACAAATTATAATAAAATAAACCCGAGTGACACAGCAAAGGTGGGGGGTGAAGTAGTAGCGAAGCCTCGCTACTACTTCACCCCCCTTTTTTTGACTACTTTTTTGGGTTGGAACATTGTTCAGTTAATAAAAATTTAGTGGTCTAATTACTCAATTGTACTACAGCCGTACAGGCTCTTACTTTTTTCTCCAGCAAAAAAAGTAAGCAAAAGTGCCGCCGCTGTAAAATTATTGTGGAGCTGCTTACGTGCGCAACGGAAATAATCGAACTCGACCCATAGTAAATACTATAGGTCTCAAACACCGCTTATTTCTATTCATTGCTTACTTCTGCATCTTATTTCCCCAATAATTTTAAGGCGGACATTTCTTGTTAATATTAAAAGAGGAAGCCAGTCGGCCTCAGTTTATTCGGTTTTTGACGAAGATAAAATTGCGTTAAGCAAATTTAGAAGTTCCGAGCCTGTGAGGAAATCACTGAATTTGTAGCAATTTTATCAAGGAAAAAATTTGCCTGCAAAAGAATAAAGTGCAGCCTTGACTTTTTCTTTGGTTCTTTCATTTTGTGTCAAGACAAAAGAAAGAACATTTAAAAATTGTTTCATTAAAAAACACCCTAAGCCGGAACGACTTGTTCAAATTTGAAAATAAATTATGTGTTGAATAAAATGCGATTGGCCGCATTTATTGTCTAACACCCAATCTTATCCACCCTCTTCTGATGTCTACCGCCTTCAAAGGAAGCAGCTAAAAAAGATTTTAAAATTTCGTGGCCTGTTTCGCTACTCACAAAACGTGCAGGAATGCAAACAACATTTGCATCGTTATGTTGACGTGCAAGAGAAGCAATTTCTGGTAACCAGCATAAAGCAGCTCTTATCGATTGATGCTTGTTTGCCGCAATGCAAACGCCGTTGGCGCTTCCGCATAATAACACCCCTAATGAACCAGTATTGTTTTCTACACTCGTTGCGACTGCATGTGCGAAGTCAGGATAATCGACGCTATCTAAACTATACGTTCCTTTGTCTTCTACTTCGTAATTAGAATCGATTAAATATTTTTTCAATTCTTCTTTCATTTCAAATCCTGCGTGATCGCAACCAATAAAAATTTTCATGGAGTATGATTTTTTTGCAAATATACACTGATTACCGAAATTGGTAATTCATGCTTGCATCGTATTTTGGAACTTGACACGATTTAAAATATCTTTGTTTGACGCAAAATGTGATGATATAAAATATCATCGATTCCCTAAATACATCAAACATTCAATTGCATACTAATGAAAAAGAATTATTTAATAATCGCATTACGAATTATTGCTGCGATTATTATGTTACAAACATTGTATTTTAAATTTACTGCTCATCCAGAGGCCGTCCATATTTTTTCAACTATTGGAATGGAACCTTACGGAAGAATTGGTGTGGGCGTTGGCGAATTAATTGCCTCTACAATGCTTTTAATTCCGGCTACAGTGTGGATGGGGGCTGTCTTGGGAATTGGATTAATGATGGGGGCTTTGTTTTTCCATTTGACAACACCTTTGGGTATTCAAGTAATATTTACAGATGCTAACGGACAAATGATAAATGATCATGGACAATTATTTTTAATGGCTTTAATTGTTCTTGTTAGTTGCACGATAATTTTATGGAAACAAAAAGAATTGATGTTTTCTTTTATCAATAATTTATTGCGTAAAAAATAATATGAATCAAGTTTACCTTTCAACTGAAACCACTTTTAGTCAACTTAACCAATTGTTAAGCGAACTAAATGATGAGGATTATTCGAAACCTCTGGCTATGCTTTCGAATAATACTGTTGGAAAACACCTGCGTCATATTCTTGAAATGTATCACTGTTTAATTAATAATTATGATGGCGGTATAGTAGACTATGATAAAAGAGAAAGAAATAGTACTCTTGAAACGAATAAAGTTATTGCAATAAATAGTCTTCAAGAAATTTTACGTTCTGTGATAGACAAAGAAGATAAATCTTTAGTGCTTAATACTTACTACGATTATAATGCAATTATCCCTGAGAAAATTCAAACTAATTTTCACAGAGAACTCGCGTTTTCGCTTGAACACTGCATTCATCACATGGCTATAATTCGCATAGCGGTAGAATCGAATTTTTCGTACATTAATGTTGAGCCCTCTTTTGGTGTGGCAACGTCAACAATGCGTTATATTGAACAATGTGCACAGTAACTTATTTGCCAACTGGAAAAAATAGTTTTGTATTATCTTCTAATCGCGATGAGTATATTCTTCGACCGTTAGCAATACCTCCTGCAGATTATAACTTAAATGATTTAGTGTTATCCTTTCCTAAAGATCCATTAGGCGGCGGGACATGGATTGCATTAAAAAAAAATAAAACAGTAGCTTGTCTTTTAAACGGAGCATTCGAAGCTCATGAGCGAAAGAAGGAATATAGAAGGAGTCGTGGTTTAGTAGTGCTAGATTTTTTTAATTACAAAAACATTGATGATTTTAGCAGCAATTACAATTTTAACGACATTGAGCCTTTTACTTTGATAATAGTTCATAACAATGCTATGGTGGAGTTAAGCGAATTAAGATGGGATGGCGAAAAGATTCATTTAAAAAAGATGGATGCAAATAAACCTGCTATCTGGTCTTCTTGTACTTTATACGATAAAAACATTGCGGCTATTCGTCTACGTTGGTTTGATTCATGGCTTGAAAATAAATCTACCTTCGAACATGATAGTATAAAAGAATTTCATCAGAATGCAGGTAAAGAAGATTCTATCAATGGATTAATTATGGCTCGTGATAATGGAATGAGAACAGTATGCATTACTTCTATCTTATGCAGTTCTGCAAGGTCAGAAATTCATTA
This sequence comes from Bacteroidota bacterium, assembly GCA_046052065.1. Taxonomy (GTDB): domain Bacteria; phylum Bacteroidota; class Bacteroidia; order AKYH767-A; family OLB10; genus CAINEC01. Next base: position 17,103 of record JBJOND010000025.1, on the reverse strand, counting down.
TTCCGACATTATAAATGGTCAACAATATTTACATTATACTTGAAAAGATTTTTAAAATACTTTAACCGAGATACTATACATCCCGCGCTGGCAAAAATTATTTTGTATGAATATTGGCCTGTATGGGTAGTATATTTTCCAGCATTTTTTTATTGGTTGTATTTAAGTCTTCGCGCCCGCACTTTCACGTATTTTATTACTACTAATCCAGGACTTGAAAATGGAGGTGCCTTTGGTGGATCTAAAGAGATTATACTTTCCAAAATAGCTGAAGATTATAAACCGCGTACTATGCATGTTAATGCCTCGATGGATTATTCTCAGTTCCTCGAAATTTTTAACGAATCTGCATTTTTATTTCCGATAATTTGTAAACCAGATGAAGGGGAAAGAGGTTATAGAGTTAAAAAAGTTTTTTCCTTTGATGAACTAGAATCCTATTTTCAAACATCTAATGGCACTTTTATTATTCAGGATTATATCAATTACCCGGAAGAATATGGTGTATTATTTTACAGATATCCGAGTGGAAAAACCGGAATTACTTCTTTAACGACTAAACGATTTTTATCGGTTACTGGCGATGGTACTTCTACTATTGAGCAATTACTTAGAAAATCTACTCGTGCCAGAATGCAAATCGATAGGCTTTTAAAAGAAAGACCAAACCTATTAAAGCATATTCCTGCAGATACTGAAAAAATTGTAGTGGAACCCATCGGAAATCATTGCAAAGGCACAGAGTTTATAAATTGTTGTCATTTGATTAACGAACAACTCATCGAAACTTTTGATAAAATAACAAAACCAATAAACGGTTTTTATTATGGTCGTTTTGATTTGAAAGTTACTTCTTTGGAGGATCTCTATCAAGGAAAGAACATTAAAATAATGGAGTTGAATGGGACGAATAGCGAAGCAATACATATCTACTCAAAAGAGATGAACATTGTTAAAGCATATAAAGCAATTTTTTATAATATGAAAATTGTTTTTGAAATAGCCATGGAAAATAAGGCGAAAGGCGTTAAATCTCCTTCTGTTGTTCTAGTTGCGAAAAAAGTTCGCCGCTATTTTAAACTTCGCGAAAAAAACTAAATATTCATATCTGGATTATCTATCTCTGCACTTAGTGAATCCTTGCGTTTAGGTTTTGGTGGATGAATATTTTCATTGCGAATATTTTTAATTTGCGTCAGTGTTTCAACACAGTTATCAATTATCTCTTTACTTGTTCGCTCGATATATTGACTCTTCTTAAATTGAAGAATATTTTTATCCATATCCTCGGCTGTCCAACCACGACTCCATCCCAAGAAACTAAACGGAGGAAAGGTAAATCCTAAATCGGTAAAGAAGCACATCATTTGTCCAGCGACTTGCTGAATATTATCTTGACCTCCGGTAATTATAAAACTTGCTACTTTATTTTTGATAAGGACCTTATTGTTTATCGTTATTTGATTCTGAACACAATTTAATCGCTCTGCCATTTTGAAATATAACGCCGACGCATTACCCCAACGAATTGGAGTCGACACGATAATAATATCAGCCCATAATATCATACTCTCATAGACTTCTGTCATACCATCTTCTGGATTCATCTCCGTAATGCTGCATGGCCAGGTACATGCATGACTATGCTGCGAATAAAATCCTTCGCAATTTTTGAATTCGAGATCTCTTAATTTCACTATACGAGTTGAAGCATCATACGTTTCTGCCGCATAGGCCAACGATTTCTCCAACGCATCTTCCGAAGTAGAAAAGCGAGGTAAATCACGCGACATATTCGTTGTGCTGATTCCTAAAATATTTAAAGAGTCTTTATGCGTTTGATATTTTAAATCGATTAATTCTTTTAATAATGGATTCTCAAAATGTTCTTTATGCGCTTTCTGAATAGGTGTTGGATTAATCCAAATTGAATCGTCTTCCACTTTCACTTCATACACCGCTTGCTTGTCTGGATAACCAGGCGCAGCATTTCCATTCTCAATATTATACTCCCATCCATGCCATGGACAAGCTACATAAAGGCCATCGTATTTTTCTTTCACAACTCCTTTTCCCAATGGACCACCTTTGTGCAAGCAGGCGTTGCCGATTGCTGTGATTTTATCATTGTAATGAAACAAAGCAATTTTTTTGTTTCCTACTACAACTATCTTTTGTGACGATGGAGCAAGCTCCGATAACGAACAAACTTTGATGAATTCCATTTTTTTAGTTGGCTAATCGAATTATTTTTTCTGGATTGATGCAGATAAAATCCCAATTTTGATAATGATACAATTGACCTGTTATCTGCACAGGCTCAGCAACAAACGGCAATACTTTTTGATTGATGGGCTCCCTATTTAAACCTAATATCACTGTATATTTTTCTTTTCCGTTTTCTCTGTAAACTAACATCGGCATTATACCTCCGCTGATACATCTAATGGCACAACTGCGATGTGTTTTTCCTTGTCCCGGATTCATTGCACCGATATAACACTTCGGATCTATTATTTCTCCTCGAATAGTTACAACACCAGCAGCAACTTCGTTTATTGTTGGAATTGAAATGTTTTCAGCTGATTGAATTGCATTTTCTCCGGAGGTAAGTTCCATCAAAAATGTTTTGGTTGAATCATCATAGCGATTAATAATTGTTCCTTTTATTTGCGCTTGTCCTGTTGGATGTTGTCTAAGAAACTTTTGTATTATATCAGCAGCTCCAAACTTAAATGCATTCACTAAAGGCACCACTGCGTAATTTGGATTACCATAACTATCTCTCCCCGATAGGTAAACCATATTAGGAAATGGTTGTGAATTTATAACACCCGTGAATTGCTCTTGATGTCCGTATAAATACGCAGAATTAGCAATGCGATGTTGTTTGTTTGTAAACACGAATAAAAAAAGTACGGCAATGCTAATCGTTATAGTTAAAAATGTTTTGATAGCTTTTGATTGTGATGCATCCAATTGCTCGCTCCAACCAATGTAAAACGAGTCTTTATCTGCTACAACTTCTTCCGAAATAATAATAGGCTCTACATACGTTCCTTCTTTAAGTGGCGTTGGATTAACATACAGCTTTCCATTTTCTGACTTCAATAAATAGGTAGCAAGTTTTTCAGTAAACGGTTCTGGAGAACAGCCATCTTCGGTTTTATATTGATATCCATGCCACGGACAAGTAATACAACCATTCACTATTTTTCCTTCAGCTAATGGTCCGTTTTGATGCTTACAAACATTATGAACTGCACTAAAACGCCCTTGATTATTAAACACCGCAATGCTCTCTTTACCTACTTGCAACATACGAGCTCTTCCATCAGGAATCGAAGTATGATTTTCGACTAATACCCATTCATTCGTAGTTTTATTTTCTTTTAATTGTTTGTAAGACAACCAACCTGTGTATATGTGCATTATTACAACAGTTAAAAATCCTACGAATAAGAATAGAAATAAAAACGGATCTGTTTCAAATTGTATGATACCTAGAAAAACATGAAACAAGACAAGTCCGTAGGCAACATAAACCAACATATGAAGAATTTTCCATACACGAGGACTTAATGCAGCCAACCAAAAATCATGACTAGTGAACGCCATGACCATCAAAATCAAATAAGCAAAAAATCCAAGAACTTGAAATGGAAAAAATCGAATCGAATCGTAATGTAGATTGCTCGTAAAAAGCGATGTTAAAATTGGTACGTCTCCATTACCATGAAACCAGATTAAACTAAAAACAGCATGAACACTCGCACAAATAAACATACTGACCCCTAAATGTCGTCGGTTATATAGTAACGGATATAAGCGCGTATTAATTCGCGTTAACGGACCTATCAATAATATGACGTGTAACAAAAAGATAGATAACAATCCGAAAGCTCGAATAATAATAGTTGCGGGATTTGACGTTGGATAAAAAACAAATTGTAATCCTATTGCCAACAACAGAAAACTCAAATTAAAAAGCCACAAAATACGATCGTACTTTTTTTTATGCTTGCTCCAAACAACTGATTGATAAGAAACGCTCATTGATTAATGTATTTGTTGGAGTTGTAATGCTGAATTATACATATAGGGTAATGCAACTAATAAAAGGACCAATAAGATTAGCCATATTACAAAGTGGATTTTTTTCAGAGGGCGAATCATAGATGTTCAATTTTTTTGATCGTAATAATGAATGGCCACAATATGATTAGTCCGGGTAGAATAATCAAACGAAATCCAACAGAAGTATGCACTGCCGCGCTATCTACTTTCTTAATTTTAAAGAATGAAAAATAGCCGGCAAATAAAAACCCTATGATTAGATATGCATACAGTATTGCTTCCATATATTTTAACTATAGTTAAAAACACTTCGATTATACTTCATTATAATAAGTTGTATTTCGAAATAATTCTCACCATTTTAATTTTTTAAATAATAAATAAAAAGGGGGATTACTTTTGTTTTTAACTTTGCACAAATGTAAATAAATTATGAAAAGCTTAGCCCTTACCCTTACGACACTTATTGCGTTATCAGTGATTATCTCTTGCGGAAAGAAAGAAGAAAAACACATTGAGAAAAAAATTATCATCAAAGAAAATAATTGGATTGACTTAACCTATACTTTCGATAGTACTACTTTATATTGGCCAAACAATGTATGCGGCTTCGAACATAAAGAAGATTTTAAAGGAACAACCCCTGGAGGATATTTTTATTCTTCATACAGCATATGTACTCCTGAGCACGGTGGTACTCACATAGATGCACCAATCCATTTCGCAAAAGATCATTTAACAGTTGATAGTATTCCATTATCGAGTTTAAGCGGACGAGGAATTATAGTAGACGTATCTGAGAAAGCATTAAAGAATAGAGATTATTTAATTTCAGTTGCTGATTTACAAGATTGGGAAAAAGCCAACGGAGAAATTAAAACAGGTACTATTATTTTATTTAGAACAGGCTACGGACAATTTTATCCGAACCGTGAAAAATACTTTGGCTCTGCATTAACAGGCGAAAAAGCAATTCCGGAATTACACTTCCCTGGGATTAGTCCCGAGGCTGCGACTTGGTTAGTAAAAACTAAGAAAGCAAAAGCGGTAGGATTAGATACACCAAGTATGGATTACGGACAATCGAAAGATTTTATGACACACCGCATTTTGTTAGGAGCAAATATTCCGGGATTTGAAAATGTAGCTCACTTAGACCAGCTTCCACTAAAAGGCTTTGAGATTATGGCATTACCAATGAAAATTGGTGGCGGTAGCGGTGCTCCTTTGCGTATAGCCGCTAGTGTTATGGAAATGGAAGAATTGAAATAAAACAATTAGGAAAACCACGTTTTTCATTTTTTAAAATAATAATAGGGAGATTTTGTTATCTTTGATAGTATCAAATGATACTATCATAATGAAGCCTCCCTATACTATTACGTCGGAAATACTGAGCCTGGTATCTGCAATTTCTCAAAAAATAGGAGAAGCAAATGCGAAGTATATTGTAAGGCAAAACCCTAAGCTTCGCAAGCAAAATAAAATTAAGACCATTCATTCCACGCTAGGAATTGAAGGCAATACATTAACAGAAAAACAGATTACTGCGTTAATAGAAAACAAACGTGTTGCTGGTCCTGAAAAAGATATTAAAGAAGTAATAAACGCACTTGCTGTTTACAAGGATCTCAAAAGTTTTCGATATTCTTCAGAAAAAGATTTTTTAAAAGCGCATAAATTATTGATGACTGGTTTAATTGAAAAACCTGGGACTTATCGAACAAAGGGAGTTGGAATTGTAAAAGGTTCACAAGTGGCACACATTGCACCTCCGCATCATAATGTGAAATTTTTAATGCGTGATTTATTTGCCTATTTAAAATCTGAGGCAGATTCATCATTAATTAAAAGTTGTGTTTTTCATTATGAAATGGAATTTATACATCCATTTATTGATGGCAATGGAAGAATGGGGCGCTTATGGCAAACGCTTATTCTTATGAATGAATTTCCGTTGTTTGAATTCCTTCCATTCGAAACGTTGATTGCAAAAAATCAAAAAGAATATTATCGCGCACTATCCGCATCAGACAAAGAAGGTTCATCTACAAAATTCATCACTTTCATGTTAAAAATAATCGATGAGTCATTATCGTTGTTACTTGAAAATGGAACCCGAAAATTAAATGAGTCAGAGCGTTTAGAATTATTTTTAGAACACAATACAAACAGTTTTACTCGCAAAAACTATTTGAGGCATCATTCTGATATTTCTTCTGCTACTGCTAGTCGCGATTTAAAATATGGTGTTGCTCAGAAATTAATTTTAATGATAGGCGATAAAAAAACCGCCACCTATAAAAAGAAAAAATAAAATTATTCAAGTCGTTTATTTCGCCTTCGCGTACGGTAATCGGGCTATTAACTCCGTCGAATAGTACCCATCAATGCCCAAGCTACAAATGGAGTTTGCTTTATCCGCTTCGATAAATCCATCGGCAGCAATACTATTTTCCGGGACAGATATTATCGTCACTTCACCAATCACAAAAAAAGTGTTGTTGTGTTTAATAGGAATAATCTCTTTTAATTTCATTCCGTATTTAATCACGCTCTCTTTTACAAACGGAGCTGTAAATTCCTCAATGTATTCTTCTGTAAATCCGCAAGCAGTAAACTCGCTCACTCCTTCAGGATATTTTGCGCTTGTCTGATGCGCTTTGTCTACCCAGTCAATGTGAATATGATTAATGGTATAAACTCCCGTAGACTCAATATTAGTGAGCGTGTGAGGGGCCGCTTCTAACGGACGATTAACAAATCCGATTAACGCAGGATCTGCTCCTAAATGAACAATGTTCGAGAATATAGCAAGGTTTGAAATGCCTTCTTTGTTTTTAGTTCCTATTAAACTCGCCGATTTAAATCCGCTTAATGAATTAATTAGATTCGCACGATAAAAACGGTCATAGCTATTGAGTTCTTCAGGACTAATCAGCATAAACTAGATTTTTGATAACTCCCCTTTCAAGTAGTCAATCACATTTACTTCTGTAGCATCGATGTTTTTAATTTCAGAAACATACCAACTAATCCAATCACCTAAATGCAATAAGTAAATGCTACGTTGTAATTGCGTACTACCCTTCGACGGTAATTCGATATAGTTAGGAGTATATTTCAAAAATACTTCCTTGCTGATTTCCATTCTTTTTTGCGTACGAGAATAATCATCTTCACTTCTAAACATTAACACCACCACTTCCGGGTGTGCTTCTGTCCAACCCACTAATTCATTATGATTCATCTCTGGCAATACATGATGCCAGCAAAGCATTTTACTGTTTTCGTTTATTTGCTGACGTAAACGTACCGCTACACCATCATAACGAGCCTCGCAATAAATAACAGGCATTTTACCAACCAACGATTCAGCCACTGCGCGCGCTTTATTTCGAAGAGTTACTTGTTCTTTATCCAACAATTCAATTGTTGCTGCTAGATCAGCTCTATGAGATGTTGATATTAACTGATGAAAGTCTAAAATATAAAACAACTGCGTGAAGGAATATCCGAAGCAAGAACGAGGGGGATTACCACTAGGAATTAAAATCATATCGCATCCATTCGCCTCCGCCATTTCTTTAATCTTTCCACCAGAAGTAACACAACAAATTTTTGCGTTTTGCTTTAATGCAGCTTCCATTGCTTGAACCGTTTCTTCTGTATTACCTGAATAAGAAGAAATGATGACCAACGTATTTTCATTCACAAAAGCAGGAATAAAATAATCCTTGTTTACTAAAACAGGCACTCCGATTTCTTTTTCAACGATCTGCGCGAATACAGACCCTCCAATTCCCGATCCACCAAGTCCTGTGATTAATACATTTTGGATTTTATTTTTTGCTGCACTTAATTGTGCTTTTTCACCTATTGCAATTGCCTCGCGCATCTGCTGCGGAAAATTGGCTATTCTTTCGTTCATTAACATAACTGTCGTTTTTTAAGGAAAGCAAATATACAACAGGATATGAGAAAATCATCATGCTTTTTACTTTAATCCATCTTAGCTTTTTCCTTCTTATTGCAGTAGTATATTCCCAGCAGGGCTTCTTGTTTAAACCTTAGCTTACTGCTCATCTGATAATCATATTGCAGCTTGGTATCAATTCTTAATTCTAGAAATTTATAAATCTTAATTGCAAGGATGTTGTGCGCATCAAACAAAACCCCCTTTTCTGAAAGTTGATTAATATAAATCCTACTATCATTTATCCAAAGTAAGTGCTCGTTACAAAATATTTCGTTAATAAAACTTTGCGCTTGAAATCCGTATTGTCCTGTTATAGTTGTGTTGTTTTTTAATTGTACTGTAGCTTCGTTTTTCAAATTAATTCGACTGGCAGGTGTAACCATCATTCGGAGTGTGCTAAACGAGATGTTTATCGTAGACTTTTTAAATACCCTTCGCTTCCATCCGTATGTAAAAGAAAGCTCCATCGGATTTAAAAATCCTTCTTGCCAAAATTTGTTATTACTATTATTGCTGTATTTGTTTAAATAGCGTGTTGCAAAAAAAAGTGAAGTATTGCATTCCCATCTGTTATTTTTCTTCCTATTCCATTGCAAATTTAATTTGATGTAATCGGTATTTGTTTTCCAGATGGAATCAGGATAATAGATATACGATATTTCCGTATTAAGATGATGAAAAGTATGTAAGCCCTCTTTGTCCTTGTGATAATCAGCTAACCATCCTGTTTGAAAAGTTATAAAAGAAGCTTGATTGCCATTCCAGTTTTTCTGCATATTATAAGCAGCGCTAAGACCACCTTTGAAATTCAATTGTGCGTTAGCTTTAACAGTAATAATTAGCAATAAAATAATTCGGTGGAGCATTTTTTACTCAAACCTATCTTACAAAGTATGCTTTAACCGTTTACAAACGTTTAACAATTAACATCGCATTTTTGAAAACGCTTTCAAATAAAAAAGCCCCGAGATGATTTCCCAGGGCTCTTGTTATAATTGGTAATTCTTATTGCTTAAAAAATTGTTTGCTTGCTCCCGTATTAACATCCGTTAAGAAATATAATCCGCTTGCCATGCCATTAACATTAATTGTATTGGTTCCAACAAATGTATTAGTGCTTGAAATTATTTTTCCATCTAACGTTATTATAGCAAAAGTGATTTCTTTCTTACAAGTAACACTTAATTGCTCCGTAACAATATTTCCTTGTAACGACCAATCTAATTCCTTCTCTGCCACTGTATTTATTCCTGTTGAAACAGGAGGAACACGCTTTAGTAAACACATGCCAATATCTTCATTAACTGCAGAAGAATATACGACAGTTCCATTTAAGAAATATCGACCATCAGGTAAAATACAAAGCCCTTCTGCTTCATCATCAACACTTCCTGCCCCTATGGCTAAAGAATAATATCCATTTGTATTAAATGTATTATCCATTACACCAGCCTCTGTTAATCTTGCAATGTAGAAATTCAGCCCTGCACCTGTCGCTGTATTTGATCCCGTAAAAACAATTGCGTTATTAGAATCAATTTCTATATCGCTTAACGTTGATGTAGTACCGCCAATTAAAACAAGCTTTCTTCCAATACCTGCAAACGTTGTATCATAAGAACCATCCTGGTTTAATCGTACTACTGCAGCGCTGCTAGATGAAACACCGCCAACCACAATACGATTAGAGTCGTCTAACGTTAAATCGAACATATCAGAACTACTTCCAACAGCAGTAAGTTGTAATTTGCCGGTTAAGTTAAATGAGGTATCATAGCTACCCGTGCTATCTATTCTTATCAAATACATTTTACCGCCAGCAGTACCTCCTATAATAATTTTTCCATCAGGCTGAACACGTAAGCCCCTTCCAAACTCAGCCATTCCTGTCGGATTAAATAATTTTTTACCATCTGTATCAAACGTCGGATCTAGCTGACCGTTAGTCGTCACTTTTACTACAGCAAAATCATTGTCCAATGGCGTTCCACCATTTCTTGTTGCACCTACCGCATAAATATTTCCTGCTGCATCTAAATCGAATGCGTTCACAATATCTGGCCATGTTCCTCCACCGGTCATATCGATAAATAATGAACCTGTATTATTAAATGTAACATCAGGTATTCCAGCAGTATCTAAACGACAGATAAAAATATCCTGCGATGTACTTTGTCCGTAACCAGAGTTAACCGCAACAAATCTTCCATCAGGATCCATTTTAATTTTCGGGGTCATTCCTCCAATTGAACCTTGGTTGCCCAACGAAACCTTCGTTGTTCCATTTGTTCCAAAGGTGCTATCGATTATTCCCGAAGGATAAAAACGAGCGAAGCATAATTCGAATGAACTAGTAGCATTGTTTCTGCTTAAACCTACAATAACAATTTTATTATCTGCTTGCGCAACACTTCCAAAACTACGGTCGATGTTATTGAAGAAGGTAAATGTTTTTTTACCATTAGTTCCAAAGGTAGAATCAGGCACTAACGTTTGTGCATACGTACAAACCGTAGCGGATAGTGCAACAATAATTGTAAATAGTTTTTTCATATTATTTAGTTTGATAGTTTAGTAGTTCATCCATTGTTTGCGTTGTAACAGGATGGTATCCTGCTCTCGCTTTCGAATAAATTTTGAGCGCCATCACTTTTCCTTCTGATGTTTGAATCATCGTCTCATAAAGCGGTTTAACAAATTTTCTTCTTCCAACATGACAAAGGAAATCTTCCAATGCACTATATCCTGCTTTATACTTCGTTGTTATTACCAACTTTAACCATTCTGTTTTTATTTCACTGTTGTTGGAAGCTGTGAAGTGAAACGCCCCGTCCAACTCTTCCATTTGAGGTAATGTTGTATTCCCTGGGCAAGTCCTTAAAAAACTTATCCATTGATGCGTATTCCAGTTTTTACTTTCTATTTCTGATGCCTTCTTTGTGCCGGCAATGAATGCTTTTGCTGCGTCTTCTGCAATTTGAATAGCAGGAGAAGTAATCACAGGACAATTAGCAGGCAATCCTGGGCCGTATACCCATGCTTCAATATTTATTTTTTCTGCTAATGCTTTATCCCCTTTAATCAATTCAGCATTTAAATAATCAATAAACACCTTTGTTGTTATACTTTGAAACGCATGCTCCGCAAAATACTTTTTCAAGAAATCATCCCAACGTTTTCTTCCAACAGCTTCTTCAATCGCCGTTAAAAAGAATCTTCCTTTTTCGTAAGCAATATCACTCATTCCATCATCGGGATCACGACCTTTTAAATCTAAGTACAAATGTGAATCTTTATTAGTAGGACCCATTTCTTTAATCGTGTGTTCTAATTCTCCCTTGCTTAAAACCGTCAACATATCTGCATACTCCTTCCCATAAATCTTCTCCATAATACGCGTTTCGAAGTAAACGGTAAATCCTTCATTTAACCAGAAGTCGTCCCATGTTGCATTTGTTACTAAGTTACCACTCCAGCTATGCGCCAATTCATGCGCAACTAAGGCAACTAGCGAACGATCACCAGCAATAATTGTAGGAGTAGCAAAAGTTAATCGCGGATTTTCCATTCCTCCGAAAGGAAAACTAGGAGGCAATACCAGCACATCATATCGTCCCCATGCATATGGTCCATATAGCTCCTCTGCGGCTGCAATCATTTTCGGCATGTCTTCAAATTCGTAAGCAGCCTTTTCAATTGTTACGGGCTCAGCATAAACACCACTGCGATGATCGTAGGAATGGAACTTTAAATTTCCTACCGCCAATGCCATCAAATAAGAAGGAACCGCCTGTGGCATTTTAAACGTATAGGCACCATCGTTATGAAGTGTTGTATCATTCTCTGCGCTCATCACAGCCATTAAATTTGCAGGACAATGAATCTTTGCAGAATAGGTAAAACGAATGCCTGGACTATCCTGAATTGGAATCCACGTACGAGCAAGCACAGCTTGACTTTGTGTGAACAAAAACGGAAAATCACCTCCAGCAGTTTGCTCAGGAGTTAACCATTGTAAAGCTGCAGCATTTGGTGAGGTACTATATTTTACTTTAACCTTTTTAGTTGTTGGCTTGATAGCGATTGACAAGTCACTTCCAACATAAGGTTGTGGTTTGCTAAGCGAATAGGTTGCTACTTCACCATCTGCCCACACAGAATCAATCGTTAAATCACGCGCATCTAAATGCAATTCGTTGGTTTTTCCATTTGTTTCGATAGAAAGTTCAGCATATCCCGACAGTTGTTTTTTATCAAAATCGACATTTAAATCGAGATGAAGGTGTTTTACGACAGCTTCTTCTGGCTTGGCATAAGAATGAGAATCGGGTGCGCTCATGGGTTGCTCTGTTTTTTTAGCTTTTGTTGTACAGGACGATATCAAAAATAATCCTGACGCAATTATTGAAAGGGTTGATTTTAACATTGGATTGTTTACAGGTAAAATGTAAAACTAAATAGAAACATCGAGTATTGACTTATGTTCGTAAAAGATTTAATCAACATCATGGCCTTTAATAAAACACAGCTTCTCTCCATTATCAAACGTACTTTATTGTTAATGGGCGTAGTGCTATTGTTCCTGATTATTTTTTCATTTACCACGGGACCATTTTATCTTTACTATTGGCTTGGAAAATCGAATAGTGAATACCATTTTACTCCGAAACACATAATCATAATGGGTGGTTCAGGCTATCCTAGCGCTACTTCCTTATTAAGAAGTTATTATGCTTCTGAGCTTCATAAAAAACATCCTAACTGTGATATATATGTTTGTCAGCCTTCTGCGGAAGGACTTGCTGTTGACAAAAGCGATGCTTATAAGATTTCAAAGGACCTAATAACAAGAGGTGTTGACAGTTCAAAAATTTATCTGGAATTAATCGGGAAAAATACGAGGGAAGAAGCTCTTGAAGTGGCTAAATTAAATCCACAATTAAAAAACGACAATTGTCTTTTAGTAAGCAGTCCTGAGCATATGAAGCGTGCCGTTGCTGTATTTAAAAAGGCAGGTTTTAAAAATGTTGGAGGAGAACCGACCTTCGATTTATGTGGGCCCACTGATTTACTATACAACGATAAGGAACTAGGTGGAAATAAAAACTTACCATCTATCGGACAAGAAACGCAACTTCGTTATCAATTCTGGAATCATTTCGTGTATCAGATAATCTGTTATCGTGAATTAATGGCGATTAGTTGGTATTGGTTAAAGGGTTGGATTTAATTATCGACAATCATAAATTGCATTCAGTAAGATTATACGTTAACTTTGGCTCATCAATGAAAAAGGCTTTATTGTTTCTATCGATTTTATTTTTATTAATACAAGGTTCTTGTGTTAATGATAAGTATATCCCAGAGGTGGTAAACAACCAATGCGACACAACCTATTATTCAAGAGTTATCAAACCAATTATTGTTACTAATTGTAACATGAGCGGTTGTCATGATGGACATTCAACATTAGATAATTTTAATAATTATATGGAGGTGAAAGCAGAAGTGGAAGAGATGGAAGATGGGGAATCAGAGTTTTTACATAGGATTAAACTTCCCCTAAATGAGCCAAGACATATGCCTGTTGGAGGTGTATTGTCGCCAAACGAAATTCAATTGATTGAAGACTGGATTAACAATGGATATGAAGGGTGTTAGTTCAATAATGAATAATCGCAAAGTAGTTGCGTTGCTGTTTTTGTTTTTCATGCAATGTCCATTTTTATTCGCTCAAGAGGATATGCTTAAACTATTGAACGAGCAAGATACCTTATTAGGAAAGGAGTTTGTCAATCCTGCATTTAAAACCAATCGTATCATTAACCTTCAAACAGCAGAGGTTATCAAGAAAAAAATGCTGGATATTAAAATTGCTCATCGTTTCAATTCTTTAGGTACATCGAGCAACGGAACCAGCTCTGTACATAATTTATGGGGCTTCGATGAGTCCAGCGATATTCGTATTTCATTCGATTATGGCTTAAACAATAACTGGAATGTGGGCTTTGCACGTTCTAAATATTTAGAAAATTGGGAACTAAATTCGAAATATAAATTAGCTAGCCAGCGCAGAGATAATTCCATGCCCTTTACTGCTACCTTGTTTGCTGTAACAGCCTATTCAAGCAAGCAAAGTATGAATTATATATTCGACAATCCATCGTCGCAAACAGAATTTAATCGTCGTTTTGCCTTTGCTAGTCATCTAGTTATTTCTCGTAAATTTTCTGATCGATTCTCTTTTGAAGTTTCGCCAATTTATGTGCATCGCAATTTTGTAAATGCAGATGATAACAACGAAGCATTTGCTATTGGTACAGGAGGTCGTTACAGAATTACCAAACGAATGTCGTTGATTGCCGATTATGTTTATAACCTCGGCGAATACAGAAAAATCAACAATAAAAATGGTATTTATAATCCGCTTGGACTCGGCTTTGAATTTGAAACTGGCGGACATGTTTTTTCACTGATGTTCACCAATGCTGAAGCTATTAATGAAACGCAATTTGTGACCAACACCGTCGATACTTGGACAAAAGGAGGAATGCGCTTTTGTTTTACTATTGCACGCGGGTTTGATCTTTCAAAAAAGAAGGTCACTACCAATTTGTAATTGATTACTTATTGGTAGGTTTGTAAAATTATTCTTTGGAAATGCCACAATCAGTAGTCACGAATACGCTCAGTCAGGAATCTGCTCCAGTAGATACCACCGCGAACGATTCTTCAGCTATTTCTTCGTCATTTCAATTTACCGACTCACAGGATAGTTCGAATGGAGCAATCGACAGTGCCGAGAATAAATCGCTCAATGGTCCAGGGGTTTTTAAAAATCACCTCTTAAAACCCGTTAATCCTAATGCACGCCCTCTAAATGATACCATTAGCGATTGGCTCACTATTTCGCTCATCGTCATGATGGTTTTCTTTACCTGGTTCCGATTGTTTTATTATAAAATCTTCCGACAATTGCTTACGTCCTACTTTAATATGACCGCAAGCAACCAGATTGTGCGCGATGAAAGTTATTTGTTGCAACGGGCCTCCCTCGTAATCAGCATTATCTCGTATTTACTAGGAGGTTTGTTTTTATATCAGATTAGTGTTCTTTTCGACTGGCAAATCTATTGGCTTCAAAAGGGACTTGTGCGCTTTGTGTTATTCTCCTTAATAATTGCTATTTCTTACTCTGTAAAGATGATTTTGTTGAGGGTATTAAGTGTTATTTTCAATCAGGAAAAAGCAGCTGGAACTTATATCTTTAATTTATTTCTGATGATTATGATGGCTGGATTGATTTTGTTTCCTGCCAACATCTTTTTAGCTTATTCGAATGCCTCTGTAAAACACTTTGCGGCAATTGCAACTATCGTGTTAATTAGCCTAATGTTTTTGTTCCGTTTATCACGGGCAATAAGAATTTGGTTCTCTATACCGCAATTCTCTTTTTTCTATTTGTTTTTGTACCTTTGCGCCTTCGAAGTCGCGCCGTTGTTAGTTGTTTGGAAATTAAGCTTTGGCTAATACGACTTCAAAAGTAAAAAGGGGTTCGCCCCGATTGTGTACAAATAAACCGTTTAAGTAAAGTTGAAAGTAAAATCTATATTAGTTACACAACCAAAACCGGAAACCGATAAGTCTCCTTATTTCGACTTAGCAAAGAAGTATTCTTTGAAAATCGATTTCCGTGAGTTTATTCATGTGGAGGGAATTCAGGCGAAAGATTTTCGCAAGGATAAAATTAATATTACAGAACATACCGCTGTAATTCTAACAAGCCGTCATGCAGCGGATCATTTTTTCCGTATCTGTCAAGAGATGCGAGTGACCAATATGGAAGAATTAAAATACTTCTGTATCTCTGAGTCAACGGCACACTACCTTCAAAAATATATTACTTACCGTAAGCGTAAAATTTTCTTCGGAAAACAAAACATCAACGACTTACTAGAAGTATTGAAAAAACACAAGAAAGAAAAGTTCTTGGTTCCATGCTCTGATATCGCGAAGCAAGAAATTGCTGATACGTTAGCTGCGCATAATTTCGATTTTACGAAAGCAACTATCTACAAAACTGTTTGCAGCGACTTAAGTGATCTTGCAGATGTGAAGTATGATATGTTGGTGTTCTTTAGTCCTGCAGGAATTACTTCTCTTTTCAAAAACTTCCCTGACTTTAAACAGAACACAACGTTAATTGCGGCCTTCGGACAAACAACTTCTCAAGCTGTGTTAGATGCGGGTCTTCGATTAGATATTCAGGCACCAATTCCTGAATCGCCTTCTATGACGATGAGTATCGAAAACTATATCAAAAAAAATAAATAAACTTGTTGATTAAACAAGCTATGAATAACCATAAAGCCTTAACGAAATTGTTGAGGCTTTTGTATTTTTAACCCACCAATGGAACTGCACCTGTCAGCATCACACGATTTTACTTTTCCCGCTACTATGCGTCTGAAAAGTGTGAAGGCCTTCGATCTGCTTTTTTCAAAAGGCAAACGTCATTGGGCTTCGCCATTTGAAGCAATCGCATTAGAAATTCCATTTGATGAAGAACGTCCTTTGCAAATAGGCTTTGCTGCGCCCAAGCGAAAGTTGAAGAAAGCTACCGACCGTAATCGCATGAAACGTTTGATGCGAGAGAGCTTCCGCCTGAATAAAAATGAACTTTTAAACGCTTGTATGATGCAGCGCAAAGGGTTAATTGTATTGTTCATTTCTCAGTGTAATTCCACTGTTGATTATCCAAAAACGCAAGAGAAAATAAAGTTACTTTTACAGCGTTTAACCATAGAACATGCACAAACTGCCAGCTAAGCTGATGATTCTGTTGATACAGTTCTACAAAGGAGCTATATCGCCACATTTAGGTAAGGCCTGCCGTTATACACCTACTTGCTCGCAATATGGAGTAGAAGCAATTACCAAACATGGTGCGCTGAAAGGTGGTTGGCTAACGTTCAAAAGAATTTTATCTTGTAATCCCTGGGGCGGACATGGTTATGATCCTGTACCAGAAAAATAAGTATATTTAA
>JBJOND010000024.1:0-28163 GCA_046052065.1 Bacteroidota bacterium | reverse complement strand
GAGGTGTTAGAAGGTTTAACTACTGAAGATATTTTATTACCTGTTAAGCTATAAGTTGTGAATATAAATGCACAAATAGCAAAAACGTATATTGTTACCAATAAGAAATTAACGGGTGTAGCAGTTGCTGGTGTGGTATTGGGTATGTCGATTTATATTTTTATGAATTCGATGTTGTTGGGGTTTGATAAATCTTCAAGCAAATCGATTTTTAAAACGACTCCTCATATTCGTGTTTACAAGGATGATGAAATTAGCAGACCATTGGTTTCAAGCAATGGAAAAAAAATGTTGTTAATTAATCCCAAAATTGTTCCTGCAAAAAATACAATAATAAATCCAGGTCTTGTTGTTTCATCAATTCAAAAAATGAAAGATGTTGAAATAGTAACGAGTCAAGTGAATGCGAATATTTTTTACAATATCGGTAAATCACAAATTACAGGTTTGTGTTCAGGAATAAATCCTGAAGAGGCAGATCGTATGTACGCTATTTCGTCTACCATCGTCGAAGGAAGTCTTGGTGCACTGAAAGGCAATCCCAATGGTATTTTAATTGGTACTGGAGTGTCTGATAAAATGAGTTTGCGCGTGAACGATTATGTCAATATTACATCTTCGAAAGGCGTAAATAAAGCATTTAAAATTGTAGGAATTTTTAAAACAAACAACAGTGTTATAGATAAAACAAAATCATATGTAAATGTTTTAGCAGCGCAGCAGTTATTAAAAGAAGGGAATGTGTATGTAACCGACATTAACGTGAACATTAAGAATCCAGATGATGCTGAAAAAATTGCCACGCAGATTTCTGCAAGTACAGGATACAAAGCAGAAGGATGGAAGCAAGCGAATGAAACATTAATGGCTGCACAACGCATGCGTAAAATTATTATCACCTTTGTTTCTACGACTATTTTATTAGTGGCAGGTTTTGGAATTTATAATATCCTAAACATGACTATCACACAAAAGATAAATGATATTGCCATATTAAAAGCAATGGGATTTAAAGGCAATGATGTTATTCGCATATTTGTTACGCAAGCAGTATCTGTTGGTGTCATGGGTGTGATTGGAGGAATGGTAATTGCAACTTTAATTATTACTTTGTTGCAGCATGTATATGTTGGTGGTGATATCGGATATTTCCCAATTACTTACGAAGTTACAAAGTATATTCAAGGTATTGTTGTTGGTATGGTAATTACATTTTTTGCTGGATATATTCCTGCTAAAAAAGCAGCTAATATTGACCCTGTTGAAATTTTTAGGAGATAGAAAATGAAAATTCTCGAGTCAAAGTCAATTTCAAAATATTTCACCGATCCTGTAGAGTTTCAGGTATTAAAAGATATTTCATTTGATATACAGAAAGGAGAGTTTACAACTTTAGTAGGTAAATCAGGTAGTGGTAAATCTACGTTGTTATATGTCCTTTCTACGATGGATACCGACTACAAAGGAAAACTTGTAATAGATGGGCAAGAGACAGGCAATATGACAAAGGATGAGTTAGCTGGTTTGCGAAATGAGAAGATCGGATTTGTTTTTCAGTTTCATTATTTGTTAAGTGATTTTACTTGTCTGCAAAATGTGATGCTTCCTGCATTGAAGCTTGGGAAGCTTTCACATCAAGAAATTGAAGAGCGTGCCTATCAGAAATTAGCGATGCTTGGGTTGAGTGACCAGGCTTTAAAATTATCAAGTAAATTATCGGGTGGTCAACAGCAACGTGTGGCTATAGCTCGCGCATTGATAAATGACCCACTAATTATAATGGGTGATGAGCCAACGGGTAATCTCGATAGTAAAAACACCAAAATTGTTTTTGATATTTTTCAGGAGTTATCTAAAAACTACGGACAAACAATTATTGCCGTTACGCACGATGATGATTTTGCAAGTAAGAGTGATCGTATTATAGAACTAAAGGACGGCGAAGTTATTCGCTCATAAATCACGTCCTAGTCCACGTTTGTATGTTTCTAAACAACGCTCTCTTGCTATTTTATGATCTACTATCGGTTGCGGATAGCTGAAGTCTTGAAATTCAGGAACCCATTTACGAATGTATTTTAAATCGCTATCGAATTTTTTAGTTTGCTCATACGGATTAAATATTCGGAAGTAGGGTGCAGCATCACATCCGCTTCCTGCTGCCCATTGCCAACCGCCATTGTTAGCAGACAAATCAAAGTCGAGGAGTTTAGAAGCAAAATAAGCTTCACCCCAGCGCCAATCGATTAGTAAATGTTTGGTTAGAAAACTAGCTACAACCATCCTCACACGGTTATGCATATACCCTGTTGTGTTTAACTCGCGCATGCCTGCATCTACAATAGGATAGCCTGTTTTTCCTTCACACCATGCTTGAAACTCTGTTTCATTATTTCTCCACGCGATAGCATCGTACATAGGTTTAAACGAACCTTTAGTAACATGAGGGAAGTGCCATAAAATCATCATATAAAATTCTCGCCAGCATAATTCATTTAACCAACTATCGCTAAGTTGTTGCGCCTTGCGAGCCATTTCACGAATAGAAATTGTTCCGAAACGTAAATGAACTCCTAAACGACTGGTTCCATTTATTCCCGGAATATCGCGCTGGTTCGCATACTTCTGAATGATGTCATCAGCGCAATGATCCGACGGGAATATCAAATTGCTTTTTTCAAATCCAATCGTTGCAATTGAAGGAAAATTTATCGTTGCTTGATAAAAATTCTTTAAGAGTGATTTTGAATCATAGCTAGGAATTCCTTCGGCAGTTAAACGACTTTTCCATTTTCTGCTAAACGGAGTGTAAACAGTATAGGGCTTACCATCATCTTTAACCACTTCTGATTTTTCAAATATTACTTGGTCTTTGTAAGTGTTAAATGGAATGTTATGTTTGCTTAGCAGTAATTCAATTTCTTTATCGCGATTTATTGCATAGGGTTCATAATCGTGATTAGTATATACGGCACTAATAGCAAATTCTTCAATTAGCTTTTTCCAGCATTCAACTGGATTGCCGAATAGAATTTTAACTCCTGAATTAATTTTTTGAAGTTGTTGATGGATGTTGTGCAACGATTCATAGATAAATTGCACTCTTGCATCTTGTTTATTTTCTAGTTTATCAAGAATGTTTGAGTCGAAAATAAATATCGGAATGGCCGGTGTTCCACTACTGAGCGCATGAAACAATGCGGCATTATCATTTAGCCTTAAATCACGACGGAACCAATGTATAGCTATTTGTTTTTTATTTTCCATAAAAGTTTTTTAAAGCTTGCTCAAGAAATTCGTACTTAAAAGTGAAGCCTGATTCAATTATTTTTTTATTGGATACTCGAGTAGAGTCAAGCACTATAGCACTTTTTTCTCCCAGTAATAATTTCATAGCCCAAGCTGGTGTAGGAAGGCTTATAGCATTTTTACTTAAGGATTTTTTTAGAGCGTATGTGAATACCTCGTTCGTTACAGGATTGCTTGCAACTGCATTATAAATTCCTGTAAGCTGATTTTGCATTACGTGCATAAACAAACCTGTGAGATCATCAATATGTATCCAACTGATAAATTGTTGTCCGTTTCCTAGCGGTGATGCGATACCCCATTTTACTGGAAGCGACATTTCAACCAATGCGCCACCCGCTTTTGAGAGTACTACTCCAATTCGAATATTTGCAATAGGAATTGTAAAATCTGAATAAGCGTTTTCCCATTGTTGGGTAGTATCTGCTAAAAAGCCAATTCCTTTATCACTTAATTCATCAACTAAATTATCTTTTCTGTCACCATAAAATCCTATGGCGGACGCTGCTATAACATGCGTAACATTGTTCGGGTGATTTTTAAGTGCATTGCTAATTGTTTTGGCAGCTTGCAAACGACTCGTAATTATTTTTTTCTTGAAGTTATTTGTCCATCTTTCAGCAGCAATATTTTCACCTGACAAGACAATGATCACATCAGCAAAAGCGATGGCTTCAGGGTCTATAACACCGGCTTCAGGATTCCATTTATAACTAGGAAAATTGGCAGATGATTTATTGCTTCGGGATAGCCATGCAACTTCATAATTATTTTGTGAAAGAAGTTTTGAAAGTTGCTTCCCAACTAATCCACTACCCCCTGCTATAAGTATCTTTTTCATGAATGATTTTTGATTTATTAAGAAAATAAAAGGTTCGTTGCTAGTAAATTATTTTCAATATCCGACAACAAACGTTTAAGATTCAAATTTAGTTGGCTTGTATTTTTATTACTTTTAATATTAATCGCGAGGCTTCGCGAGTGAGGGGGCTAGGTGGCCTCCTGTTTTATGTTTTTTATTTTTTACGATTGTTTTAATTGTTTCGATTTTGATTTCTAGCGAATCTTAATGATTGCAGACTGAATCAAATCCTCAAATCTCACAATTAATAATCATCAAACCATCAAGTCAAAACAACCTCTCTTGCAAATAGTTTATTCTACAATATAATTTGGGTCGAAGCCTGATTCACCTGGATCGAAATTCAAAATTGGTGCTGCTGGCGGACGTTCACCAAATCGAATCTGAAAGCCTACTTTCAAATAGAAGCTTGGAACTTGAGTAAACTTCGCATCATTAATCTGCAAATTAGCAGTTGTTGTAACACCTCCCTCCATTATAAAAACGACAAAGCGATCAGTGTAGTAGCGTAGCATCACACTCCCTCTTTTATAATTAAATCGGTAAATACCCCAATCATTGTTATTTAAACTATCAGATTTAAAAAAGTTATAACCTCCAAAATTGTTTGCCCTCAAACTCACGCTTAGTTTTTTTGTAAACATATGCGTGTACGTTACATTAAATGGAAAAGTAAATTGCAATTGATTTTCGTTTGATAGTTTAACACCAGCACCTACTATAGGTAATATGCGGTCTTTGCCAAAAATGGGTGAATAAGTAAGTCCTAATGTGTGCCACCAGCGGTTGTTATGATATAGATGTCGCCATAATCCAGTGGCGTGAAAGCGAATATGATTTAACTGGATAGAAAAATCCGAAGTGGGCATACTCACAAATCCTTGCATCAGATATAGATTTCTTAGGCCCTTTGCCATCACACCCGAAACACCAAACTTAGAAACAGTTAAATTCTGATTAGGATCAAAAAAATTAATTTGTGTTTGCCGACCACTTACTCCGAAATGCGACAATACCGCAATGAAGGGTTTTCCTCCGCTCGCATCCAACCAGTCTTTCTTTTTCCAAATAGGTACGCGCATCGCGAAGTTAGCACCTGTAAAACCATTTGATACAGTGGAATCTTTTATTTGTGATGCTGGTAAATATTCTCCCTCAATTTGCCACATTGGCGATAAAAACGGGTGAGGTCGATAATAGCCTTGAGCAAGGATCGATGAACTGATAAATGTTTGAATTATTAATAAGGAAAATCCGATTATTTTAAGAGGAATAAAATTATTTTTGTGAAGCATAATTATGGATGATCAACAGCTTGATAAATATAGAAATGATCTCGAATTTATTCGGCTCACAGCGCAACAATTTATAAGAGATTGTGAACGCATGGGATTTCAAGTGGAGATTGATACACAACAATTAACGGGTATATTTCATCTGCAAATGTGTGTTGAGCCATATCTAAAGCAATGGTGCAAAGAAGAAAATGCAAGGCTGGCATCCTTACTCTATCAAATCGACATTCCGGAGCATCTCTATCCTGAAAGAGGTCCTTGTTCAGATATTTCGGGATTAACGGCACTTGTAGTTAAACGAGAATTAATTAAAGTGATTTTAAAAAAACTTTATTCTAAATAGGTTGTTCTTTCTTTTGAGTTGTAATAATATAGTTCGAATAAGAAGGATATGAATCAGTTTTCAATTAAAGATGTAGAGGCATTAACGGGGATAAAATCGCATACACTGCGTATTTGGGAACAGCGTTACGGTATTCCTCATCCAAAAAGAACTTCCACCAATATTCGTTTTTACGACGATGAGGATATTAAATTGTTGTTGAGTGTTTCGGCGCTTAACCGACATGGATACAAGATTTCGAAAATTACCAACATGAGTGATAACGAAAGATCTTCCATCGTTCAGGAGATTTCTCAGTTATCAGGAGATCATGTGGTGCAAATTGAATCATTAACTGCGGCCATGTTCAATTTTGATGAAGTAGTTTTTGAGCAAATCCTTTCTGCATATACGTTAAAACACGGATTTGAAAATACATTTTTAGATATCGTTTTTCCTTTCTTCGGAAGAGTTGGAATGTTATGGCAAACAGGAAGTATAAATCCTGCCTACGAACATTTTATTACTAACTTAATCCGTCAGAAATTATTTGTTGCTGCCGATGCTCAGCCGAAACATCTAAAAACAAGTGGTAAAAAATTCTTGTTGTTTCTTCCAGGATTTGAACCACATGAAATCGGATTGTTATTCGCTAATTATTTGATCCGTTCAAAAGGTCACCACACGAATTATCTTGGTCCTAACTTACCAATTGACGATTTAGGTCCAGTAATGCAATTGTACAAAGCAGATTATATATTAACTGTTTTGACAGCTCCTCATCCAACGCAAACGCCACTTTTTATTACTAAGAAATTATCAAACGACTTCCCGAATACAAAAATTCTATTGAGCGGATTTCAGATGATGCAGGCAAATATTCAATTGCCTTCGAATGTGAAGGTCTTAACTTCTATGCAAGACCTTTCTGCTTTGTTGGATGTATTGAACGCTTGATAGCGTATTATTTCTAAAAATACATTACTTCTTTTAGTTCTGAAAAGGGCAATCACTTTTTGAGTTGGTCTATGGACTACCCTCGA
Organism: Bacteroidota bacterium; assembly: GCA_046052065.1. GTDB lineage: Bacteria > Bacteroidota > Bacteroidia > AKYH767-A > OLB10 > CAINEC01. The sequence continues at coordinate 21,332 of JBJOND010000024.1, read as the reverse complement.
ATAAATTCTAAAAATTCTTTTCTTGTTTCCGGATTTAAAAACTTACCAGAATATTCTGCAGTAACTGTTGAGCTATTCACGTCTCTTATACCTCTTGAAGCAACACACATATGGTGCGCATCAATTACAACAGCAACGTCATTCGTGTTAAGAGCCTTTTTAAGTGCTTCTGCAATTTGAATGGTTAATCTTTCTTGTACTTGTGGGCGACGCGAGTAGAAATCGACCAAGCGATTTAGCTTAGACAATCCGATTACCTTTCCTGAAGAGTAATAGGCCACATGCGCTTTACCATGGATTGGAACTAAATGGTGCTCACAGGTAGAGAATACCGTAATGTTTCGTTCAACCAGCATTTGAGAGTAACGATAGTCGTTAGCAAACTGTGTAACCGCTGGCTCGTTTTCAGGAATTAACCCTTTGAATGTTTCGTTAACATACATTTTAGCTACCCGGCGCGGGGTATCTTTTATACTCTCATCATTAAGATCCATTCCGAGTGTATGAAGTATTTCTCTGAAATGACTAGTTATAATTTCAATTTTCTCCTCCGGACTTAAGTTAAAAGCCTCTTTATGTAAAGGTGTTTTTGCTATTCCATTGAAATGGTGGATAATATCGTCTACCAATAAATCATCATGATTTAACTTGGAAACTTTTAAAGGTGATGAGCTCATAATTTGATTTTAAGGTATAACAAGCCGATTTGTTTATTGTTTAAATAAAATGCATCATAATTAAACAAAATAAGGTCGATTAATAGAGGTTGATGACCCTCATTTGGCATTAAATACATTCTAAAATAAGTAGATAGAAGTCTATTCGATTAGAAATCAGCAATTTAGTTTTGTTTAAAAATATGACAAAAAAATTAAACAAAATAGTTGTGTGTTGAAGTAAGTCAACCTATCTTTGTTCAACTTTTAATATAAAAACTTAAACAAATGACGAACTTTGAATTCTCCCATAAAGTAAATCTTCATTATAGTCCCCTAAGAGGATACGCATTAAAATTAACGCAAGATCATGAAGATGCCAACGACTTGGTTCAAGAGACAATGTTAAAGGCGTTCAAGAATAAAGATAAGTTTGAAGAGGGAACCAACCTTAAAGGGTGGTTATATACCATCATGAAAAATATCTTCATCAACAACTATAGAAGAATGGTAAAGGGAAACATCTTTACTGATGATACAGAAGGACAGTTTTACATTAACCAGGCAAGTTTCACAGATAAGAACGAGGGAGAAAGAAATCTTGTGATGAAGGAGATAAATAATGCAATTGGAGAGCTGGCAGATAACTTAAAAATTCCTTTTTTGATGAGTTTCGAAGGGTATAAATATGAAGAAATCGCTGAGCAACTAAACGTACCATTAGGAACAGTAAAAATCAGAATTCACGTAGCTCGTCAGCGTTTAATGGAGCGTTTAAAAGATTACGGAACAAAGCACAGTTTTGTTTTAGAATAAAATTATTGGTTAGTTTAAGTTAAAAGCCATTCTTATTTTTAAGGTGGCTTTTGTTTAGCGTCCTCTTCATGTAACTTACCCCACTTTACTACCTGTTCGTCCAATTTAAATAGAAAAAAAACGGATTTTCCTTATATTGGTGTACTAATTTACGTTACCATGATTTTCAGTAAAAGAATTGGGTTAATAGCCCTCAGTGTTTTTTGTGCAATTAATTCTTATTCTAATGTTATTAATCAGCATTTGCTTACTAGTACTTGTAAGCAATATATGGATTCATTGCCAGTTAGTCGTTCAACATCATTTGGGGAAGAGCAAGTTGTGAATGGCAACTATCAAGGCCTCGGACAACAATATAATAATATTACTGGTTCGATAAAATCAATAGTCTTTGCTGCACGATCAAATCCTGCTTCTTCTAGTTCTACATCAAGTGTTAAGGTGGTTATCTACAATGCTAATCAAGGATTACCAGGGACGATACTTAGTACTAACAATATTGTTATTGATTCTTCATCTATATGCACATTTTACGAATTAGTTTTGCCCAGTCCTCTTAATGTAAATGGGAATATTATTATCTCATTAGAACCATTGATTCCCGCTGCGGATAATTTTTTTGTTCAAAGAAATACGCCTCCCGACGGACAAAATCTTAATTTGATTAAAATTAAGCAAGCAAATCAGTGGTTTAAAAATCTTGCTGCTGGCGATCCTGCGTTCAACTTTGATTTCATGATTCTTCCAATTAAGGAAGTAACATTAACTCCAAATTTTACATTTAATACAAATGCACTTCAAGTTGTATTTACCAATTCGTCCTCTCCAAACACTACTAATTTTGAATGGGATTTTGGAGATGGTACAACTTCAACCTCTACATCACCTAGTCATCAGTACTTAACATCTGGAATATATCCAGTAAAGTTGAAAATGATAAGCAATGGGTTTCAACAATGTGTTGATTCAATCATAAAGCCAGTTAACGTTTCTTCTGTTGGCATTGGTGATATCTCAAATTCCAATAATTTGACATGGAAATACTATTCAGCAGATAATAGTGTTCGCTTTTTTGCTGAAATAAATCTTACTGTAAATATTTTAGATGCTACGGGTAGAGAAATGAAATCATTGACAATAAGAGCGAATGAAGAAAGTATTGTTGATTGTTCATCCTGGACAAGTGGTATCTATATAATTAGCTCAAATCAAAATATTTTTATTGATAAATTTTTTAAAAACTAATCTATGAAAAAGGCAACTACTTTCTTTTTTATGCTTCTAGCTACTGCTCTTTTGGCGCAAGGTCCAGTGAAGAAAAATAAATCGAAATCAAATAATAATTCAGTTAATAAATCTACTACAATCGTCAATGAATTTGCTGCCACTAACGATTCTATCAAAATCGTTAATGGTAGAAGCGTTTACATCGATAAAAATGGAGTCCAGAGTTTAAAGTTTGTAAACTAATTGATATAATCATGAAAAAATTTTTAAGTTTAATTTTATTGTTGGGAGTTTGCTTTGCAGCAAATGCTCAGACAGTGATTTTTCAATCAGGATTTGAAGTAGGTGATCCAGCATTTACTTACAGCGCTGCTGTTGGTGTTTGTAGTAATGTTACAGCTGCACCACGTACAGGAACAAACAATGGTCGTTTGATTAATGCAGGTGCAAATGGTTCGATTATCACCCCTTTAATTTCTTTTACAGCGGGAAAATATTATGTTGTTGAAGTATATTCAAAAGCAACCAAATGTGTTCAATCGCTTTCGATAAAAAAATCATTAACAGCAACCAATGCGGCAATGACCGCTGCTGCTGGAGCAGATATAATTTTAGCAGGAACAAACAATGTTACCACACCTACCTATTCTTATTTTTCAGCAGTTTTTTTAGGAGTTACAGAAACAAAATATTTAGGTTTTCAAATGTTGAATGGGAGCTGTGGGGGGGCAGGTACATCAACTCAAGATGTTGATGATATCAAAATCACAGAATATGATTATGCTCCTTGTGGATATTATTGTAAAACAGGATATGCCACTGCATTAGCATCCTATATAAGTAATTTAGACTTTAACACTATTAGTAGGCCAAGTGGATGGGACGGATATATATGTACAGGTTTACAAACTACCGTTCAGCGTACATCGAGTTATAATTTTAATTTGACTTATCGTAACCAAACGATTTCGCAAAAGTTTGTTTCGGCTTGGATTGATTACAATCAAAATGGATTATTTACTGATGCAGGTGAACAAATTGTTGTTCCTTTTGACATCACCACTACAGCACCTCCCAAAGACTCTACTATTTCGCGTATAATAACTATTCCAGCTACTGCTGTATTAGGAATAACTAAAATGCGTGTTGGTATGATTGTCGGAACGCTTGCACAAGTTGGGCCGTGTACTGATCCAGCAACGGTTTTATCAGATTATGAAGATTACGATATTGAGATTGCACCAGCACCCACACCTATGACTTATGTATCAAGTACGGTTACGCAAAATAATATAACATCTGTGAATGCAGGAACTTTCAAAAATGAAATTATTGGAATTCAAATTGTGACTACTGGGACATTATCTCCACTAATTGCATCCTCATTTACATTTGCTACAACAGGAACTACGAATCCTTTGGCAGATATTTCAACTGCCAAATTGTGGTATACATCAAACAGCGGAAATTTTTCTGCAACTGTTCAGGTAGGAAACGTAATTGCAAATCCGAATGGTACTTTTACAATTACTACAACGCAAACATTAATTCAAGGAACCAATTATTTTTGGCTGACCTACGACATTCCAAATGCTGCAACTTCGCCAGATGTGGTTGATGCCATTTGTTCAACTATAAATTTAGGTGCAAATTATACTCCAGGAGTATCCTCGCCAGTAGGTAATAGACCAATTATAACGGCTACGCCTATGGTCTATATTTCTAGTATTGTTACTCAGAATGTATCAAGAACACCTCGGCCAGACACAAATCATCAAATCATCGGAATTGAAATCGTAACAAGCGGAGCCGCATCTCCATTAGTTGCTTCAGTATTTAATTTTAATACCACAGGAACATCTGCTGTTGTAACAAACAATATTGCCAACGCTCGCTTATGGTCTACAGGAACAAATAACGGATTTGCTACAACTACGCAAGCAGGATCCGTTGTTGTTAGTCCTAATGGAGCTTTTACAATTACTCCAAATACAACACTTTTAAATGGTACTAATTATTTTTGGCTGACCTACGATATTCTTGCAACAGCTGGTTGTGATCCTACTCAGGCCGATGCTCAATGTACATCAATTAACGTAGGTGGTATTACTCGCACACCAACCGTTACTTCCCCATTAGGAGCTGTAGTCATCGACTGTAATTCTGCTTTTTATTCTATTGGAAGTTTGCCACCTAATTTACTTTCTAGTTGGAATTCAAAAAGAGATGGAACAGGTACTGCTCCAATAGCATTTGGTATAACTTCTATGTTCTATGTGCAAAATGGACATACCATGACCACTACTGCAACTATAACAATTCCGTTGTTAACGCTTGAAGCAGGTGGATATATTAAAGCAGCCCATTTAATTAGTTGCACTGATTTACGTATTAATAGTTTTGGAACATTTGAGCAAATTGTACAAGCAATTAATGGTACTTATATTACCAACTTTTATATAGAGAACTATGGGACTTGGATTCATAATAATCCTGGATTCCTTCCTAGCGGCAATCGATATTTCTCTCCAAGGTCTAATCAATGGTTTTATCAGTGGGGTGGAGGAACATTTCCGCAAAATACTTCGTGGGGTAACGTGCTATTGAATGGTACAACTGTTGGTAATTTTGGGATGGGGGGGTGTCTTACTACAATCCAAGGAGACTTTGAGTGGAGAAGAATTGGTAATAATAATTACCTCATGGATGAACAAAACGAAACAATTAACATAGGAGGTAATTTGATTTTTTCTGGTGGGTGGTGGAAAATTGCGTATGATAATAGTGTAGCTGGTAATCAATCGCGTGTAGTTACGGTTAATGTTAGTGGAGACTTAATTGTCTCTTCTGGCAAACTGGAAGATTATTTGAGAGGAGATGCAGGATCTGCTGCAATTTTAAATGTGAATGGTAATGTTAACTTTTCGGGTGGAGTAGTAAATTTAAATTTATCGCCAGGAGGTTTAACAAGTTTTAATATGACTGTTGGTAATCCAGTTTCTACTTGGTCGCAAACTGGAGGAACAATAACTCTTTCTAATACTAATATTAAAGTTGGAAAAACAGTCAATATTGTGGGAAATCAAATTGGCAATGTTGCGGCTTCGAGAACATTAACCGTTGAAACTGGATCAAAATTATATTGTAGTAATTTCCCTGTCTTAGGTGCAGGCAATTTTACCCTGCAAACTGGTGGTTGGCTAGGTATAGGAAGTGCTAATGGTATTACTTCAAGCGGATTAATAGGCAATATTCAGGTTTCTGGTACACGCTCGTATAATACGGGAGCAACCTATGAGTATTATGAGGGATTTACTCCTCAAGCTACCGGTAATTTTTTAACTACAACTACAAGTGCTTTATACCCATCGCAAGTAACAAATTTAATTATTAATAAAACGTTAGGCACTAACGTTGTTGCATTAACGAACACTACGGATGTATTAACCAATTTATCGCTAACAAGAGGTGTTTTACAAACATCGTTTAATGCTGCAAGTGCTCCTTGGGTTAGAATCCCATCTACCGGCGCTGTTACTCCAATAGGTGGTTCTGCATTAAGTTATGTAGATGGTTATATACGTAAGCAAGGTGCAACAGCTTTTATTTTTCCAACAGGTAATGCAGGAAAATGGAGAAGAATTGAGGTTGCTACTCCAAGTATCACAACTGAATTTGAAGCACGATATATTACCAGTCCATTTTCAAATACGCTAACAATGTCTCCAGCACCTATAACAGTATTAGATCACGTAAGTAAACTGGAATATTGGATGTTAAATAAGCCCTTAGGTAATGATGCTGCAACAACAAAAGTGAAATTGTATTGGGAAGATGCTTCAGTAAGTGGAATTCTTAAGTTTGATTCGCTCTCAGTTGCAAGATGGTCAGGCGCTGGATGGGAAAATACTAATTGCTATACGGGTTGCCCTTCAAATTGGACAACTAGTACAGCCCAAAGAACTTATACCGGTGTAGCTAGTGCAAATGGGGCTGGTACAATACAATCAAATACCACTTCTGCGTTTGGTCCGTTTACTTTTTCTTCTGTAGGAATTCCTTTATTAAATCCGCTTCCCGTTACTCTACTCTCAATCACTGGCGAATGTAATGGTGTTGTTAATGAAATTAAATGGACAACTGCTACTGAACAGAATAATGATTATTATATTATTGAAAAAAGTAATAACGGGTATGAATATGTGAATTTTGGTAAAGTTGCAGGAGCTGGTAATTCTAATGTTTTAAGAAACTATCATTTTGAAGATAATGAGTCAAATGGTAAACTGGTCTATTATCGTTTGAGTCAAGTTGATTTTGATGGAAAGAAAAATGAATTGGGTGTTATTTCGGTCTCCTGTAAAGGAAATTTAAATACATGGCTAGCTTATATGAATGTTAACAATCATATGGTTTTATCTACTAATTATTTCAATGAAGATAAACTGTCGATTCAACTATATGATATGCAAGGTAGAATAAAATGGTTTAGCGATCATGTTATTCAAAGTGGTTTCACAGAGAATACATTTGATATCAGTAGTTTGTCGGCTGGTGTTTATATAGTTCGAGTAACTGATAGCAACGGATTAACAACACAGCGTTTATTGAAGAGATAGTTTATAATCCTTTGTTGTTCATTATTTTTATTTTTTCGACAACAATTACTTGGGCTATTCGTTTATCTTTGGGTCACAAAGGTAATTGTTATGAATTTCAGTAATTTATTTAAACGTAGCGGTGCTTTAATACTGTTTACGGTAATATCATTTTCGCTTTGGAGCTTTTCCGCCGATTACTTTCAGGTAAGTAAGCAACTTGAAATTTTTGCAAGCGTCTACCGAGAAGTAAATACATATTATGTTGATGATATTAATCCTGGGAAACTATTTAAAACAGGTGTAGATGCTATGTTGCGCACCTTAGACCCGTACACTAACTTTTATACAGAATCAGAAATTGAAGATTATAGAATTGAACATGTCAGTGCTGATTATGGCGGAGTTGGAATTTCCTCTTTGCGTGTTGGTGATAGTGTTTTTGTTTATGATGTGTATGAAGGCTATGCTGCTCAGCGTGCTGATGTACGAGCTGGCGATGTGATTTTATCTGCAAATGGAAAGTCGTTGAAAGGACTTACAGGTGATGAGATAGATGACTTGATGAAAGGCCAAAGCGGCACTTCAATAACGCTAGTACTTGCAAGAACAGGTGAGTCGAAACCAATCGAAAAGAAAATTACAAGAGAAGAAATAAAAGTAAAGAATGTATCCTACTTTGGAATGATTAACGACTCGACAGGTTATATTAAACTTGATAAGTTTTTGCAGGATTGTTATAAGGAAACACGTGAAGCACTAGTTGAGTTACAAAAGAATCCGAATATGACACAGCTTGTTTTCGATTTGCGTGGAAACGGTGGAGGATTGCTCGAAGAGTCTGTTCGTATATTAAATTTATTTACAGAAAAAGGACAACTACTTGTAACGCAAAAGGGACGAATAGCAGGATCAAATAATGTTTACAAAGGAGAATCAGATCCGATTGCACCCAATGTTCGTGTCGCTGTTTTAATTGATAAATCATCAGCATCAGCCAGTGAAATCACAGCAGGTAATTTTCAGGATGTTGATCGAGGTGTTGTAGTTGGTCAGCGTAGTTATGGTAAAGGACTAGTACAGCAGACGAGAACACTGACTTATAATTGTCAGATGAAGTTGACTGTAGCAAAGTATTTCACAGCCAGTGGTCGTTGTGTACAAACAAAAATTTATACTTATAATTCTTCTGAAACATCGGCCTACGAAGAAGTAGCAGATTCATTAATCAAACCGTTTAAAACAAAAAATGGAAGAACTGTTTTCGATGGAAGTGCAATTTATCCAGATGTTTTTGTGAAGCTAAAAGATACGAGCAATATTGCGAGAAGTCTTTATAACAAAATGGTCATTTTTGAGTACGCATCTTATTATCGCACTAAACATTCGTCTATTGATTCGCTTGGCGATTTTAAATTATCAGATGCTGAATACAACGACTTCATAAATTATGTGCTTGCAAAAGATATAGATTATAGTACGCAAACAGAATTAGCGTTTAATGATTTATTGGAGACAAGTAAGCTTGATAAATATTACGCAAGCGCAAGTAAAGAAATTGATCTTTTAGGCAGCAAATTAAAGCATGATCACAAAGCAGATTTACTCGCTGCTAAAGACGAAATTAAAGCATTGATCGAAAAAGAAATTGTCGGTCGCTATTATTTTCAAACTGGCAAGAATCGTTTCATGATGAAAAATGATCCTGTTTTATTGCAAGCACTAAATACCATTTCAAATACTACTCTTTACAATAGTATTCTAAAAGGTGAAGGTGATTATAAAGTGATTGGGAAGAAAAAATAATTGCTTAACGCAATTCGAAATTTTGTCCTAAATAAACTCTTCTTACTGTTTCGTCTTCTGCTAATTCACGCGCCGTTCCTTCTTTCAGAATTTTTCCTTCAAAAAGTAAATACGACCTGTCGGTAATTGTTAACGTTTCATGTACGTTATGATCGGTAATTAAAATGCCGATATTTTTTTCTTTCAATTTGTAAACTATTCCTTGTATATCTTCAACTGCAATCGGATCTACACCGGCAAAAGGCTCGTCTAATAAAATAAATTTTGGATCAACCGCTAAAGCTCTTGCAATTTCTGTTCTTCTTCTTTCTCCACCTGATAATACTTCTCCACGACTTTTTCTTATTTTTTGTAAGCTGAATTCGTTTAGTAGTACTTCCAGTTTCTCTTCTTGTTCCTCTTGACTTTTGTTAGTCATTTCTAAAACAGCTTTGATATTATCTTCAACACTTAGCTTTCGAAATACTGAAGCTTCCTGCGCTAAATAACCAATTCCCATTTGTGCTCGCTTGTACATTGGCTCATTAGTTATCTCAGTATTCTCGAGAAATATTTTTCCTTCGTTCGGTTTAATTAATCCAACTGTCATATAAAAAGTAGTTGTTTTACCCGCACCATTAGGTCCTAATAATCCAACTATTTCTCCTTGCTTTACCTGGATAGAAACATTGTTTACAACGGTTCTACCTTTATATCGTTTAATTAAATTATCTGTGCGAAGTGTAAGCATAAAGGCGAAGTTAAAAAGTTAATTGTAAACTTGCTCGAATTCCGTATTTCGAAATATTCTGATTTTCTAAATAGGCAAGGCGCCATAAGAAATCAACACGTAAAATTTTAAAAATGTTCTCAACTCCAGCACCTACTTCAACATATGGCTTCGAACGCAGCGTTGTAAATGCACTCTTGTTTTCAAGAATATCTAAATTTCTTTTGTTAATTCCTCCCCAAACTGCTTTGACTTGTGCAATTTCTCTCCACTGTAATTTACGCATCAGCGGAATTTTATTAAAAAAGAATCCGTCAAAATGTTGCACTGCTGTTCCAGTTAGATAGTAATCACTAACAAACTCAAAATAATTCATCAGATTAAATGCCGCATAATCGTAAAAGTATGTTTCATTACCCGGGTGCATTTCTAAAAGTGGGTACGGTACTTTGCCCCAAATACGGCCAGCAGTTATCGCCCAATATGCATAACCAAAAGGAGCTAATCTTAATAGATCATCAACTTTTGCATTAATTTTCTGGTAATTGAAGAAGCCGCTTTCTAATCCTTTTATTCCTTGCGTATAATTTACTTGTAAAATAGGGTAGTCTGAACCTAAACTAACTCTGTCTACTTTACCAGCCACAAATTTTTCGCGATAGGCAAATCGAAAGTAAAGATTTAATTCAGTTGATTTATAACTGTTACGAATATCCGTCGTGTCGTCGTTGTAATAATAGTTTATTTTTAAATCACCTAAAGGAGTAAACTTTGTATGCTGATAAGTGATTCTATTTGATATACCTGGAACCCACTCTATTTCGTACCATGCTTTATGATATTCAATGTTGTTTAAGCGATTTGCAGGATTTCTTCGGAATAGCGATGATAAAACATTGTCATCTTGAAATGCATTATCACTTTGCCCTAATTGCTGCACATCGTTTTTATAATTCACACCAATAAACTGTCTGGGTTTATCGCTAAGCTTATACCTAATTCCGCCGCCATATTTAAAACGTTCATCTTTTAAACCATAGGCTACATATCCATCTAACTGAATTTTTGTACTAAAATCATCGCTGGTGCGAGCTCCAATTCTAAAACGATTACCTTCAATTTTATTGAAACTATAAAACGTATAATAAGGACCTAATTCAATTTTGCCAATGTCTTTGTATCCTGTAAAAAACATCGTTATTAAATTTACATAGGTTTGAAATGCTGGTAATGATTTTATAGTATCTACCATGTGATAAATCTGCAACTCACGATTAGATAAGCTATCATGTCTGCTATTGTCCCAAAATTCTGCCGATTTATCTGCAGCATCTACCTTCACAATAATATTTTCAGCGCCTTTAAATATCGAGTCTATTGGTTGTTCGTTAATATGAAAATCTCTGTACGAGGTTGTTTTTCGTCCAATAAATCCAGTGCCGTCATCTTTTGCTGCAAAGTCCACCACTAATTTATCTTTGGATAACATCCATTGTTGATTATTGAAGTACGTATATTCCTGAACGATAGCCATGTCTTCAACCCAATTGATATTGGCTTTTGCAGAAATTCGCATATCGATTTTTTTAATTGCCCACGTAGTATCATTTACCCAAAGCTCTCCAAGAAAAGTTAAGTCTTCAGGTCGGCGTGGTCTGAATTTAATTTTGTAACACCATTTGTTATTGATAAATGTGCTATCTAATAAATAGTATTTATAGTAAAGTGTTCCTATGTTTGAAGTAGGACTAACAAAACTTTTTCCGAATAGATCAATGAAGTTTCCGTAGATATCTACCTTCTGATACATATCGCCTAGAAATTGTGTTACAGTTGCATTCTCTAATCCGGATATTTTACTGGCTTTTATAATTTCTCGTTTGTCTTTCGGATTGCTTTTAAAATAAATATCCGACAATGATTCAGAAATAAAGAAAGGTAAAAAGGGTTTGCTATTGGTCTCGCTGCTATCAATATTGTCCCAGATAAAATTAAATGGTTTAAGCAGTTTGTTGTTTTTTAGTTTGTCGTTGATATTGGTAATATCAAATTCTAATTTATTATAAACCTCAAATTGGTAAGACGATAATTTCGAAGGATCATTATCTGGTTTATGTTCGATGATGTTACGAATTATCTGTAAAGCAGGATTTTCACCTGGTCTGATTACAACTTCTTGAAATTCGAATTGATTTGTTGAAAGAACAATGTTTATTATTTGTGTTTCACCTTTTTTTACGCGCATTAAAACAGGCTTATAACCTACAAGCGTACACAAAATAGAATCAGTAGGTGTTGCACTGTTTAACCTGAAGTTTCCCTCAAAGTCTGTATTAGTACCAATATTACTACCCTTGAAAATAACAGTTGCAAATGGAACTGCTTCATTGGTTAATGCATCTGTAACTTTGCCAGTAATGGTTGTCGATTGTCCAAATATTGTAAATGGCGTTAATGCCATCACCACAAAAAGAAAAAGAAATGTATTTTTAAATTTTGATTTAAATTTCATTCGATAAACTTTCCCAGTATTCTAATGCTCTTCTTGTGTGTGGTATTACAATGGTTCCACCAACTAAATTGGCCACAGTAAATATTTCAAATAATTCTTCTGTTGTTAATCCTTCTTCTTTGCATTTTCCGAGATGATATTTTATACAATCATCGCAACGCAATACCATTGATGAAACTAAACCAAGCATTTCTTTTGTCTTTACAGATAATGCTCCATCTTGATACGTTGAAGAATCCAGCGCGTACAAGCGCTTCATATTTGTATCACCTTGTGCTAAAATTTTCTCATTCATTTTAGCTCTATAATCATTAAAGTCTTTTTCTAAACTCATGCTATCGATTCTTTATTTTTATTTCTTTCTACACCTGCTGAAACGAAAATACTTATTTCGTAAAGGACAAATAATGGTATGGCTACAAGCATCTGACTTGTTACATCAGGTGATGGAGTTATAACAGCTGCAACAATTAAGTTAACTACCATTGCGTGCTTGCGGTATTTGCGCATAAAGGCTGGCGACATAATTCCAATCTTGCTTAAAAAATAAACGACCATCGGAAGCTCAAATACAAATCCGCATGATAAAGTCATAACAGTAACAATGTTAATGTATGAAGCCATACTAATTTGATTTCTTATTTCTTCGCTGACTTTATAGCTGCCTAAAAAATTAATTGATAACGGCGATATGATATAGTATCCAAAAAGAATTCCCATTATGAATAACAATGATGTAAAAAACACAAGACCTTTTGAATATTTTATTTCTCTGTCAGATAATGCAGGTTTGATGAATCTCCAAAGTTCCCATACTAAATAAGGGAATCCTAAAACACAACCCGTTACAAATGCTACCCACATATGCGTGGTGAACTGTCCGCTGATATCTAAATTGATAACCGAAAAATCGATCTGTGTGATGCACATATCAATATTTAATTTCTGACCTAATAAGCACAACATGCGATACGTCCAGAAGTCAGTATTTTTTGGAGCGAGAATAATCCCATCAAAAATTAATTCCTTATTAAAAAAGGCTACTAATCCTAAGGAGCAAATAACTAATACCGATCTTACAACATGCCATCTTAATGCCTCTAGGTGATCAAGGAAGGACATATCATAATTAGGTTCTCTTTTTTTAAACAGCATAATTAAATAATTCCTTCTCTAAGTAAATCGTGTAAATGTATAAAGCCAACAAATTTTTTCTTTTCAGTAACTACTAGTTGTGTAATGTTAAATGACTTCATCATATCTAATGCTTCAATCGCCATAGTTTCACTTTCGATATGTTTAGGCTTTTTATTCATGATGTCTTTTGCTTTCAGCAAATCGAACTTACTTTTTTGTTGCATCGTTCTTCTTAAATCTCCATCGGTAATAATTCCTACCAATTTGTTCTTTTCTACAACAGCGGTACACCCTAAACGTTTGGAAGTGATTTCAAGAATTGCTTCGGTAATAGGTGTATCAGGACTAACAATAGGCTTTGGGTTATTGGTCCATAGGTCTGCTACTTTTAGATAAAGTTTCTTTCCTAATGCGCCGCCTGGATGATATTTTGCAAAATCTTTACTTGTAAATCCTCTTGCTTCTACTAAACATACAGCGAGTGCATCGCCCATTGCTAATTGTACAGTAGTTGAACTTGTTGGTGCCAGGTTATGCGGACAAGCTTCTTGTTTTACAGCAGTATTCAGTATATAATCAGCATGTCGACCTAAATCTGAATTTTTCTTGCCCACCATAGCTACAAGAATATTTCCGCCATTTTTAATCAGTGGTGCAAGAACTTTTATTTCAGGTGTGGTACCACTATTCGAAATTAAAATAACAATATCGTTTTTTTGAATCATGCCAAGATCACCATGAATTGCATCTGCAGCATGCATAAAAATAGAAGGCGTTCCTGTTGAGTTAAATGTTGCAACCATTTTGTTAGCAATGATTGCACTCTTTCCGATTCCGCTAATAACAACTCTTCCTTTGCACGAAATAATTTTTTTAACTACTTCTAAAAAATCCGTATCAAGTTGTTTTTTTAAATCAGCAATTGCTTTCGATTCAATATCGATGGTCTTACGTGCTGAAGCTAAAATTTTTTGGTCGGATATCATAGTAGTGTAATCATTTATTTTTGCAAAAGTATTTTATTATTTAATCGGAATTTTATTTGCTTTTATTTGTTTTTGAATGTATCTTCACGCAATAAGAAGTTGTTGTTTATAATTTGTGTATTGAATGATAAATATCCTTCTTCTTCAAGACAAAAATAGGTTAAATTTGTTGTCCTTTAATTTTCTAACGAATAATGTTATTGGCTGAATCAACGCTCCAGGAAGCGTTACAAAAATATTTTGGATACGAGCAATTCAAAGGTGAACAGGAACAAATTATAAGAAATGTTCTTGATGGAAATAACACCTTTGTTATTATGCCAACCGGTGGCGGTAAGTCGATGTGCTACCAATTGCCTGCGCTAATGAGCGAGGGTACTGCTATCGTGATTTCTCCACTTATTGCCTTGATGAAGAATCAAGTGGATGCTATTCGTGGATTTAATACGGATGATGGTATTGCACATTTTTTAAATTCTTCTCTTACAAAAACAGAAATACAAACTGTTAGAAAAGACATTAAAGCAGGGAAAACAAAGTTGCTTTATGTTGCTCCTGAATCACTTACTAAAGAAGAGAATGTCAAGTTCTTAAAAGAAGTGAATATTTCTTTTTTCGCGATTGACGAAGCGCATTGTATTTCAGAATGGGGGCATGATTTCCGTCCTGAATATCGTCGCTTACGACCAATTATTGATGAGATTGGGAAAGTGCCAATCATCGCTTTAACAGCGACAGCAACAGAAAAAGTTCAAGGAGATATTCAAAAAAATTTAGGAATGATGGATGCAAGCTTGTTCAAAGCTTCATTTAATCGTGCTAACTTATACTATGAAATTCGTCCTAAGCAAAATGTGCTCAAGGAAATAATAAAATTTGTTAAGCAAAACTCGGGTAAGTCGGGTGTGATTTATTGTTTGAGCAGAAAGAAAGTTGAAGAGGTAGCAGAGACTTTAACGGTTAATGGAATACGTGCATTACCTTATCACGCTGGTTTAGATCCATCTACTCGCGCTTCACATCAAGATAAGTTTTTGATGGAAGAGGCGGATGTAATTGTTGCAACAATTGCTTTCGGGATGGGAATTGATAAGCCAGATGTACGATTTGTTATTCATCATGATATTCCAAAGAGCTTAGAAGGGTATTATCAGGAAACTGGTCGTTCAGGTCGTGATGGTCGTGAAGGTAAATGTGTGACTTTTTATTCTTTCAAGGATATTGAAAAGCTAGAAAAGTTCATGAAGGGAAAGCCCGTTGCAGAGCAAGAAATTGGGAAGCAGCTATTGATTGAGACTGTTGGATATGCGGAGACATCTGTTTGTAGAAGAAAAGTATTATTAAATTATTTCGGAGAAAGATATGACCAAGAGAATTGTGGAAATTGCGATAACTGTTTACACCCAAAACCATTGATAGAGGCACAAGATGAACTTGCATTATTAATTGATGCAGTAAAAGCGGTAAAAGAAAAACATCAGGGAGAACATCTGGTGAACGTCCTTCTAGGAAAGGCAGATCAACAAGTAAAAACATATAAGCACGATAAACTGGAAGTGTTTGGTGAAGGAGCTGATCAAAGTGATCGTTTCTGGACAACACTCATTCGTCAGGCGGTATTAGCTGGATTCCTTCATAAGGATATCGATAATTATGGATTGTTAAAGATCAGTGATAAAGCAGAAGCTTTTATTGAAAATCCGGAATCGTTTAAGATTGCTTTAGATACAAGCTTTGAAGATACAGAGAGCGACGATGATGAAGAATTTAGTGGAGGTGGAGCAGGAGGTGGCGGTGCCGCTGATACGCAGTTGTTTGAAATGTTGAAGAATCTGCGCAAGACGGTTGCTAAGAATATGAACGTGCCACCGTTTGTTGTTTTTCAAGATCCATCTTTAGAAGAAATGACAACCAACTATCCAATTACAATGGATGAGTTGAAAAACATTACGGGTGTTGGTGCAGGTAAAGCATTAAAATATGGGAAACCATTTATTGAGCTGATTAAAAAATATGTTGAGGATAACGAGATTGAAAGACCTGTTGACATTGTTGTAAAAAGTGTTGTCAATAAAAGCGGATTGAAGGTTTATCTGATTCAGAATATTGATCGAAAAATTTCTCTTGAGGGAATGGCGAAAGCAAAAGGCCTGAAGGTTTCAGATATCATAGCAGAGTTAGAAACTATTGTAGCATCAGGTACTAAAATCGATATTGGTTATTATATCAATGAAGTTGTTGATGAAGATCGTCAGGATGAAGTATTTGATTATTTCAAATCGGCTGAGTCTGATTCTGTAGAAGATGCGCTGAAAGATTTGGGTGAAGATGATTATACCGAAGAAGAAATTCGATTGATGCGAATTAAATTCATTAGCGAGGTAGGGAACTAATTCGCATTACTTAACAAAGAACAAAAAACCCTGTAGCATGTGTTACAGGGTTTTTTGTTTAGTATTCATCTTCATTAAAAAAGAAATCATCTTTTGTAGGATAGTCGGGCCAAATTTCTTCAATAGTTTCGTAAGGCTCACCTTCGTCTTCTAACTCCTGAAGGTTTTCTATTACTTCCATAGGAGCTCCCGAACGAATTGCATAATCAATAAGCTCATCCTTGGTAGCAGGCCATGGGGCATCTTCCAGGTGGGAAGCAAGTTCTAAAGTCCAGTACATAGTTGTAAATTTAATAGATTTTAAACGATATAAAAATTATTTTGTTGCTCCCGTTTTTAACAGGGGCGTGCAAAAATAACAAAAGATTTATCTAAAAAAACAAATTTTTTCAAGGTATTTTAAATTCTTGGGGTCCAAGGACTTTCCTCTGCATTCAGATTTTTGGCTGTCCAACGGGATAATAAGAACAAATAATCAGATAAACGGTTGAGGTAGATACTGATAACAGGGTCTGTTTTTGCCTCGTTTTGTAAGTGCACAATCAAACGCTCCGCTCTTCTACATACACACCGTGCAATATGTATTTGAGATACAAGTGGGTGGCCTCCCGGTAGTATAAAAGACTTTAATGGTTCTAATTGTTCATCCATAGCATCCATTTCGGTTTCCAACAATTGGCAATCAGCCTCCGATAATGTTGGCAGTTTCATTTTGCTCTTCTCCGGATCGGCAGCTAATAATGAACCTATTGTAAAAAGTCGGTCTTGAATATAAAGAAGTTGCTTAACATGGTTTTCATTAGCAATCTGATCTCGGACTAAGCCAACCCAAGAGTTCAATTCATCAACGGTACCATATGCCTCAATACGTAAATGATATTTAGGAACCCTCGTGCCTCCAATTAGTGACGTCTCTCCTTGATCTCCTGTTTTAGTGTAAATTTTCATTTTAAGCGGGCTGTTTAACTTTTATATTTTGATTCATTCCGTCTGATTCTACTAATCCATCTTTTAATCGAACGATGCGATGGGCATGTTGTGCAATATCTTCCTCGTGGGTTACCAATATCACAGTATTCCCTCTGCGATGGATCTCGGCAAATAATTCCATTATTTCGTCAGATGTTTTTGAATCGAGGTTACCCGTAGGCTCATCGGCAAGGATGATACTCGGATTCGTTACAAGTGCCCGTGCAACTGCCACACGCTGACGTTGACCTCCTGATAGTTCGTTTGGGCGGTGCGTCATTCGGTCATACAAACCAACACTCTTTAATGCTTCAGCAGCTCTTGCTTCGCGATCAGCTTTATTTACTCCCGAATAAATAAGTGGCAATGCTACATTCTCTAATGCTGTACTTCTAGGCAACAAGTTAAACGATTGAAATACGAATCCAATTTGTCGGTTTCTAATTTCGGCTAATTCATTATCCGACATTTTCGCAACGTCGATGTTGTTTAAAAAATACTCTCCACCAGAGGGAGTATCTAAGCATCCTAATACATTCATTAAAGTTGATTTTCCCGAACCCGATGAACCCATTAAGGCTACATACTCATTCTTAAATATTTCTAAGCTGATGTCTCTTAAAGCAAATATTTTTTCAGTTCCTACTTGATAGGTTCTCGAAATATGATTGACTCTGATGATTGATTCCACAAAAAATAAATTTTATCAAAGGTAACAAACAGATGCGTATTCTGTTTGCCAATATTGTTTATTTAACCACTATCTGATTAATATCTGATTTTGAAATCTTCTTTTGAAAATCCGGGATTGAAAAATACAATTCCCATCATATAAAGATTAATTGATATTCTTACTCTTGGATGTTGGATGACTTCCTTCCAAGCTTCTTTCATTTCCTCCGACCAGTTAATATCATCAAAAATGATAAACGAATCTTCGTGCATATATGGAAGACACATTTCAAAATATCGAAGGGTAGGTTCCAACCGGTGATTACCATCAATATAAACTGCATCAACTTTCTGATTGCTTTGTAAACAAGTTGCTAATGTAGTATCGAAATTTCCAGTAACAACTTCGATATTTAAATCTGCAAATTGTTTGAGTTGCATTTGCGTATAATCAGCTGTTGCATCACATCCTTCTAAGGTTGTTAGTTTCATCTTCGGATTTCCCGAGCTGATGTACAAAGAGCTAATACCTAAAGAAGTTCCTAATTCAATTACATTTTCAGGTTTAAAATATGCCATCAAACGAAAAAGCATGCGCGCATATTTAGGAGGCTTTGCTGCATTTTTTGCGATAGATGCAATCGTCAATTCTTTTTTCTTTTGACCATTAACTCCTGCACCAAAATCTTTAACTGTAATTATCGAATTGTTTTTTAAGCAAGCTTCGCGATAATCTTCAATTCTATTTTGTGCGGGATTTTTTTTATCAAAGCGCCATACAGCTTCGTTTAAATTATAAAGAAAGGTAGATTGTAACCCATGTCGACCTACTGAAGCAAACCAGTAAACGATGTATCCAACAATCAAACGAAATAAGCCAATCATACTTCGTTACTGTTAGCTCTAAGTGAAAACAATACACTAACAAATAGAATTGTGATGATTGTACCTAATGCAAATAAAGAAGGAATATGAAAAAATTCTGCAGCAATCATTTTAGCTCCAACAAAAATCAGAATGATAGCGATACCATATTTTAGATACTTAAAAATTTTCATCAAATGAGAAATACCAAAATACAAGGAGCGTAATCCTAATACAGCTAAAACATTACTGCAATAGATGATGAATGCATTTTTACTAATCGAGAGTGAAGCAGGAATGGAGTCGACTGCAAAAATTAAATCGGTGAATTCAATTACTACTAGTACCAGTAACAAGGGAGTAGCAATTAGTTTTGCATTTTTTCGAGTGAAAAAATTTGCTCCATCATATTCGTCGCTCATGGGGACAAGTTTGCGCATGATTCTAACTACAAAGTTTTTCGATAAGTCGGCTTCCTCCTCCTCTTGATGAAAAAATATTTTGAATCCAGTAAACACTAAAAATGCACCAAACAAATATACCAACCATTCAAAGTGATGAATCAATGTCACACCTGCTGAGATGAAAATTCCTCTTAATACTAACGCCCCTAATATACCCCAAAACAAAACTCTGTGTTGAAACTCATCGGGCACTTTGAAGTAGTTAAATACGATGATGAACACAAATAGATTATCAACGCTTAAAGTCCATTCAATCAGATATGCAGTTACATATTCAGTTGCAGCGTTGCTTCCAATGTTGTTATAAATCCAAACACCAAATAATAGAGCGAGGACAATCCAAAATAAAACCCAGCCTATTGTTGATTGAACCGAAACCGCTTTGTTTTTACGATTAACAAAAAACAAATCGAGTCCAAGTAAAGCGAGAATGCTTAAGTTAAAATAAATCCAAAATGATGAAGGAACAATATCAGTCATCAATTACTTTTTATAATTTTTTTCGTCCAGCGCATCTTTTCTCCATTGGTGGAAAAAGTCCATAACTATTCCTTTATCATATCCTTCTCCTTTTTCCAGATAAGCAGAATTTTGCGTATGAATTAATTCTCCGTTCGAATTTAAAATAACAAATACAGGATAGCCGAAACGTTGAGGGAATTTCAATTGCTTTAAAACTTCTTCGTTTTTATTTTCCTTGCTATAATTAATATGCTCTACAATAAAGTTTTTATTCATTGCCGAATCTAATTGCATATCAGTAGTAACAAACTTGTTAAACATTCTGCACCATTTACACCAATTGCCACCTATTATTAGCAACACATGTTTATTTTCTGAAGTAGCTTTTAGTGTAGCCGATTTAATTTGTTCTGCTGCGTTTGCTTCTGGATGATAAATCAAAGAGTCTTGAGCATATAACTCAGTTGAGAATACGATTAAAAAAAAGAAGATTAGTTTTTTCATTTTTCTACAGGTTCAGGAATTACTTTTTCAAATTCTTGCTTTACATCTTCCAATGCAGGAAATAATAAATGCGATAAGTTTAATACAGGACTATATAACAACGATTCTTGTTTTGTTTTTTTGTCGATTAATTGCACACGATTATCAATCGGTTTAAAAATGGCAAGTATTACACTAACCGTTAACGCGAATTTTAATCCACCGAAGATAGCACCCACCAACTGATTAATTTGTGTAAGCTTACCGATTTTTAAAATGCCTTCTAAAAATTTGGCTAGTAAAATCATGACCACCAACACGAGAACAAAAACCAGAATGAAGGTAATCCAGGGAAGTACTCGTTCAGGACTATCCGTCATTTTTTTTACCATGCCTTCAAACAAGCCAGAGAATTTAATTGCAACATATAATCCAAGTACGAGACCAATCATCATTGCTATTTCGAATATTATTCCTCGCTTCCAGCCTTTGTATAAGCCCCACGCAATTGGTAATGCAATCAGTATGTCTAGATAGTTCATGTTAAAACAATGTTTTTGCTAATATAGTCGACTGTG
>JBJOND010000023.1:0-28241 GCA_046052065.1 Bacteroidota bacterium | reverse complement strand
GCACCACGAGGAGTAACAGGAATTTGCTCAGCATTAGCAATGCGCATTATTTCAGCAATCTGATTTACAGATGTTGGCTTAACTACAACAGCAGGTAAAAATTTTAAATCTTCTGTTTCGTCGTGCGAATAGTTTTGCAGTTGTTCTGCATCTGTAAATACATATTCCGTCCCGCAAATTTCGTTGAGCGATTGAAGTATTTCAGAAGTTATACTTGCGTACATTTTGTTAGATTTAATAACAAATTTAATTTTAAAAAAGTTAGTTTTTCATAATTGTAAAACAAGTAATCAACCGACTTATTAATCAAAAAGCAGTAAGTTTGCGCCAATGGCTACGAAGAAGAAATTTTACGTTGTTTGGGAAGGAAGGACTCCAGGTGTTTATAGCAGTTGGGACACCTGCAAAAAAAATATTGAAGGCTTTGCTGCTGCCAAATACAAATCGTTTACAAGCAAGGCGGAAGCGGATGCTGCTTTTAAAAGCCATTATTCAAACCATATTTCTGCCTTCTCGAAAGGCACAAAAAAAACATTAAAAATCTCTCATCCACCAACACACAACCCAATTCGGGATAGCATTTCTGTTGATGCAGCTTGCAGTGGTAATCCTGGAAAAATGGAATACAAAGGCGTTGATACAACTACGAAAACTGAATTGTTTTTAATGGGTCCTTATGCTGATGGAACGAATAATATTGGAGAGTTTTTAGCGATTGTTCATGCCTTGGCTTATCTGAAAAGATGTGAATTACCTAACAAAATTATTTACAGCGATAGTCAGATTGCAATTGGATGGGTTAAAAAGAAAAAGTGTGGGACTAAATTAGCTGAAACTTCAAAAAATGCAATTCTCTTTGAACTAATTGACAGAGCTGAGACCTGGTTACAAAACAACACTTATAAAAATCCTATTCATAAGTGGGAGACAGAAATCTGGGGTGAAAATCCGGCAGACTTTGGAAGAAAGTAAAAATGCATTTTAAGAATTGAATATTTTTTCAGGTAGGCTTATAAACGAGTTTGTTAATAATTAATTATTACTATCAAACAACTTCCCTCTGAAATGGATGGGATTTATTTTTCACTTTGTTTATAAAACCAATTTAATATTTGAGCTTGAATCATTAATTTTGTCCAAATCTGAACCTCTATGAAATACGCTCCCAAATTACCTGCTGTTTTAGTTTTAGCTGATGGAACTGTTTTTAAAGGAATGGCAGCTGGTGCTGTCGGAGTAGCAACCGGAGAGCTATGTTTTAATACAGGAATGACTGGCTATCAGGAGATTTTTACTGACCCCTCTTACACAGGACAATTAATGGTAATGGCTAGTGTACATATTGGTAATTACGGAATTAAAAATAGTGAGTCGGAATCAGACGGAATAAAAATCGCAGGATTAATCTGTAGAAATTTAAGTCAGATACCTTCCAGAAAAGAAGCAGATCAATCGATACAAGAATTTTTAGCTACCAAGAATTTAGTCGTTATAGCGGATGTGGACACCCGTGCAATCGTAAAACACATACGCGAAAAAGGTGCTATGAATGCGATTATCAGTACTGCTAGCCAAAACATCGACGAATTAACACAAATGTTAAAAGATGTACCTCCAATGGAAGGCTTGGAACTTTCATCCAAAGTATCAACGCAAGAAATTGTTGATTACAATGAAGGAGGCGAATATAAAGTTGCCTTGCTTGATGCAGGGGTTAAATTAAATATAGTTAGATTATTAGCAGATAGAGGGTGTCATGTGCGTGTATTCCCTTACCCTACTACATTTGATGAAATAATGCAGTGGGAGCCTGATGGGTTTATGTTGAGCAATGGTCCTGGAGACCCGAGTGCTATGCCTGAGACAGTTGGAAAAGTGAAAGCCATGTTAGCTACCAACTTGCCTATTTTTGGTATTTGCCTAGGACATCAATTATTAGCAGAAGCATGTGGAATACGTACTTTTAAAATGCATCATGGCCATAGAGGAATTAACCACCCCGTAAAAAATATTATTACTGGACGCTGTGAGATAACCTCACAAAATCATGGATTTGCAGTGATACCAGAAGACGTAGAAAAATCAGATATCGTTGAAATCACACATGTTAATTTAAATGACAATAGCATTGAAGGAATCAGAGTAAAAGATAAGGCTGCTTTTTCTGTTCAATATCATCCTGAAGCTGCTCCTGGTCCGCATGATTCAAAATATTTATTTGATGATTTTGTTTTTAATTTAAAAGAATCCATCAAAATAAAGTAACTGCATAAAAAAAGAGCCGCAATACTGCGGCTCTTTAAACAAAAACTATAATGTTTTCAAAATAGAGTCTAGCTCTGCTTTTGTTTTCCCCAATTTGACTTGGAGTTTATCAAACATTACATGCTGTTTCCCTTCGTCATACTGAAGATCAGTATCCGTTAAAGCAGGGAATTTTGTTTTAAGCTTAGCTTTAAGCTCGGTCCATTTTGCCCTTGAGGCAATAGGACTCTCAATTAATTCATCCATGGTTTTTAGATTTAACCCGAAATCTGCGGGTGCATAGTAATAAAAACTATTACCTAACAAAGGTGGATACAAGTAGATGGAAGTGCATTACATTAAACAAATTCTGAATTATACGATTCACACATCTTCTAAATTCAAGCGAGAACGATTATGCATTGACTTAAAAGCAGAAGGTGACTGCCCAGTAATTTTCTTAAATTGATTCGATAAATGTGCTACACTGCTATAATGCATTTTAAAAGCAATTTCTGTTAGATTAAGCTCGTCATACATAATCAACTCTTTTATCTTTTCTACTTTATGATGTAGGACAAAATGCTCAAGCGTCCGACCTTCTGTTTCTGAAAAAAGGTTGGACAAGTAGGTGTAATCATAGTTCAATTTTTCGGATAAATAACAGGAAAATTTTGTTTTAGGAAATTCATCCAGATAATGTACCATTTCAATTACCACATTTTTTATTCTTTCAATCAAAATTGATTTTTTATCATCTAAGACATCAAGTCCTGCATCATGAAGTACCTCTCTCAAGTGATCTAGTTGCGCATTTGATAAATTATTAAGACAGACCACTTCACCCAACTTTACGTTACAATCTGTATATCCCATTTTTTCTAATTCGCTTTTCACAAACATTGTACAGCGAATACTTACCATATGTTTTATATACAATTTCATAGAATAAATTAAAAGTGTAAATCTTGTAATTATTAATATTCGAATACTTATGCGATATTAATACATTTAAAAAAGAAAAGCAGCGCTGATGACCTTATTAATATCGTAAAAAATTATGAAGTATATCATACCAATTAAAATTTTGCTAAGCTATAACTTGATTAATCGTACGCTAAACGCATCACTAATAAAATCAAGCTTGCTTTTTTCACTGTACTCCCATTTGTTTTTGTAATAAGCGCGTTGATTACAGCGCCAACACCATCGAGCCATTGTAAAATCATACTGACTACCATCAGGCTTAATGAAATTAGAATAATCTTTATATCGCCATGAATGACCGATAATACTACAAGTTTTGATTGCAGCGAAATGCAATGTGCTGTTGTAAATAGTTGAAATATTCATAAGAAAAGGTTTTAAAATTATATTTCATATCCACTTTTTATGACGGTTAATATCATTTTAAAGCGGTGATTAGGGCTTACAAAACTTGAAACATGTGCTGGAATAACAATAGATTCACCTGTAAATAAAACAAATTTCTTACCTCCTATTATTAGCTCAGCCTGTCCATCAATAATTTGAGCATACGTATCAAATGCACTCGTCCTTTCAGACAAGCCTTCACCATCATCAACAGACATAACAGTAACAGATCCAGTTGTCTTTTTCAAAATAGTTTTAATTACTACTGAATTTGGGATATACTCTATCAATTCAACTGTTATTAAGGCTTTCGATTTTTCAACTTCTGAATTATCCATTGTTATGCGTTTTAAAAAAAGGGTGAGAAAACTCTCACCCTTTAATGAGAAAATATAAATTACATATCAACGAATTATCAGTCTGGCTGAATTGCAAACGACAACAAAATAAAAAAGACCGGGGGTGATAACTCGCTAATTATGATAGTTCAAAAATGAGCAACCTCAATCTATAAGACGTTACAATAATGAAATGAATTGTTGCACAATTCGCAGATTGACTTTATCTACTAATTAAACCATGTATTAAATAAAAAAACACTATTGCTTGTTAATACCATACAAAGGATAACGAAAATAGAAGTTACTCTAAATTTACATAATTTCGTGCTTATAAAACGAAAAAACATGTTAAAGAAAATCATTTTTGTTCTAGTAACAATTTTGTCTCCTGTAGTACTATTTGCTCAAAAAAAATATTTTCAACAAGAGGTTAACTATAAAATTTATTGTTCCTTAAACGATGTCAATCATACTTTATCTGCTAAGATCAGTATAGATTATATTAATCGTTCGCAAGATACCTTAACCTATATTTACATGCATCTATGGCCAAATGCTTATAAAGATAAAAGCACAGCGTTATGTCAGCAGGAATTAAACCAAGGTAATAGTGCGCTTTATTTTGCAGAGGAAAAAGATCGAGGTTATATCGACTCAATTGATTTTAAAGTAAACACTAAAACAGTACAAATTGAATTCGATGGTCTACATAATGACTACTGCATATTAGTTCTTAACGAACCTCTTTTGCCAGGACAGCGAGCAGTAATCACTTCTCCTTTTAAAGTTAAAATCCCCAATGGAAAATTTTCTCGATTAGGTCATATTGGACAAGCCTATGCTATTACTCAATGGTATCCTAAACCTGCAGTGTATGACCAATTCGGATGGCATAATATGCCTTATTTGAATCAAGGAGAGTTTTATTCTGAGTATGGAAGCTTTGATGTTTATTTAACGCTACCAGAAAATTATGTAGTAGGTGCAACAGGTGATTTAGTTGAAGATGCGAATAGCGATAATGCTACTGAGATCATTCGCATGAATGGATTAGATGTTAAAACAAGAACACAAAAAGATAACATCATTCCAACGGATAAAAAAGATATGAGCTTTCCTAAAAGCTCAGACAAATTAAAAACGCTACATTTTCATCAAGAAAAAATTCATGACTTCGGATGGTTTGCTGATAAACGTTATCATGTATTAAAAGACGAAATCGTATTAGACCGAACAGGAAAGAAAGTTACTACCTGGTCGCTGTTTACTAATAACGAATATCAACTTTGGATGAAGAGTCCGGAGTATATTAAAGATGCATTAAATTATTATTCTCATTGGATTGGAGACTACCCATATAATCAATGTACAGCAGTAGACGGAACAATAGCAGCTGGCGGTGGAATGGAATATCCGAATGTGACCATCATAGGGACAAGCGGTAATGCAAAAACGTTAGAGACTACCATTGTGCACGAAGTTGGGCATAACTGGTTTTATGGAATATTTGGAAGCAATGAACGAGAGCACCCTTGGATGGACGAAGGTGTAAACTCGTTTTATGAAATGCGTTATAGCTTAACGAAATATCCACCTAAAGCGGATTCACTATCAAATAGCCTAAGTGAGGGACTTGGAGGACTTAATAAATTTATTGGGTTAAATAAATTAAACTATAAAGATGCGTTTGGATTTGCGTATATGTTATCTGCAGCAGAAAACAACGACCAACCTATTGAATTACATTCAGCAAAATACACCTCCTTGAATTATGGAACTATTGTATACATGAAAACTGGTTATGTATTAAATTATTTAAAGAGCTATTTAGGAGATGAAGTATTTGACAATTGCATGCGTACCTATTTCGATAGATGGGCATTTAAGCATCCTTATCCGAAGGATATGCAAAAAGTATTTGAAGAAGTGAGTGATAAAAATTTAAGCTGGTTTTTTCAGGATTTAATAAATACAACAGATAAAATAGATTACAAGATATCGGCAATAAAAACTAATAGAGATAATTATAAGTTAAAAATAAAAGATAAAGGCTCATTGCTTTCGCCTTATTTACTAGCCGGAACCAAGGATGGAAAAGTAGTAAACTCAAAATGGATTGCCCCAAAATCATCAGAAGAGAAAATAATATTTAGTTGTAATGATTGCGATAAAATTACAATTGATCCTAACAATGATATGCCTGATGTGAATCGCATAAATAATTCGATACGAACAAAAGGGTTACTTAAAAAAACAGATTCCTTTAGAATCAATTTTCTTGGAAAAATAAACCATCCTGTAAAAAACACCTTATACATTGCTCCTGCTATAGGATATAATTATCATAATGGATGGATGATAGGAACGGCCATTCACAATTACTTTTTACCTAAGCGAGATTTTGAATTTGCAATTGTACCAATGTATGGATTCAAGAATCAGCAACTTGTGGGAATTGGTAATGTGAACTACACCTTAAAAATGAATTATGGATTTATCAAAAATTTAGTGATTGGGATTGATGCAAAAAGATTTGCCTATGATAGTAACGAATATGAATCATTACAAACATCCAACTTTGAGAGAGTAAATCCTTACCTATTATTCAATATTCGTAACAACGAACGATTATCAAAGGTTCGTCAAACGGTTAAATTGAATTTTAATAATGTAAAAGAAGATTACTGGTTTGATACAAGGAAAGAAAATAATTTGTTTTCTCATTTAACTTATACCTATGAAAACAATCGCACACTTGATCCATGGAATTTCAATTTGAATGTAGAAAACAATAAGACTTTTAACAAAGTAAGCATTGACTACACCTATAAATTTTCCTATAAGCAAATTAAGAAAGGAGTATACGTGAGATTATTTGCTGGTGGCTTAATAAATGGAAACTTAAAAAATCTGAATGATGGCTACGGTGTAAACTTAAGCGACGGCTCAATCATATATGACTATGGGTATGACAGGAATTATTTAGGAAGAAATCTGCCACGAACTAACTTTTTATCAAAGCAAATATATACTGATCAGGGCGGATTTAAAATCTATACTCCAATTGCCAATAATGCTACGTGGGCTAGTAGTGTAAATATTACCGCTGATTGTCCGATACCACTACCCTTTCGTTTTTTCCTTGATGCGGGCGTTTGTGATGGATTAGCAGAAAGAACTAAAAAAATAGATTTTAAAGAGAGCTTTATTTATGAAGGAGGAATTACATTTTCTTTAATCAAAGATGTAGCAGAAGTTTATTTCCCGTTAGTAATGTCAAAAAGCATTAAGAGATACTATGACATTGGAGAATTCAAATTTACAGAGCGTATCCGATTTAAATTTGATATCTCGAAGCTAAATCCGTTGCTATTAAGAAAGCAGATTTCGAATTAAGAATTCTGAGTTTTAATTTTATTTAATTTGTGTTTTAATAAGAATAACGTTATTGGCATTCCAACAATCAATCCTGGATAAACAACACAAAAAAGGATAAAATTGATTTCATAATAGGAAAGTTCTGTAAAATTTGCGAGATTAATTACAAAGTCGGTGCAGTAATTATAGAGGAAAGAAATCAATTTAAAAATCATCTTTTCGCCTCCTTAATTTCTTGCAATGTATCAATAATTCTAATTAAAAAATACCAGATATATAGTGGAACCAATGTTACTAGAATTAAAATATTAGCAAAGGAATAATTGCCCATCATCTGCAGCAATGTGATTTCACCAAAGTAAAAAGGCCTAGTAAATTTCAAAAGCAATTTATTCATTTTGACATGATGTTCGACGCAATACAGCGTTTGGTTATGACATGCCCATGAACATCGGTCAGGTAGTGGTTCAGTTGAATTCCACTTGCCATCATTAGGAATTGGATCAACAGTAGGCCTGATAAAATGATTCACAAACACCATCAAGACAAAAGGAAGAAGAAATAAAAATAGATTACGAATTTTATTATTCATAATAGCTATTTCAAATATTAATCAAACTTTTTCAACTGTAATTCCTGACCATCAAAAACAGCATAAGTAAAATGATTAATCCACTCCCCTAAATTTATGTAACGAGATTGATTATTCAATTGCTTATCTAAAGGCATATGTCGGTGACCAAAAATAAAATAGTCGTAGTGCTCTTTTTGTAAAATCTCACGACTAAAAATCATGAGCCATTCTTTATCATCCCCCAAGTAAACATCATCCGAAGTACCTGTTGCAATTCTGCTTCTACGCGAAAAGAATTTCATAAGACCAATTCCAGTATTTGGATGAACTCGAGCAAAAAGCCATTGGGATAATTTATTTGCAAAAACTTTCTTGATAAACTTATATCCGAAATCGCCAGGACCTAACCCATCTCCATGACCTAAGTAAAATTTCTTACCATTGTATTCTCTCTGAATTGGAGCTCTATGAACCTGAAGTCCTATTTCTTTTGGTAAGTAATCAAACACCCACATATCATGATTACCTGTAAAGTAATGCATCTCTACTCCTGCGTCACTTAACTCTGCCAGCTTGCCCAACAAACGAACATAACCTCTTGGAACTACTTCTTTGTATTCGAACCAATAATCGAACACATCGCCCATCAGATATAGAATCTGAACATCGTGACTTATAGAATTTAACCAAGCAACAATTTTATCTTCCCGTTTACGGCTATCCTTATCGTTAGGAACACCTAAATGAAAATCGCTGATGAAATATATTTTCTTACCGGCTGATAAATTCACGATAACTGAATTATGGTTTAGGTTCCATCAATTTAAAGAACTGATCCAATTTAGGAAGTATTACAATTCGTGTACGACGATTAGTCGAACGGCCTTCTGGTGTATCATTACTTGCTACAGGAACATATTCACTGCGACCAGCTGCAATCATACGCGAAGGATCAACACCATATTGTTTTTGCAGTGTGCGCACAACAGAAGCTGAACGCATAACACTTAAATCCCAGTTATCACGAATAGTTGATGTTGCTATGGACTTATTATCGGTATGACCTTCTACCATAAATTGAACATCGGGCTGAGCCTTTATCACGTCTGCCACTTTACCTAATACATCCTTAGCTCGTAGTGTAATTTCGTAACTTCCGCTCTTGAATAACATCTTATCAGAAATAGAAATAAATACTGCACTACCTTCGACATTAATATTAATATCATCGTCATTCACATCTTTCAAAGCACCTTTCAAATTAAGCACAAGCGCCATATTTAAAGAATCTTTACGCGATAATTCTGTTTGAAGATTGCGAATGTATCCTTCTTTAGCATTGATATTTTCTAATGATTTTTTAATGCTCTCAGCCTGAGACGCACTGATAACAGACATATCACTTAATTGTTGCAGCATAACAGAACTACTCTTTTTAGCAGATGTAAGTTCTTCTTCCAATTCTTTTATGCGCGCCTGTTTCTTTTTAGTATCCTCCGCACAATCGCTCAACATTAAATCAACTTTATCGAAACTAGTTTTTAATGAATCATATTTTGAAACTTGTGCATTGAATTTTTTCTTGGTAACACATCCTGTCATAAAATAGACAGCAACAACGAACAAAATGGTAACTTTTTTCATATAACAATAATTGAATTGCAAATCTAAATGGTTTTAAGCTTCAGAAAAAGTTGAAAAAACGATAATCATTACAAAATATCAACAAGATTACGTCTTCTGCTTTCTCTTCTTAGCAGCAGGGAAAAGCACATTATTCAAGATTAATCGATAGCCAGGAGAGTTAGGATGCAATGCCAAATCCGTTTGTGGATCGCCAACCATATGCTGATAATCTTCCGGATCATGTCCACCATAAAACGTCCAAGTACCTTTACCAAATTCTCCATGAATATAACGAGCTTCATTCGCTGCTTTATTCTCGCCCATGATTAATACATTCGACTTTACGAGATTTTTATTAAACGAAGTTGTTTGTCCCATAAAGCCTTTTATTACTTGCTCATGATTCTGACAAAGCATACTTGGTACAACATCCCATTTAGCCGAAAACTCAAATATGGTAAAGACATCTTCGTTACGAGGAATCCTCCGGAAGTTGGTCATGTCGATATCAGAAAACTCGTACTCAAGAGGATTAGTGGAAAGTTTAAAATCTTTAAATGCAAGTGTGTTTTCAAAATTCAACTTTGAATTGTAGTTTGAAGTTACACCATCCCCATCATAAATTTTATCACATATATCAATCTCACTAGCAGAAAGTGCGATATCATAACTATCCGTACCAGAGCACATCGAGAATAAAAATCCACCACCTGCAAGAAACTCTTGAATCTTTTTAACCACTTCTAATTTTAATTGCGACACTTTCTGAAATCCCAGTTTTTTCGCTTTTGCTTCTTCGGAACGCACTTGTTCCTGATACCAAGGAACAGTGTGATAGGCTGCATAAAACTTCCCATATTGTCCAGTAAAATCTTCATGATGCATGTGCAACCAATCGTATTTAGGAAGATCTCCTAAAATCACTTCTTCATCGTATATAACATCATACGGAATCTCAGCATAAGTCAACACCAATGTTACAGCATCATCCCATGGCAACTTATCCTTTGGAGAATAAACCGCCATCTTAGGCGCCTTCTCTAGCTTTACAACATCCATGTTTGCTTCGGGCTGCGCAATCTCGTCGAGAATACTTGCGGCCTGTCCATCGGCTATTACATTAAAACTAACACCGCGCACACGACATTCATTTTCGAATGCAGGAATTTGCTTTATCATGAAAGAACCACCGCGGTAATTCAACAACCACTGTACTTCAACATTGTTGGTTAAAACCCAAAAAGCAATTCCGTAGGCCTTTAAATGATTCGATTGTGAATCATCCATAGGAATTAAAATATAAGCAGCTCTTGCAGGGAATAATCCGATTATAAAAACAAAAATTAACAGCGTTATTTTTTTTAGCATGCTCTTAAAACGATAGGCAGTATAAAATGTTGTTTAATGTATCAAAATTCAGCAGAACCTCTATCCTCGTTTATGCGAGACTCAACGATTATCGAATTATTACCTGAATCGGCAGAATAATTCGGTGTCATACCTGCACCACGTTCAAAATCCGTTTCATCTTTAAAATCGAAGTGATTGTAATCAGAGAACTTCGTTAATGGACCGATGAATTGTAATTTCACATCACCTAATGAACCTGCACGATTTTTTGCAATGATAATTTCTGCAAGATTCTTTGTTGATGTTCCGTCTTCTAATGTTTCTAATTGATAATATTCAGGACGATAAATAAACATTACCATATCGGCATCCTGCTCAATTGCACCTGATTCACGAAGGTCACTTAACTGCGGACGCTTAGAAGAACCTCTAGTTTCTACTGCACGACTTAACTGTGAAAGTGCAATAATTGGAATACTTAATTCTTTTGCAATGCTCTTTAATGAACGAGAAATATAAGAGATCTCTTGCTCACGATTACCACCTCGGCCACCACTTTCAGAACCACCACTCATTAGCTGTAAGTAATCGATTACAATTAATTGAATATTTTTTTCTGCTACCAAACGACGACATTTAGCACGTAACTCAAGAATTGAAAGAGCTGGTGTATCATCGATATAAATTGGCGCATCAGTAAGACGTTTTACCTTAACATTCAAACGCGCCCACTCATCTTTATTCAAATCACCTTTTCTTAATTTTTCAGATGTAATTTCTGTTTCAGATGAAATCAAACGGTTTACTAACTGCAACGAGGACATCTCAAGTGAAAAGAAAGCTACTGGCTTACCACCATCTAAAGCTGCATTCTTTGCAAGACTCAATGTAAATGCAGTCTTACCCATACCAGGTCGAGCAGCAATAATAATCAGATCTGATTTTTGCCAACCCATTGTATGTCGGTCTAAGTCTGTAAATCCTGAAGGCACACCCGTAACACCATCTGTTAACGTCGATGCATTTTGTACATCATCAAGTGCACGTCTAACTAATGCATGCATATCCTCATAGTTTCTTCGGATATTCGACTCCGTTATAGAAAACAAATTCTTTTCTGAACGATCAAGCAATTCTAATACATCTGTTGTTTCTTCAAATGCATCTTTTATCGTTTCTGTCGAAATACGAATCAACTCACGCTGAATAAACTTCTGAAGAATAACTCTCGAGTGAAATTCAATATTTGCTGCAGATGCAACACGATTCGTTAACTGCGTAATATATACTGCACCGCCTACAATTTCAAGCTCACCCATGCTACGCAATTTTTGGGTTACAGTTAAAATATCAATTGGTTTAGTATCGTGAAATAAAGAAACAATTGCTTTGTAAATTTTTTGATTTGCTTCTACATAAAAACACTTCTCGTGCAATAAATCTATCACCTCAGCAACTGCATTTTTATCGATTAGCAATGCTCCTAAAACTGCTTGCTCTAGCTCAGTTGCTTGCGGAGGCAGCTTACCTCCATCTATAGTTGGAAATGTGTTTGCAGGAATTATTTTTTTTCGTGTGGTTGGTCGTTCGTTTGCCATAAATCAAATTTACAATTACGTAATTAGTTATCGTAAAATACTTTTAAACATTGATGAATACGCCTTGCTTTCAGTGGTTTATCTTTTCGACAACAAAGCCGGCAAGATTACTCAAGCCGGCCTACTACTGAAAACAAAATTTTATTCGTTCTTATAAACACCCATAGAGCAAAATTTATCGATACGCTGATTTACTCTCTCTTCAGGAGTTAATTTGTTAAGCTCTGAAAGGTTCTTCAAAATTTCCTCTTTAACAGTCTCAAATACTTCTGCAGGATTAGCATGGGCACCTCCTAAAGGTTCTTTAACAATACCGTCAATCAGATTCAATCCATTCATATCTGTAGCCGTAAGCTTTAAAGCCTCTGCTGCTCTTTCTTTATTATTCCAGTTACGCCATAAAATACTTGAACATGACTCTGGAGAAATTACCGAATACCATGTATTTTCTAACATCAATACTCTATCACCAATGCCAATTCCCAAAGCACCACCAGATGCACCTTCGCCAATGATAATACAAATTACAGGGACTTTTAAAATCGACATCTCATAGAGATTACGAGCAATAGCCTCACCTTGTCCACGTTCCTCTGCTTCTAATCCTGGGTAAGCTCCTGGAGTATCGATGAGCGTAACAATTGGCTTATTGAATTTCTCAGCTAGCTTAAACAAGCGAAGTGCTTTACGATACCCTTCTGGATTAGGCATTCCAAAATTACGATACTGACGCTGCTTGGTATTATTTCCTTTTTGTTGTCCAACGAACATTACAGTTTGTCCGTTGATATCACCAAATCCTCCCACCATAGCCTTGTCATCTTTCACCTGACGATCACCATAAAGCTCCATAAAGCTTCCATTGGTAATTGCCTGAATATAATCGAGCGTATAAGGACGTTCAGGGTGGCGCGACAATTGAACGCGCTGCCATGGGGTAAGCTTAGAATAAATCTCTAATTTGGTTTTTGCAATTTTATCTTCCAGATCTCTAATAGCGGCCTTCACATTAACCTTCCCTTTCTCTTGAATCTGTTTCGCTTTCGTTAACTGATCATGTAATTCTTCAAGCGGTTTCTCAAAATCCATCAACGTTGTTCCCATGATTTAATATTTTTTAATTCTTTGCAAAGATATCCGAAAATAAAAAAAAGTAGATTCGCAGAGTGAAACTTTGTTCAAGATTCTGAAAAATGATTGTATTCCCTCATTGTAAAATAAATTTAGGACTTCATGTGGTGCGAAAGCGAACGGATGGATTTCATGATATTGAGACGATTTTTTATCCTGTTTTCTGGAAGGATATTTTAGAAATAAACGAGGGTATAAAGGATGATTTTGATATGGAAATCAGTGGATTAACTATCCATGGCGATTTGCATTCTAACCTGATTTATAAAGCTTGGAAGCTGATTAAAGATGATTATAACCTACCACCTATTCAGGTTCATTTTCATAAAATTCTACCGATGGGTGCAGGCTTGGGTGGAGGCTCATCAGATGCTGCTTTTATGCTAAAACTGCTGAATTCGAAGTTTAATTTGGGTATTAGCACCGAAAAATTGACCAAATATGCGGCACAATTAGGTAGCGATTGTCCTTTTTTCATTGAATCGAAGCCGAGTTTGGCAACGGGTCGCGGGGAAAAATTAACTCCAATTTCGATAGATTTATCGAATTATCAAATTGTGATTGTCATGCCTCAACACATCTCTGTTGGTACTGCTGAAGCTTATAGTTGGGTGACTCCTCAGCAACCGAAATTATCAATTTCCGATATTATTCAATTACCAATCGAGAAATGGAAAAATAATTTGATTAACGATTTTGAAGCACCCGTGATTAAACATCATCCAAGAATTGGTGAAATCAAAAATGAACTTTATAGTGCGGGTGCTCATTATTCAAGTATGAGCGGTAGCGGAGCAGCCGTATTTGGAATATTTGATAAAGGAATTTCTTTGGATTTGGATTTCGAAGATTGTAAAGTTTGGAAAGGAAATTAACGCTGAATTAATCAACATATCTAAATAGAGATAAACGTTTGTAAATGGATATAAGCGTTTATTAACCGAATACTTAAATTGTTTATCGTAATTTTGCTTCTGGGGCGGAGGAGTGGTGGCCCCCTTTGAAATTGCTGAATTTAATATACTGTTTTTACTCTGATTTTCCAAATAGATTTCAAATGTTCCATTTCTCCTTTTCTCCTTTTCTCTATTTCTTCATTTCCAACTTTAATTCAATATTATGTTAGATAAAACAGCAACTCCTAATTCAATTTCTTTTGAATTTTTCTGATGACCACATACTCCATTGCAGCAATAATTGCTTCGTGGACCACCTCCCACTCTAACTGTTTAATGCTAAATAATGTCCAACCATAGTTGCCCCAATGATTAGGTACTTTCCAGATTATACCAGGAGCAAAATCAATAAAAATACTTTGCTCAACAGCTGGCAAACGCAAACAAATTCGGTCTTTCGAAAAGTTTAAGGTTAAAAAGACTGCACTCTTAAATTTATACGATCTAATTCCTTTTCTATCTGAAAAAGAAAAATTCCCCAATGATGGTAATTGCTGTTCTAACTCAACAAAATTCATTGGGGAAAATTAGTTAATTATTTTTCATTCTTACTCTATAGGCATCCCATCCGATTGCCAAGCACTAATACCACCACTTAATTCTACTACATTTTTGAACCCATGCGTACGCATCCACTCTGCTGCTAATCCACTACGGTGTCCACTACGACAGTAAACAAAGTAGCTTTTTGATTTGTCATATCCCGTAACAGTGCTTTCAAACATACCTCCATTCCAATCTGCATTTACAGCTCCTTTTAGGTGTCCTTCTGAAAACTCTCCAGGAGTTCGTACATCCAGCAACGTTATATTTTTTGATGATGCCATCTTGTCTGAAAACTGCTTCGGACTTATAGCATTATCTGAGGTTTGCCCAGAGCAAGCTGTGAAAAACCAAACCATTAAAATGGTAATTAAATGATAGATTTTTTTCATGATTAAGAATTTTGATTAATGATTTGTTCTAAATAATCGGCAGGAACAACACCTGATTGTCGCCATACTACTTTACCATCTTTAAAGAGAATAAGCGTTGGAACTCCTTGGATTTGATATGCGGCGGCAGCTTGAGGATTTTTATCGACATCTACTTTTAAGATAGACGCATGATCACCTACCCTCGATTTTAAATCTTCCAAAATAGGATGCATCATTTTACAAGGCCCGCACCACTCTGCCGAAAAGTCGACCAACACTGGTTTGTCTGACTGAATTAACTCTGAAAAAGTTGCCATAAAAATTATTTTTAGTTATTTGATTTTGTTATTTAAACTCATCCATCCACCACCGTTATAAACTTCTTTAAATCCGCTTGCCTTTAAAATACTCTTCGCAGATGCGCTACGCATTCCTGATGCACAACACGTAATAACAGGTTTGTCTTTCTTAATTTTTGATAATGATTGTTGCAGTGTATTCAATGGAATATTTACAGATCCACGAATATGTCCGCCCTGATACTCCCCCTTTGTGCGCACATCGATAATCTGTGCACCATTTGCAATTAGTCCAATATAATTAACAGCAGGACCTAGTCCTAATAGTTTTTTAATTGTATTTATCATATGAATTTGTTTTTAATAATCACCATTTACATCTAACCAAGAACCACCATTTTCACAATCTATTCCAAGACTTTTTAAGTAAACTGTTGCTTGTCCGCTACGCATTCCACTTGCACAACACAAAACAATTGGCTGCGAAAGAGCTTTTATTTCATTTGCGCGATTTTGAATTTCTTGTAGTGGAATATTTATACTTCCAGCAACATGTCCACCCATAAACTCTCCGGGAGTTCTTACATCGATAATTGTCATTTTCTGATTTTTCATATTAACTTAGTATTGCCACTTCTTTATTTGTGAATAGTAAGATACCATTGTAAGTTACGTCCCATGTTACAGGAATAATTTTCTTCAACATGTGGCTAATACCACAATATTTTTCTTGTGAAGCCATTACAGCATCTAGAGCATCTTGTTTAACATCATTATCACCTACAAACTCATAAACAATATGCATGGCAGTATATTCAACAGGAGCCTGCTTACTTATTTCTCCTGTAACCTTCATATTGAAATCCTTTACCGGCTTATTTGCTTTTTTTAGAATAGCGATAACATCCATACCCGTACATCCTGATAAAGCTGATAAAACAAAAGGTTTTGGAATTGGACCATTGTCTTCTCCCCCTACTCTTTCGGGAGCATCCATTACAACGGTGTGACCATTAACGAGGGCATTAAATTGCATTTTGCCCATCCATTGTGTTTCTATTTCGTGTGTCATAATTGATAGTTTTAAATTCGACACTGCAAAGTTGCAATAGAAACCAGCGTTTAACAGTGACTATTATCACATTGCATTCAGAAGCTTAATTTGATTGCGATAAAGAAGTAATCTACCATCAAGTTCTAGCTTTTTTAAAAGTCGGGAGATAACTTCACGAGAACTAGCTAAATCGTTTGCTATTTCTGTATGCGATAAATTTAAAACAGTGGAGCCGGTTAACTTCGATTTCTCTTTTAGGTAATTTACTAATCGTTCATCTAATTTTTGAAAAGCCAATTGATCAATGGCATGCATCAACTCATTAAAACGAGAACGAATTGAACGCATGACAAAACTCTTCCATGTTGGATACTTTACTATCCATTCATCCATTACAGAAATAGGTATAGCCAGATAAGATACATCCTCTTCAGCTACAGCTTGTACTTCACTAGGAAACTGCTGCATACAACAAGTAAATGTCATAGCACATCCTTCCATTGCATTCAAGTAATAAAGAAACACTTCATTTAATTTATCATCAAGCCTTGAAACCTTTAATGTTCCATTTAGGAGAAAAGGTATTACACGGACTGTTTGTCCTACACTTATAACTTTTTCGCCTTGTTTTACATCTACTACTTTTACTTTCTCCTCGAATTCTTTGATTAATTCTGGTTCAAAAACATTTTTAAAAAGCTGTACGAAATCGAAACTCATGTATTAATGATTATGTTTTCTAATTTTCAAAACAATATACTTACTCGTTGGTGTATTACTCTTATCAGCAACACTATCAATTGGAACCAATACATTGGTTTCAGGAAAATAAGTTGCAGTACACTTTTCAGGGATACTAAATTCGATGATAATAAATTTTCTTGCTACTCGCTCAACACCATTGTGCTCATTAAACAAATCAACAACATCTCCCGCTTTAAATCCTAAGTCCGCAATATCTTTTTTATTCATAAAGATCACACGACGTTCATTAGTTATACCACGATAGCGATCGTTTAATCCGTAGATAGTAGTATTAAACTGATCATGACTACGAACTGTCATCATCACTAATTCGTCTTTTTTCAAATGATGGAATGTAACATCAGCAACATTAAAATTTGCTTTCCCTGTCATCGTATTAAACTTTCCTATACGAGATCCATTCGGAAGATAGAAACCACCTAATTCACGTACACGCGAATTGTAATTATCAAAACCAGGAATTGCTTTTTCAATCGCATCACGAATAAAATCATAGTGTTTTGTAAATGATTTCCATTCAACAATTGAATGCTCCCCAAATAACGCTAACGCCATACCGCAAACAATCATTGGCTCACTCATCAACTCGTTACTCACAGGCTTTAAATTCCCTTTACTCATCTGCACAACGCCCATCGAATTCTCACAAGAAATAAATTGCTCTTCACCATTCAAAACATCTTTATCACTACGCCCTAATGTTGGCAGAATGATTGCTTCTTTGCCTGTTATCAAATGACTTCGATTTAACTTGGTGGATATCTGTACCGTTAAATCACAACGATTCAATGCTTCAGCTGTATATTTTGTATCTGGAGTTGCCGATAGAAAATTACCTCCCATAGCAATAAACACTTTTGCTTTTCCTTCGTGCATAGCATGAATGCAATCTACCACGTCATATCCATGATGTTGAGGTGGTGTAAAACCGAAAGCCTTTTCAAGATTATCTAAAAACAACTGAGGAGGCTTTTCATAAATCCCCATCGTGCGATCGCCTTGCACATTACTATGTCCGCGTACAGGACAAGTACCAGCTCCTTCTTTACCGATACTACCTTTAACTAGTAATAAATTTACAACTTCCTTTATCGTATCAACGGCATTTTTATGCTGTGTTAAGCCCATTGCCCAACACGCGATAATCTTCTTCTTCGTTTTAAAAACTTCTACCGTTTGCTCTAATTGCTCATGTGAAATGCCTGCCTGTTCAAGCAATTCATCAATCGAGTATTTATTTACTTGCTGAATAAAAGCTTCATAATTATGGGTGTTGTTTTTTATAAACTCATGATCAAAAACTGTCCCTGGAGCTTTTAATTCTTCTTCATATAATCGCATGATGATAGCTTTAAGCAAAGCCATATCACCATTAATTTTTACTTGCAGAAAAATATCTGTTAAGCGCGCTTTGATTCCAAGTGCTCCTTTTATCTGCTGCGGATTTTTAAATCCGATTAAGCCAGTTTCAGGTAATGGGTTAACAGAAATAATTGTTGTTCCGTTCTCTTTAGCATCTTGCAATGCACATAGCATACGGGGATGATTAGTACCTGGGTTTTGTCCAAGAATAAGTATTACATCTGCTTTATAAAAATCATCTAAAGTAACAGAACCTTTCCCAATACCTACTGATTCTGTCAAAGCAACACCGCTACTTTCGTGACACATATTTGAGCAATCAGGTAAGTTATTCGTACCATATTGACGAACCATCAACTGATATAAAAAAGCAGCTTCATTACTTGTTCGACCGGAAGTATAAAAAACAGCTTCATCGGGAGAACTGACTTTTTTAAGATGAGATGCAATTTTTTGAAACGCTTCATTCCATGATATAGGCTGATAATGCGATGCTCCTACAGGTAAATACATTGGCTGTGCTATACGTCCACTTTTACCAATTGTAAAATCATCTAAATTTGATAACTGAGCAACCGAGTATTTTCGAAAAAAATCAGCAGTCAGTTTTTTGTTTGTAGCCTCCTCCGCAATTGCTTTTACACCATTCTCACAATATTCTCCAAGCTTTGAGCGATGGTCTTTATCAGGCCATGCACAACCGGGACAATCAAATCCTGTTTTTTGATTAAGAGCAAACAAAGCCTTAACCGCACGCAATGGATCCATTTCTGAAAATGCAATCTGGGCAGAAATATATACTGCCTCAGTACCTGCAGCTGCTAGTCGTGGTTTGTCTAATTTAATTCCAGTAAAACGTTCAGGATTTTCAGGATTAGGATTTGAATGATGATTGCGAATGTCAGCCATAAAAATTGATTAACAAACGGCGTTAGGATTCGGGAAATTATCGCTTTGATCTTCGAACGTATTATCGAGGCAAACAAAATCCTTTTCGACCAAAAGAAACAAATGTTCCTCTTTACCTAAAGGCATTTTATGATTGAATCCTACCATATCGGTAGATGTCCACTCCTTTGCAATCTCATCTGGAATATGAACTGTGATACAGTTATTGTTATAATCGGCAAAAAGAGTTTCAGAAGCAGCCGTTCTCTTCAAACAATAATAAAAATGATTAGTACCAAAAAAAGTCGATTCATTTAGCTCGCCGTTCTTTTCAAAATTAGATACTTCGGTTTTTGACACACGAATGCGAATGGAGTTTCCTTTTATTCTTAATTTCATATTAGGGACATTGTATTACAAATATAGAAAAGTGTTGTGTAAATAAAATAGTTATTTATGATGGAAACAGAAGCTCAAAAAAGATTATAAATCGTATAAGGAGTAAGAAAAAATCAGTTTCGAGTATTATAAATCGTAATGAAACCTACATTTTGCAATCAGAATTTCATCCTCTTTTACTTGATATATTAAGCGATGCTCATCATCGATTCGTCGAGACCAAAAACCTACATATTTGAATTTTAGAGGCTCTGGCTTTCCAATTCCTTCAAATGGATTTCTAGCGATATCTTTCAGAAGTTCATTAATTCTCTTTAATTTCTTTTTATCAATTTGTTGCCAATAGAGATAATCTTCCCATGATTCATCCACGAAAACATATTTCATTAGTCAATTAATTTTTTTCGAGTCGATTTTCCTTTGCGAAGTTTCTCAATAGCCGAATCCAATCGTTTTTCATTTGACTTAGAAGTCAGTTCATGCCTAGTTGCGCATAGTGAATTATACTCGGCTAAAGACATTATAACAACTCCATTATCCTTCCCTCGATTTATAATTAATGTTTCAACGTTCTGTGTCACTTTATCGAAATAGTGTTTAATGTCTTTTCTAAAATCAGACAAGGTAGTAGTTAGCATATTTATGTACAGATTATTGTACAAATATAAGTACATATTTAAATTTTGACAAATAAGAATCATGATTCGGCAAAATTATGCCAGCCAATACTATTTAACCGGTATTAAACATTTACAAACGCTTAATTCTACTTCAAGAAACTCTTTCTTGATGCGAATAAATATTAAACCTCCCTTCACGTAAAAACCCTATTAAAGTAATTCCAAATTCATCTGCGGTTTGAACAGCTAGTGACGATGGAGCTCCAACAGCACAAACAATTACAATTCCAGCCATAGTCGCTTTTTGAAGTAATTCGAAACTTGCACGACCGCTTAAAAATAAAACAGCCTTATTGGCAAGTTTAATCTTGTTTAATGTAAGCAAACCGCCTATCAACTTATCCAATGCATTATGCCTGCCTACATCTTCCATCATAAGCAACAATTCACCATCCGAAGAAAACAATGCAGCTGCATGAATACCGCCCGTATTATTAAATATTGCTTGCTTAAGTTTTAATTTATCTGATAATGAAAAGACAAGTTGTTTATCAATTTTAAAATCATCGTTAACCTCTGATTTTAAGCAATTCATAGCAATGGCATCGATACTTGCCTTACCACATATACCACATGCTGATGTCATGTAGAAATTACGACTAAAAGCAGAAGCTTCAAATTCAACATCTGGCTTTAATTCAACTCTCACAATATTAAACTGCTGTTCTTTTTTCTGATGGTCTGTGCAATACTTAATAGACAAAATATCGTCGCCACTTTTGATTATACCCTCGGTAAATAAAAAACCCATTGCTAATTCAAAATCATTTCCAGGAGTGCGCATAGTAATTGAAACATTCGTCTCCTCACGCAGATCCATAGGACCATATCCTAATCGAATTTCTAAAGGTTCTTCCACCACAATTATATCGTCCACTACTTGAAAAGATAAATTATTGACCTTAGTAATATGTACAGATTTAACGGGTAATTGAGACATAGATTTTAATTATTGCAATATGAATGATAATCTTCCGGCGTATCGAAACTACGTAAAAAAGAATCGTCGTTTAACTGAATTTTAAGAGGATTAACCTGCTGTAAATACTTATTCAATGAACGTCCACCATTTTGATAAAACAGTTTCAACTTCTGAAGCGATTGCTTAGAAAGAAAACAAATGAGGGGCTCCACTACATCATTACGATTGTTTTTCACAAAGGCAATTTCATCAAAGCCATATTCGGAAAACTGTTTTAGTATTCGCAGATGTTCAATCTTTAATAGTGGGTAATCGCAACCAACAATTAATAAATCAGATTGCAATTGATCAAAAGCAGATAAAACTCCAGTTAACGGACCTGCATCTTTATATTCAGCATTATCGTTAATTTTTTGCATGCATACACTTTCGTCTAGGTATTGCTTTTCGTTGCAAGATAAAAATGTTTTAAAATTCAATTCATCAAACATATTTAGCAGTCGTTTATACTGCTCAACTCCATCATACTTCAAAAGAAACTTATCAGTCTGCATCCTACTGCTCTCACCTCCGCTTAAAATCAGTCCATGAACATCGGTACTTAAATTTGAATCTGATGATAAATCTTCTTTAGCTATAATCTTTGCTTCCGAAAGATTGAATTTTGAAATTACATCATCAACCAAATGTTCTCTTACTACCAATAAAATCGTTACATCCTTTTTTTGTTTTGCAATTTCAAAAAATTTAACCAACGATTGATAGTAGCCTCGTTCTTTTAATTCTAGCGGTCCAATTTCATCAATAATAATCCAATCAT
The DNA here is from genome assembly GCA_046052065.1 of Bacteroidota bacterium. Taxonomy (GTDB): domain Bacteria; phylum Bacteroidota; class Bacteroidia; order AKYH767-A; family OLB10; genus CAINEC01. Next base: position 5,563 of record JBJOND010000023.1, on the reverse strand, counting down.
TATCTAACGTTAAGGGATTTACCAAAATATCACAAGCCTTATTGAACACGTCATCATCAAAAGAAAACTTACCAATAGAAACAGCAACCTCTTGTTGCGCAATCTGGAAAGGAACAACTCTTTTTTCGGATGTAAAAAACATCATCCTTTTGCCATTTACATCAGGACAAAAAAATCCTCCAACGGCATTCAATTTCGAAAAATGTTTAAGCAGAGCAGTTGTCTTCCCACTTTGAACTCCACCTGACAATACAATCACATTACTCATTTTCGTCCCTTATATCATTTAAAGAAATAGCAATCATATAAAGGACAAACATTTTAATTCGACTAATCCCATTATAATTTTTGTTTACATGATTAATAACTGGCTTAACAGCTAATCTAATTTGAGCTACATCATCGTTTAATTTTGAAATTTCTTCTGACCTGTTGCGAGATAATAGCAAAATCAATCTTGTTGTTAAAGGACCTATAACATAATAAAACAACAACATAAAGAAAACTACTCTTGCAAGTAATTGCATAAATGGTAATCCTCCAAAAAATGAAATCAATTGAAATGATAGAGCAATCGATAAAACCGCAATAAATAGTAATCCTTTACTTTTTCTATTTTGACTAGTTGAATCTTTTATATTGGATAATTTTATTTCGGAAAAATCAAGAGAAGAAATCAGATCAGGAATTTTACTTGCAAACCTTCCAATCATCAATCCGATAACGAGATAAAAAGCAACATAGCTAATTGCAATCGACTCACTAAAAGAAAAATCAACAGGAAGTTGGAAAATTTTAATTGTATTTAGCACGAAATCATCAACTGATCTCCAGAATGACCTACCAAAGAACAAAACAGTTAATAGTATTTTTTGAATTGCCGATTCAAGTAATGCGAGTCCGCCAAAAAAAATTGGAGTTAACTTGAAATTGCGACTTAATGAAAACACTATTGCACCTAATAAGCCTTGAAAAGAAACTGCTAAATAAGCTGGGAAAGGCGAGTGCGGACTAACAGCAGCTTTTATCATAAGCACCATAGCTGTTGCTTTCAGAATTGCTTTGAAACTATAGTTTGAATACCGAGCAATTAACGTAATTAATATTATAGCAAAGCCTCCAACTAAGATACCTGTGAATGGAAATTTGGCAGCATGTAAAATGCCACCTAAACCTGACTCATTTAACGCCCACAATGCTGTTAAACGATTTACTGCGCGATTATTAAATTCAGGTTCATTCAGCCTCATTTCACTAAATTAAATAATAAAAGATAAGTGAAATCAATGCTGAATAGAAATAACTAACCTATTTGATAATCATCTTGTACGAAATAGAAAGCGTAATTGGGAATAAATCATTATTAAAAACAACGCCATAATTCTTTTTCAGATCCTCCATATAATTGGATACTTCATTACTTCTGAAAGGATAATAAATTGCAAAAGACCAATAAGTATGGCTTGTACCCAATGCTTTCGAATCGAAACCGAATCCAAGTGAAGGACCATAAAAGAGTTTATTCTTCTCGCTTAGATTTTTAACTTTAATCGCAGCGTTGTACCCATACATTGCTGTAAAAAATGGAGTTCTTCGAGTAAGATTAGCACCCTTTAAAAAACGATATTTAACTCCAGCATTATAACCAATTCCAGCCATTGCGTATCCAAGTCCACCTTGAAAACCCAATCTTTTTGTAGCGTAATAAGTAAGGTTAGCTCCTATTCCACCGAGATCTTGACCGAAACCCAATCCTGCAGAAAAAATATCTGCGGGTTCATCTTTAGATGGAATAGTAAGTATTGTGTCGGACTGTGCAAATAAAAACACAGGTGAACATAGTAAAAAGAATAGTATTTTTTTCATCGTTAGCAAAGGTAACGATAATGGTCGACTATCTAATCATCAATCTTGACGTGCCCCCAATTCTCTCCCGACTTGATCCTGTACAATTGCATTTCGCTAATTCCAAATTGCTTTGCCAGCATCTTCAAACGTGTTTTACGATTTGGGTCAAAAATTTTCTTTTTCAGTAAACGAACCTTGGATTCGGTCAGCTTTGCTCCATCACGTTTTTTGTTTAATTCAACCAACTTACGCATCGCTTCCTTAACTGCAGGACTCTCCTTCTTAAATTGAATACTTTCCTCGCGGGTTACCCATTTAAGATTTTTGTAGTAGTTGTTAGACTTATTACGGTCTAAGTGGATAACATAATTATGCTCTGTAGTTGGCTTGTCTAAAAATTTATCCGCAACAAGGTTGTGAATCATTTTTGAAAAGTACCTTATCTTGACACCAGCGTATAACTTGTATCTAAACGTGGTATATCCTTCTACTTTACCTGGTTTAATTATTCTGCCATCTTTAATAGCTTCTGAATAACTAACCAAGCGCCCATAATTAGATATCGCGTAATTGTATCGGAGCTTATGATCAACATCAATTGGCTCCCATTTTTCCCCTGGATAATTTCTAAACATAATTACTATTAATCGACATTACCCCCGTAAGTCGAATAGTTAGTGTAACTTATTGTATAATGAGTGCTAAAATAAACGAAGCTTTATTAAAAAACAAGTCTGTTTGTCATTTAATGACATATAAAATGCTTTAAAAAAACATTCTATTTTATTAAAACAGTGGCAAAGTTATTTTTTTACGAATGACATAATAAATTAAACATTTGCCCCTAATAAACTAAAAAAAATTAAGAATCTGCATTATTTCAGTGTAAAGCATGAATGTTTTCGCGAATTGACCCTACCTTAACTGACAATTATCACCTGCAATAAATAATATGAAAGTAGAAGAACTACGTCATTTTGATATACCCTAACGTTATGAAAACAAAGCTCTTTATTTTCGTTTAAGTTCTTTTTTATTCTAGTTTTTTTATAAACTGATTGAACTTTATAAATAGCTTTATTCGAATGAATGGTCAATAGATTGAATAAGGTTGCATATTCATTTTTAGTAAATTAGTGGTCTGAAAAATTATGGAAAGCAAAAACATCGACCGACTCAACATATTTTTAATTGTTATCTCCTTAATAATAGCATACAAAATCCCTTTTGAACTATTTTTATTTTCATATGCCTTCTTAGGTCCATTGCATTATCTAACAGAAATCAACTGGCTAAAAGAAAGGAACTATTTTATAAAAACGAAAGACTGGATTTGGACTTTTGTATTGTTCGGTGTTGTTATTTCTATCCCCCTTTTGTTATCGCTACCATGGTTTAATTTCGTTTATGATATTAGTTTAGTGAAGAATTTTCTGAAAGAATTAAACACCTCTTCTAATGTAATACTCTTAACGGCATTATTTTTTTCTATTGGCCTGGTATTTTTAAAAGACTTAAAGCACACATTACTTTTCCTTATAATCAGCATAATTACATCCTACTTGATTTTAAAATATGTTTCCTTTTCAATTGTTCTTGTAAGCATTTTTCTTCCAACTATTATTCATGTTTATTTGTTCACGTTGTTGTTTATGCTTTTCGGAGCTATTAAATCGAAGAGTACACCTGGATATATTGGAGTTGCCTTACTAGCTTTAATTCCTGTGATAATAACCTTCGGAAATGTAAATCCAGCACAATACATTCTAAGCCAGAATACACAAGATAATTTTTTAGCCAGCGGATTTCAATCACTTAACTTTTCACTGGCCAAATTACTTAGTAGCTCTAAGGACGAGTCGTTCTCACTGCTTTCATTAGTGGGAATTAAAATTCAGATATTTATTGCATTTGCCTATACCTATCATTACCTGAATTGGTTTTCGAAAACATCCATAATTGGATGGCATAAAGGTACCTCTAAGACAAGGTTAATTGCGATAGCTGCAATATGGCTGGCTAGTATTTCTTTTTACTTGTACGACTACCGCACAGGAATCATCGTATTGTTCTTCTTAAGCTTTCTGCACGTGTTTCTTGAGTTTCCATTGAATGTGGTATCTGTAAAAGGAATCGCAGACAGTTTGACTAAAAAAGGCAAATAAAATTAGCTGCGCTCGACTATTACTTTAAATTCATTGCCGATTTGGTTTTGATAAAACAATTCTTTCTCCTCCGTCCAGTTACGAACAGTAGCAAAAATATTCTTTGAATTGTTTGTTGACGGTTTCAAAAAAAGTAGCAATAAGAGTTGTTGATTTTCCTCAATATCAAAGTCTAAATCTGTATCGTATTCAATAAACGAATCAGACAACTGCGACTTAGTTGAAACATTAAAAACAGAAAGCAGTGTTGCAGATGGTATAACATCATCCCCATTCTGATTTAGCAATTTTCTAAATGGCTTTACGAATGAAATTTCCATAGTTTTAAAAATAAAAAAGCCCTATAGTAAATTACCATAGGGCTGATATTTTAAATATTTAATTATTCAATTACTTAACAACGTTAGAATTTACAACTTGAGCTGGAGCACCGCCCATTTTCCATAAAATTCCAATTACTTTTAAGTTGTTTTTATTCCAAGCTGGCTTTAAATACATCTTGTATGTATTTGAAAATTCTTGATCTAATGCAATTGCATCACCACCATTGTTTACCTCTAAACCATAGTATGAAGAAGAATTACATGTTCTAACTAGGTTACGATACTCATAATTTGCGTTAGTTCCAGAGTTTGTAGATTGAGAAGTGATTAATTTATCTTCTACTACATAAACAGCTAAACGGTAGTCAGAACCTGTTGCGATATCGCTAAAGAATTTCACTTTAGTATCAACAGCTATTGAATCGCCAGAAATACGTTTACTTAAAGCGATACCTGCAATCACAGTTCCGTTAGCGAACGTTGTTGCTTTGCTAACTGCACCTGAATAATTGCTAGAAACGTTAGTAGTCACGCTTTGTTTTGTTGTATTAACTGCCATTGAAGGAATTGCATTTGCACTTGCAAACACACCCGAATTAAACACATTCCACATTCCTTGTCCTGTTGACCAATTCAAAGATGAATTATTTGAACTTGTATTAATTTTCATTCCTGTTAACAATGTTCCTTCTTGCTTTAAACAGCTGTCTAATGTAGGTCCACCATATGCACCACAAGGAGGACACCAGTCTTCTCCGAAGTAAATTACTGCTGCTCTATTCTTTTTCTCAACAGTTAATGTTGTAGAGCCTCCTGAAGCAGGCGCAGTATCATCTTTCTTACAAGCATTGAATAAAATGCTTACACATGCTAATGCTAATACTAATTTTTTCATTTGGGTTTAGGTTTTATTGATTTTAGTTGATTTTTTGTTATTCACTTTCTTTAAGCAACATATCAATGGTAATTGCCGAAGACAGAATAGCAATTTTACGCAAATTATCTTTAATATCCGAATTTAGTATCACATTATATTTATCAGCAGAGGTTAAAATTTCTTTCATTGCCCCAGCCCATTTCTTATCAATTGTCCCAATTGTTTGCTGATTGGAATCTAAGATTAAAAAACTCCATGCTTTCCAGTCGCCGGTAATTTTGGCAATTTCCACCTCATTAGTATCTGAAATACTAAATTCAGGTTTGAAGAGTTTAAACTTCTGTTTGATT
>JBJOND010000022.1:0-28511 GCA_046052065.1 Bacteroidota bacterium | reverse complement strand
TTACTTTAATACTAATTGCCAGGATTATACATTAAACTTAACTGTTGCGAATGTTTCAATTAGCGGTTTAACGCCTGCTTCAGGTGCAGTTGGTAGCACAGTAGTAATTAGCGGAAGCGGATTCACAAGTGCAACAGGCGTTTCGTTTAACGGAACTTCAGCAACTAGCTTCACAGTTAATAGCAATAGTCAAATCACTGTAACAGTTCCAGCAGGTGCAACTACTGGAGCAATAACAGTTGTAGTTGGCGGATGTTCTGCAATATCGAGCGGAAACTTTACTGTTGGAACAAATGCTACGTTAAATTTAAAAGCATATCTACAAGGATACTATTCTGGAAATGGAACAATGACCTCTGTATTGTCTAACCAAGGAGTGAGCTCAAATACTAATGAAGTTGATACAATTACAGTTGAATTGCGTGACGCGGCAACTGGTACAAATGTGGTAGCATCTACAAGCGGTGTAATTATGACAGATGGTACTGTCTCATTAAGCTTACCTGCATCAGTAGTAGGAAACGACTACTACATAGTGATTAATCATAGAAATACAGTTCAAACATGGTCTGCTGATTTGGTTACTATGGCAGCAACTACATCATACGACTTTACAACTGCTGCAACGAGTGCATTTGGAGATAATATGATTGAAGTTGAGGCTGGCATATTCGCAATGTATACTGGTGATATCAACCAAGATGAATTTATTGATCCATTTGACTATCCATCATTTGAACTTGATAACGTTACGTTCGCAGGTGGATACTTAGCAACAGATCTTAACGGAGACGGATTCGTCGATCCATTTGACTATCCAGTGTTTGAATTAAACAATGTTAATTTTGTAATGTCAGCACATCTTTAAAATTCTTTCAGCGAAGGGGAGAGGTAAAATTCTCCCCTTAACTGAGATTAATAGTTTTCAAATAAAAATATTCACTATTAAACTGGTTTTGTCTTAGGTTTTATTTTCCTAAGGATAATATGTATTTTCTTTTATAGATAGTTGAAGTTGTAATTGTAGTGGAGCTATGACTGAAAGTTGAAATAGCATTTTAGTTATCGTTTTATTTTTAAGCATTTGTAAACGACTATAAGTGCTTATCAACCGAATAATTGTTTTGTGCGCACTAAATTTGCTTATGGGGCGGAGGAGTGGTGGCCCCCTTTGAGAGTTGAAGCGATTTGAAAATACTTTTAGAGTTTTATTTTATAGTCAACTATAAATTTTTAAATCCATATTTTTGGTTAATAATATTAACTAGTTTATATTTGTAAAAAAAATATGGAAAAACAGGATATAACAAATTCGATTAATACAATCGAGCAGGCGATACAAGAGGCACGCAAAGTTCCAAATGGTGCTTATTTCTACGATATTTTATGGGGAACTATTCTTGCCATATATTATCTAGTAAATTATTTTTCACTTTCTAATCCAGATGCCTTTATTAGCAATTTGAATCATTATTATTGGGTGTTATTTCCCATTGGCGGAATTATTTCTGCAATTCGATCTAAACAAGACGATAGAAAGGAGACCGCAAAATCATTAGCAGATAAAATTTATTTGTTTGCCTATTCAGGATTTGCATTTGCATATATTACGATTTATTTAGCTGCAGAGTTCAATGGTTTCAATGCCATTATAATTCCTGTTTTTTGCTCTTTATTAGGATTGACTGTATTTGTTACTGGTGGTATTGTTAAAGAACCATTATCAATTGTAATGGGTTTGTTTGGAATGTTGGTCGGTGCCTATATGCTAAATATGGATGTTTCTCATCAATATCTTTTTGCATCTTTTGTGAGTATAATGGTAAGCATTATTCCAGGAATTAAAATGATGTTTTCCCGTGCTTAAAGACCTTGATCCAATTCTACATTCACAGCTTCGCCTGTCCATTGTTTCACTATTGGTTGGATTGGAAGAAGCAGAGTTCGTTTATTTGAAAGAAAAGACGAATACATCCGCAGGGAATTTAAGTCTGCAACTCGATAAATTGCAAAAGGCTGGGTATGTTTCTATCAAAAAAGGCTTTAAAGGTAAATATCCAGTCACGACATGTAAATTGACAACTAAAGGAATGAAGGCTTTTGAACGCTATGTTGCAACTATCAAATCGTATATTCATTTGTAAATTCTTTACCACATTTTCATTCTCGATGCATCGGGAACAAATTTTCAAATTAACCAATAAATTGTTTATTTTTGACGCCTCATGAATTTAAAAGTCGACATCTTCATTCCTTGTCTGATCGATCAGTATTATCCTGATGTAGCTCATAGCATGATTAAGGTGTTAGAACGCTTAGGTTGCGATGTGCAATATAATGCAGACCAGACATGTTGTGGTCGTATTGCGTTTGAAGATGGTTACTGGGATCATTGCAAAGAAGTAGGCGAGAAGCTAATCATGGAGTTACAGCACGACCGTTATATCGTTTGTCCAGGTGCTGCTTGTACCTCTACGGTTAAATGCCAGTATCCCGCTTTGTTTCATAATTCTTCTATGCACAACCAATATAAATCAGTGCAGAAGCATATGTTTGAACTTTCTGATTTTTTAGTCAATGTGATGAATGCTTCGGATATAGGTGCCCGTTTTAATGCTAAAGCCGTGATGTTTGATGCTTGCAATGCTGTACACGAATTAAAAATAAAGTCGGCTCCTCGTTTACTCTTGAGTAAAGTGCGTGAACTCACGTTGATTGATACGCCTTCTGCTTATACTTGTTGTGGTATGAGCGGTGGACTAGAGCGTAATAATGAAAAGCTGGCAGTAGAGATTGGAAGTAAAATCATTCAGGATTTTATGGCAGCTGGTGCTGATACTATTATTTCGACTGATATGGATTGCTTGATGCATTTTGACTCTATTATCAAGAAAAACAACTGGCCTATTAAAGTGGCACATCTTGCAGATGTATTAGCATGTGGGTGGAATTAAAAGCGAATTATTTATTTCGAGTTTAACTGATAGCCTGAAGTAGTATGCTTCAGCATTTTTTCTATCAACTGTTTACATTCGTTAGATGCTTGCTCAATACTTAAGCCTTTTGGATGAATATTAGAGATACAATTTCTATTGGCATTGGTCGATTCCTTTGTTGGATTCAATGTAATGTACATTCCTAAACTGTGGGGTGTTGTAAGTCCAGGACGCTCGCCAATTATTACAATTGCAATTTTACTTTTTGTTATTTCGCCTATAGAATCACCAATGGCAACCCTTCCGTTGGAACAAATAAAAATTGGATGAATATTCATTGATAAAGAACGTAGTTCTTCAACTAAGCAAGTAATTAATTTCCCTCCTTGTTCTTGAGCCGCAATCGGCGATAATCCATCAGCTAATATAATTGCAATTGTATTTTCATTCTTTAATAATTGAATACTGTTCTCTGATTGTGCATTTACTTTACAACCACTTTGCGGGTTCTGCACGTAATGCAAACGACTACTAGCTTCGCTATCGATTAACAAACTTTCAATTCCTACTGATTTTAATTCTTCAACTATTATTCCTCTGTTCCATTCCGTCCAAACAGCATCCACAGCTCTTGCATGCGCTAATTTAAAAGCAAGCAACTCTTCTGTACAAAGTGAAACTCCGCTTGTTCTTAATGCAACTCGTGCATTCGTAAATTGTTTTAATTCGGAACGCTGTATTGAAGAGGGTTCACTTTTTTTAATTGACATTTACGAAAGGTGATTTAAAAGTTTCTTTACATCTTCGTTTGTATACGATAGCTCTCCATCTGAATTGAATATTCCCATTTTTTTCAACCATAATTCAAACTCTGGTGCAGGCTTACGATTAAATACTTTTCGCACATAGGCAGCATCGTTATAAGACGTACTTTGATATTGAAGCATGATATCATCAGACCCGGGAACCGCCATCATGAAATTACAATTGGCGGCTGCTAATAATGTGCTTAAATTATCCATATCATCTTGATCGCAATCAGCATGATTCGTATAGCATACATCAATACCCATAGGAAGTCCTAATAATTTGCCACAGAAGTGATCTTCTAATCCTGCACGAATAATTTGTTTCCCGTTATATAAATATTCTGGTCCTATAAATCCAACAACAGAATTCACTAAAAACGGATTAAACTTTCTTGCAATCGCATAGGCGCGAGCTTCGCAAGTTTGCTGGTCTATCATTGCATTTGCATTAGCTGATAAAGCAGTTCCTTGTCCTGTTTCAAAATAAAATACTTGCTTCGATACAGGATTTCTATTAAGCGATAATACTGCTTCGTTGGCTTCTTGCAGTTCATGCAAGTTAACACCAAACGATTCATTGGCTTTTTGTGTACCGGCTATCGACTGAAAGATTAAATCTACAGGAGCTTTGTTAAGAATATTTTTTGTTAGCGTGTAATGCGCAAGCACACACGATTGCATTGGGATTTCAAATTTTAATCGTAATTCTTCTAGCATAGATAAAATCGAAGTAACAATTTCTTCGCTCTCACTAACTGGATTAATTCCAATCACTGCATCTCCACATCCAAATAAAAGTCCATCTATGGCAGAAGCCATAATTCCTTTATTATCATCATTAGGATGATTCGGCTGTAGACGTGTAGAGAATCTCCCTTTTAATCCAACAGTAGTTCTAAATTTCGTTACGACTTCTATTTTTTGCGCTACTAAAATTAAATCTTGCAGTGACATTATTTTACTCACTGCTGCTGCCATCTCTGGTGTAATTCCATTAGCCACTGAATGAATAATTTCATTCGTTACCTCTGAAGATAAAAGCCAATCACGAAATTCTCCAACAGTTAAATGTGATATTGGTGCAAACGCAATTGCATCATGTGAATCGATAATTAAACGAGTGACATCATCTTTTTCATAATCGATAACCACTTCATTTAAAAAGTTTTTCAGAGGTGCATTCGATAATGCAATCTGCGCAGCAATTCGTTCTTCGTAACTGTTAGCACAAACACCTGCTAGTACATCACCACTTCTTAACGGCGTCGCTTTTGCAAGCAATGTTCGCAACGAATCGAAATTGTAAATATGATTACTTAACTGTGTCCTATACATTCTTTTTACGTTGGATAGTTATTTCATGTAGTCCGATTATGATTAATCCTCCAACAAAGAAAATACATCCTAACTTAATGTTAAAATAAAACATAGCGATTAAACAAACTACTCCAAGCACCAATGCAATCATTGGTATAATAGGGTAGTAGGGGACTAAAAACGGACGATTCAATAATGGATTTTTTTTTCTAAGTGCGAACAAAGAAATCAAACTTATAATATACATGCTTGTCGCACCCATTGCAGAAAGAATAATCAAGTCATTTGTCTTTCCTGAAAAAATACTGATTACTCCAATTCCTAGGCCAGCTAATAAAGCAAGATCAGGTGTTTTATAACGTTCATGGATATGTGCTAGTGATTTTGGAAGGATATCTGCTCTGGATAAAGCAAAAATTTGTCGCGAATAACTGGTGATAATGCTATTGAAAGAAGCAATCAATCCAAACACTCCAACGCCCGCAATAAGCATTGTCAGACTATTCCCTTTTCCAAGTAATATTCCGATTGTTTCTGGTAATGGATAATCGATTGATGTCAGTTGTTGCCAAGGAACAGCAGCACAAGTAAAGAACATAACGCCTATGGCAAGAATACAAAGCGTGATAATTCCTGAGATATATCCAATCGGTAAACTTTTTTTAGGATCTTCAACTTCTTCGGATACCATAGCGACACCTTCAATAGCTAGATATAACCAGATAGCAAAAGGTATGGCAGAGAAAACATCGTTGAAAGTTGTTGAGGTGTTGATCAATTCAATATTTTTTGAATCGTAATGTGTCGATGTAATTCCAATATAAACGAGTAATTCTACAATAGCTAGAATCGTTACAATTAAAGTAAAGGCAGCGCTTTCTTTGATGCCAATTAAATTGATGATGGTAAATAATGCGTAAGCACATAATGCGACTACCGTAATATCAAGCATTGGGTGTAAGAAGTGTATATAACTTCCGAGCGCAATAGCAATGGCAGGTGTGGCCAATACAAATTCAACTACAGTTGCATAGCCAGTAAAAACGGCCACTCTTCTTCCGAATGCTTTATCAGCAAAGGTAAATGGACCACCAGCATCTGGTATGGCTGTGGTGAGCTCGGTATAACTAAATACAAAGCATAAATAAAATACGGTAATGATTAAGGTCGCAATGAACATTCCCATTGGACCACCACTTGCCCATCCATAATTCCATCCGAAGTACTCTCCTGAAATTACAAGTCCAACAGCTAAAGCCCAAATATGAATACTGCCTAATGATTTTTTAAGTGCCGTTGTTTCTGACATTTTCAAATCTAATCAAATTACCACAACGAGCAAAAAAAACTATCAGACTATTGATGCACCAATAATTAATAAACCCGCTCCAATAATTTGTCTGCTGCTGATTTCTTCTTTCTGAATAAACTTCGAAATGATAACTGTTGTTGCCGGTTGTATTGCACTGAGTAATGTAAAATACATGAGCGTACTGCTTTTTAATGCAAGATTAGTCCCGATTATTCCTCCAACGGTAAGTAATGCAAGTAATAGAACATCTTTAAAAATGTTGTTGGATAATTTATAGCTAAGACGAGAAAAATTCTTTTGAAAGAAAAGCACGGTCATTGAAATGATTAAAACTGTCGATTCTTGAAATAATGCAAAAGCGGTTGGATTTGTTGCGGAAATTCCCGTTTTGAATCCTCTGCTAGCTAAAGCCCAGCACAATCCTGCTCCTAACGCCATAACTGTTCCTTTTCCCGGCAAACTGGCTTTCAGAATATTTTTATCAATAAGTGATAAGCCAGACAAATAAAGTGCGATAACTAATCCGAATGTGTCAGGTAGCGGACTCTTATCAAATGCTTTTGATAAAACGACTCCAAATAAAATGCTCCATAAAACTACAGCTCCCGATAATCCACTTGCCTGATGCTTTACCGACTGAATGAAAAGTAAAAGTCCTGATAGGCTGATTAATATCCAAGGTAACGAGTATATAAATTGGTTCAAGGGATTCTCTGTTGTCAAAAAATCGTATTCTTCTATTATTAAATAAATAACGGTTAATATTAATAGTGTTATTACGCTTCTTGAAAGCAATAGTTGAAAACTGCTATGTTTTACTTGTAAGTCACGCCACAAACAGTTGCTGATACCAAAACATATCATTCCGAAAAACAGAAATAGAAAAGCCATTGCGAATTATTTTCGCAAATATAGTATTTATAATAAATAAAAGATATTAATAGTGGTAACTAATCCCAATATAATTATGAGGGGTAATCTTCGACAGTTCGTTTTTGATTTCCTCGCTTACATTTAAAGTATTAATAAAATCTTTTATTGTCTGCTCGTTGATTTTTTCTCCCGTACGGGTTAACGACTTTAATGCTTCATACGGATTAGGGTAAGCTTCTCTCCTTAAAATCGTTTGAATTGCCTCTGCTACAACGGCCCAGTTGTTTTCTAAGTCGTTATGAATAACTGTTTCGTTAACGCTGATTTTATTTAATCCTTTGTTTAACGATGCCAATGCTATTGAAATATGTGCAAAAGGAACTCCGACATTTCTTAATACTGTCGAGTCTGTTAAGTCGCGTTGTAATCTGGATACAGGAAGTTTTGCTGCAAGGTGCTCTAATATCGAATTCGATAATCCTAAGTTCCCTTCTGCATTTTCAAAATCAATAGGATTTACTTTATGTGGCATTGCTGATGAACCAACTTCATTTGCCACTACTTTTTGCGTGAAGTAGTTCATCGATATGTAAGTCCAGATATCTCTACTTAAATCAATCAAAATGGTATTAATGCGCTTCATAGCATCAAACAAAGCCGCCATGTTATCGTAAGATTCAATCTGCGTTGTATAAGGAGAACGCTTTAATCCTAATGTCAAAACAAATTTATTAGCGAAAGTTTCCCAGTCAATTTGCGGATAGGCAACCACGTGAGCATTAAAGTTTCCGGTTGCTCCACCAAACTTAGCAGTATTCGGAATTTCTTGCAATTGAATTAACTGTTGCTCGATACGATGTTTGAAAATATAAATCTCTTTTCCTAATTGAGTAGGAGAGGCCGGCTGCCCGTGTGTACGTGCAAGCATTGGAATTCCTTTCCATCCACTACTTAACTCCTGTATTTTTTCTAACAACTGATTTAATTCCTTGTAGTAAACATTTTGCAATGCTTCCTGTACCGATAATGGAATCGATGTGTTATTAATATCCTGGCTTGTTAATCCAAAGTGAATAAACTCTTTGTAGTCGCTTAAGTTTAATTTATCAAACTCTTCTTTTAAAAAGTACTCAACCGCTTTTACATCGTGATTAGTTGTGCGCTCAATCGTCTTAATGCGTTGGGCGTCATCGCTAGAAAATTGTTCATATAGTTTTCTTAAACTAGCATAGCAATCTGCAGGTACGGATTGTAATTGCGGTAATGGTAATTCGCAAAGTGCAATAAAATATTCAACTTCTACTTTTACTCTGTATTTGATTAATGCCTCTTCTGAAAAATAATGAGTGAGTGGTTCGCATACTTTAAAATAGCGACCATCAACAGGAGATATTGCATTCAGTGAATTTAATTCCATGATTATAAAATCTTAAGCAGATAAAACTTCTGCTTCTTTATGTATTTTTTTAACTAATCCTTGTAAAACTTTACCAGGTCCAACTTCAATAAATGTGGTTGCACCATCAGCAACCATATTCTGAACAGATTGTGTCCAACGAACTGGAGCTGTTAATTGTGCAATAAGATTTCTTTTTACTTCATCTGCATTTCGGTGAGGCATCGCAGTTACATTCTGATAGATTGCACAACTTGGAGTATTGAATGCCGTTGCTTCAATCGCTGCAGCTAGTCGCTCTCTTGCAGGTTCCATTAGTGGACTATGAAATGCACCACCTACAGGAAGTAGTAAAGCTCTCTTTGCACCAGCTGCTGTCATTTGCTCACAAGCTTCTTTAACACCTTCTAATGAACCTGAAATCACTAATTGTCCTGGACAATTATAATTAGCAGCAACAACAACTTTTTCGATACCAGCACAAATCTCTTCTACTTTAGCATCATCTAAAGCTAATACTGCTGCCATTGTTCCTGGTACTGCCTCACATGCCGCCTGCATTGCATTAGCACGCTCGATTACTAATCGCAATCCATCTTCAAAAGATAGTGTGCCATTAGCAGTCAACGCAGAAAATTCTCCAAGCGAGTGACCAGCAACCATATCAGGTTTAAAGTTCTCGCCTAATGTTTTTGCTAAGATGACTGAGTGAATGAAGATAGAAGGTTGTGTAACTTTTGTTTGTTTTAAGTCTTCATCGGTTCCTGCAAACATCATATCAGAAATTCTGAATCCGATAATTTCATTTGCTTGTTCAAATAGTTCTTTTGCCAATGGAGAGTTTTCGTATAACTCTTTTCCCATACCTACAAATTGAGATCCTTGTCCCGGAAAGATATATGCTTTCATTTTTTAAAGATGTCTGTGGTTAGATATTAAACTGATAAATTCTGTACGTGTTCTGTCGTTTTCAAATTCTCCTGTAAAAGCAGATGTTGTTGTAATTGAATTTTGTTTTTGAACACCACGCATTTGCATGCATAAATGTTGCGCTTCAATTACCACTGCAACTCCTAGCGGATTTAATGTATTCTGAATACAATCTCTGATTTCTGTTGTTAGACGTTCTTGCACTTGCAGCCTTCTTGCAAAGGCGTCAACAATTCTCGGAATTTTGCTTAGTCCTACAATGTAATGGTTAGGAATGTATGCTACATGTGCCTTGCCGAAGAAAGGTAGCATATGATGCTCGCACATCGAATACACTTCAATATCTTTTACAATAACCATTTGCTTGTATTCTTCTTTAAACTTTGCAGAGTTTAAAATCGCAACTGGATCCAGGTCGTAACCATGAGTTAAGTATTGCAAAGACTTAGCAACACGCTCAGGTGTTTTTAATAAGCCTTCTCGCTCAGGATTTTCGCCCAGTTCAACTAGGATTTTTTTATAATATCTACCAATTGAATCAATCTTGTCCTGATTGTAGATATCTTTTTTCGTATATCCGTCCTCGTTAGTTGAGTGGTCCATTTTATTTTCCTCCAAAGTATTCTACAAAATTGTTTTCTGTTTCATAAAGCTTTACGCTATGCAAAAAGCAACCTTTAGCTGCTATTTCAGCTTCTAATTGGTCCCAGATAGCAATCGCTAATATTTCTGTTGATGCCATTTTGCCAGCCATGAAGTCCACATCTATGTTAATGTTTTTATGGTCTAGCTTGTCAATCACGCGTTCTTTGATTAGTTTACTTAAAAACTTTAAGTCAACCACGAATCCTGTTTCTTCTGCAGGCTCTCCTTTAACAGTTACAAAAATTTCGTAGTTATGACCATGCCAATTGGGGTTAGAGCATTTACCAAATACTTCTGCGTTCTTCTCTTCCGACCAATCAGGGCGGTGTAATTTATGGGCTGCGTTAAAGTGCTCTTTTCTTGTTATGTAAATCATATTTTGGGGTTTATTTTCCCTCCTTGAACAAGGATGCACAAAATTAGTTTATTTTAAAGTAAATCATTGTAAATACCTACAAACTATGTTATAAATTTGCCACATGAAGCCTAAGAATTTACTGGTAGCTGCTACTTCTGCTGAGATAATGGATATCTGCGGACCTATTGAGCCCTATCAGTTAACTGATATCAATCAGGATTGGTCTGTATTAGTCACAGGTGTAGGCATTGTTCCTACTATTTTTAATCTGACCAAGTTGTTGACTAATAATAATTTTCGATTTGTATTAAATGTTGGCCTCGCAGGAGCAATTAATAAACAGATTTCCCTAGGTGAAACAGTCAATGTTGTTTCAGATGAATTTGCATTCTGGGGCTCTGAAGATAATGATGGTTTCTTGTCTGTTTTTAAAACAGGACTTCAGAATTCGGATGAGTATCCATTTTCGAATGGAAAGATCTTAGCGGTAAAAAGTGATTTTGATTTTTCCTCTATCAAAAAGGTATCTGGAATTACCGTTCAAACAGTAACAGGTTCTGTAAAGTCTATTGATTTGCTTCATCAACTTTATCAGGCCGATGTAGAGACTATGGAAGGCGCAGCGGTTTTTTATGTGGCGAGTCAATTCAATATTCCATCAACTCAAATACGAGCAATCAGTAATTATGTGGAGCCTCGCAACAGAGATAATTGGAAGATACAAGAGGCTTTGACAGCACTTTCACTAGTTGTTAAACCAATGTTGGAGCTACAAGAGTAATTTACATTCTTTTGTTGATAGCATTTTTTACAGGTTGGAATTATTATTAATAAGTCCGATATTTTTGATTTGTTGATATGAAAAAACTATTCGTCATTTTTGTTTTACTGTTGCTTTTGATGTCGGGTAAATTATCTGCGAAATCAGATGGCAATAGACCGCTAGATATTGTCTTTTGTTTAGACCTCAGCGGAAGCACGAATGGCTTAGTAAATGATGTTCGTGATAATCTATGGCTCATAGCGAATGAACTAAATGCTATGCAACCAAAGCCGGACTTTCGATTAGGTGTTATCTGTTTCTCCCGACCAAGTTTTGGTAAAGAGAATGGCTATGTAAAGGTTTTTTCTGATTTGTCTTATAATCTGGATTACATCGATGCCGAACTATATCGACTAAAGCCTTCTATCGAGAAAGGGGACCAGATTGTTAGTGCTGCTTTATCAATGGCTGTAACGGATATGTCTTGGTCAAAAAAAGATAATGCTTTGAAATTAATTTATATCGTAGGAAATGGTTCTGTCTCTTCTAACGGTTACGAATATGTGAATATTTGTGAAACAGCTGTCGAAAAGAAAATCATCGTTCATTCTTTATTCGCTACCAAGTCTGCAAATAAATTAGCAGATATTGCGGGTTGGAAGCGCATTGCTGCAATTACAAGTGGTATTCAAACAGAAATTACAGTCAATAAAAAAGATCCATTGAGTTTCTGGAATGCCAACATGGATGAATTAGTAAAGTTGAACAACATACTTTATAATGATCTGCAATGGTGTGGTGCTGACAGTGCCTTGGGGCGAAAATCTATGGTGTCTTGCGACTCTGGTGCTTTTGAAGCTGGAGTTAGCACTTATTTACATCGAATGTATTATAAGTCGTCGCAAAGCTTTTTGCGAAGTATAAAATACTGTGACTATTTTGCGAAATTAAAAGACAATGTAAACATAGATTCTCTTTCTGCATTTGATCAACGCGCATTTAGAATGCGTGATGAGCGGAACAGAAAGTTTCAGAATATTAAAAATGCAGTAGGAGAGGTTGGTGTAGTAGAAATACTTAAGCAGTATTCAAATCCCGAATTTAACGACGAAGGAATTTTTCATCGTGTTGTAATACAAACAGCAATCCAATACTGGAATAAATAATAATTACATTTCAGCAATTACTGTCACGCCACCTGTAGTTTTTTGTCCTATTTGCGCTGTAATTTTTGTTCCTAACGGAAAGTATAAGTCTACTCGCGAACCAAATTTAATAAAGCCCATTTCACCACATTGACGCACTTTGTCGTTTTCATGTGGATAATAAACTATTCGTTTTGCTAATGCTCCAGCTATCTGACGAAGTAAAATTTCACGACCATCATCTTTTCGAATTACGATGGTGCTTCTTTCGTTTTCTGTACTTGCTTTCGGATGCCAAGCCACTAAATATTTTCCTTTATGATAAGCAACATATTTAATTAGTCCTGCAATTGGATACCAGTTGGCATGAACGTTTATTGGCGACATAAAAATCGAAACCTGAAGGCGCTTGTCTTTGAAGTATTCACCTTCATAAACTTCTTCAATTACTACCACCTTGCCATCAGCAGGAGCAACTACTAAATTGCTTCCTAGTGTTAAATTGCGATTTGGGTAGCGAAAGAATTGAAGGAATAAAATGTATAAAACAATACAAATTACAAGCAGACTGATAAATAGCCAATGGTTGCTTCCTAATGTGTAGTAGGTGATTGCATTAAGTGCAACCATGATTATTGCAGATACACTTAATATCGTATATCCTTCGCGGTGAATTGTCATAGTGTAGTTCTATTAAAAACGCAGGCTGATTTGTACTCAACCTGCGTCAATTATTTTTTGATGATTAATAACTTCCTCTTGAACGAATTGCCTTCGCTACTTTCTCTAATGCGAATACATAAGCTGCAATACGCATCGATATTTTATGTTTTGTTGAAACACTCCACACATTCGCAAATGCTTGCTTCATCCAACGGTCAGCACGCTTGTTAATTTCTTCTTCGCTGTAATAGTAGCCTGTTCTGTTTTGAACCCATTCAAAGTAAGATACCGTTACTCCGCCACCGTTAGCAAGAATATCTGGAATTACAATTGTTCCTTTTTTATTTAAAATCTCATCAGCACCAGCAGTAGTTGGGCCATTAGCACCTTCTACAATCAGTTTAGCTTTGATATTACTTGCATTTGAAGCAGTGATTTGATTCTCTAATGCACAAGGAGCTAAAATATCGACTGGTAATTCTAATAATTCAGCATTCGTAATTAATTTACCGCCTTTGTATCCATTTAAAACTCCTTTGTTACTATCGCGGAAAGCCATTGCTTTTTCAATATCAATTCCTTTTGGATCGTAGAAAGCAGCAGTATGGTCTGATATAGCAACTACTTTAATTCCGTGCATCGCAAAGTGCTTTGCTGTAATCGAACCTACGTTGCCAAATCCTTGAACAGCCGCAGTACATTTTTTAGGCGACAATTTCATTTTTGAAAGTGCTTCTAACGCTGATGTACATACTCCACGACCAGTCGCTTCAACACGTCCTAATGAACCGCCTAAGTGTAACGGCTTTCCTGTTACGATACCGGGAGTAAAGCTTCCTTTAATCTTGCTAAATTCATCAACAATCCAAGCCATTTCTCTCGGACCTGTATTCATATCAGGAGCAGGAATGTCTTTATCTACTCCGAAAATATCTTGCATAGCAGCAGTATAAGCGCGTGTTAAACGCTCTAATTCTCCAACCGACATTTTTGATGGCTCACAATTGATTCCACCTTTTGCTCCACCATAAGGGATATCGGCAATTGCACATTTGTAAGTCATCCAAGCAGCTAGTGCCTTTACTTCATCCGCATCAACAGCTGTTGAATAACGAATCCCTCCTTTAGATGGCCCTAAAGCTGTAGAGTGAATTACACGATATCCATCAAATGACTGAATACTTCCATCATCCATTTTGATAGGTAAACTTACCTCAACTAATTTCGATGGATTTTTTATCACATTGTAAACGTCCTGCTCTAATCCAATGATTTTTGATGCAATATCAAAACGTTGAATCATCGCTTGAAAAGGATTAGTAGTATCTTGAACCGCAGCTGATACTAATTGCAATGATTTTTCATCTTTAGCAATAAACTTCACAGATGAGTTCTTCAATGCATCATTAATTGCTTTTTCTGTGTTTTTGTCTGATAAAAGAATAGTCTCGCACTTTGGATTTAATTCCTTTATTTTCTTCGAAAGTTTCAAGCCATCCATGGCTTTTTTATTCTTCGAATTCAAATTGAAATCAATGAACGCAATGGTTGGCTTTTTCTTGCCAATTGCTTTAATGCATTCTTCGCCGCTGGAATATCTTATAATGGTGCAGTTTTCTGTACTGCTTTCAAGATGATCTTTTAAAATTTCTGCTTGTAAAGCGTCATCTTCTACGATTAAAATAAGCGCCTTCGCTACTTGCTTGGCAGCTTTTGATTTTTTAGAAATTGCTGTAATCGCCATGCTCTTTTTTGCTGTGGTTTTAGGGGAGCGAATTTAGGGAATTTATTGAATGAATAACCAAATATTTAGGTGAAAACAATAGAGTTGCTCTAATTTCTCTTCCTTATTCATTCGAAAATTGTGAAAAATCAGTGGTTTTAAGCCATTTTTTCAGGTCACCACCTGCTGTCTTTAGACTGCGATCTAATTCAATTTGAAGCACGTTATAGCGTTTGAAAGAGGCAAACCAGGCATTATTAATCTTGCTTTTCTTTTCTGCAATAAAGTTATAACGGTTTTTATCTCTTAAATCAAGCTGGTTAATTGACCCAATTATCTCATCAATTAAAGCTCTTTTCAATCGACTTTTATCAACTTCGGATGTGGAATCACTAAATGATTTGTAAAGACTATCCAACTCGTAATAGCCTTTTGTCATACGTTCTTCAAACAATTGATTATCGCGCAACAAGGCTTTGTATTCTTGCATTTCTGATGATGTAGGTCCATAATAATTGCTGATAAAATGCAACGCTCCCTTCTGACCAACAAATGTCGCCAGATTCTCATTAAACGTAACATTGTTTTTATCATACTTGAATGAATGTGTCAGCTCATGAATGATTAATTCACTTAATTCGCCCTTAGTTTTATTTAGCATTCCCGACAAAACAGGGTCTTTTAACCAACCTAATGTCGACCATCCAGAAGCAGTCCCTAAGTAAACATCTAATCCCTCTTTTTTTCTTTCTTCAACTTCTTCATCCGCCATATTACGTCGAAAAAATCCTTTGTAGGTAAATGTACCCGCAATAGGGAAGTGCCATTCGTATTCCTGCATGCTATATTTCGGACATGCACTAACAACATACATTAATGGTTGATCATGCTGATCGTAAAAGGTCGAGTAATTTTCATTGGCGCGAAATCCAAGTTCTTTAACTGCAAATTGTTTTATTTCCGCAATAAGCAATAGTTTTTCTTTCTTTTCCTTCGGGAAGTTTTTATCATTGATAACATCTTCGATAGGTTGTGTATGATAAATTAAAGAAAATTGTCCTGCTAATTGTACCAACGCGTAGTGTACTAAAGCATATTGCCAAATACAAATAATTGTCAATAAAAGTAATATGCTTAGCGCAATTTTTTTCACTCAATTTAAAATTAAAAGCAATAACGATTGGCTTCGCATAACGCTGCGGCTATACGTCGTCTGCCTTCTTTGGTATTAAACAACGAAGGTTTTGCAAATCGTTTAATTCCCATCAATAACATTCGTTGTTCATCACCTTCGCACATTGAGTTAATTGCAGTTCTTCCATTAACATTTACTCTGTCGACTACCTCGCTTAGGTAAACACGTAAAATATCAAGCTCTAATGCACACGCGCTTTCACTCTTCATAACAACCAGTTTCTGTAAACGTAACAAAAGCGATTCAGCAACAAATACATCAATAACCATATCTGCAATGTTCATTAAAATTTCTTGCTCTTTTGCAAGCGACATCATATACTTCTGAACTGCTGTTCCAGCCACCATTAAAATAGATTTTTTTAATTGTGCTAAAATCTTTTTCTCTGAACCAAATACTGTTTCATCTTCTGCGCCAAAGTCGGGTATCGACATTAATTCTTTTTGTACGGCCATTGCTGGTGTGATTAAGTCGAGTTCGCCTTTCATCGCGCGTTTTAATAGCATATCTACAATCAACAAACGATTAATCTCATTCGTTCCCTCAAAAATTCGATTGATACGAGAATCACGGTAGGAGCGGTCCATCGGAAAATCAGCAGAGAATCCATAACCACCGTAAATCTGAACGCCTTCATCAACCACAAAATCTAAAAGTTCAGATCCTGCTACTTTTAAAATTGCACATTCAACAGCATATTCTTCTGCTGCTCCTAGCAAAGCAGTGTTCGCATTTTTTCCTGATTGTTCTAATTCAGTTTCTTTGGCTTCTATTAAATCACTCACTCGGTAAATAGCCGATTCTACAGCAAATGTCCGAATGGCTTGTTCTGCAAGTTTATGTCTAATAGCACCAAATTTTGCAATAGGCAATTTAAACTGCGTTCTTGTATTCGCATATTGCACCGATTGATTAATAACTTGCTTTCCGCCACCTAAAGCTGCTGCAGCTAGTTTCGCACGACCAATATTTAAAATATTAAATGCAATCAAATGTCCTTTACCAATTTCACCCAATACATTTTCTACTGGTACTTTACAATCACTAAAAAATACTTGTCGAGTAGACGAGCCTTTGATTCCCATTTTGTGTTCTTCTTCTCCTAAAGAAATCCCTTCAAACGATTTTTCTACAATAAAACCTGTGAATTTATCTCCATCAACCTGAGCAAAAACAGTAAACACATCTGCGAATCCTGCATTCGTAATCCACATTTTTTGTCCATTCAAAACATAATGCGTTCCATCTTCCGATAAAATCGCTTTTGTCTTAGCTGCCAATGCATCTGAACCCGATCCAGGCTCTGTCAAACAATAACTTCCTTTCCACTCACCTGTAGCGAGCTTAGGTAAATATTTTTGCTTTTGTAATTCATTTCCAAAATATAAAATAGGTAATGTTCCAATACCTGTATGCGCTGCCATTGCAACCGAAAAAGAATGACCAGCACCTAAAACTTCTGTCATCAAAATCGAAGTAATAAAGTCCTTGCCAAAGCCACCGTATTGTTCTGGAATTGCTACACCCAATAATCCTAATTCACCTGCTTTGTCAATCAAAGATGGCATAAGGCCCGGTTCCATCGCATCAATTTTATCGAGTTGTGTGTCGACATTCTGCTTCAAAAACTCATGTGCCGCATCAGCCATTAACTTATGTTCTTCGTTAAATTCCTCTGGAATAAAGTTGGCGTTAAAATCTGATTCATTAATTAAAAAAGCTCCGCCTTTTAGGTGTTTATTGATGTTTTCCATGTGTGCAATATTTTGAACAAAACTGCGAATTACTACGATGATTAACAAGGGATAGTTGTCATTTTAATGTGATACTTATTAGTCTTGTTTGTGATGCCTCTTTACTATTGGCGGACATTCCTTATTTTCGCCGAGTGGAAACAAAAATTTCATCATCAATAGAAGAGGCAACTGATTTATTAAATCGTGGACAACTAGTAGCTATACCAACTGAAACGGTGTATGGATTATCTGCAAATGCTTTGGACAAAAATGCGGTGATTGAAATTTTTAATGCAAAACAGCGTCCTTCATTTGATCCATTGATAGTTCATATTGGTAATAAATCAGATGTAAATCGTTATGTATCTCATGTACCTGTCAACGCTCAAAAATTGATGGATGCGTTTTGGCCTGGTCCATTAACACTGGTATTGCCGAAGCAAAGTTGTATTCCCGATGAAGTAACTTCTGGCTTAGATACTGTTGGCATTCGTATGCCAAATCATCCTCTCGCATTACAACTACTTCAACAACTCAATTTCCCATTAGCAGCACCAAGTGCAAATCCTTTTGGATATATTAGTCCTACAACACCACAGCATGTTTTCGCGCAATTACAAAATAAAATCCCAATGATACTTGATGGTGGTCCTTGTGAAATAGGAGTGGAGAGTACCATTGTTGGTTTTGAAGGTGAATTGCCTGTTGTTTATCGTTTAGGTGGACTATCGCTAGAGGATATACGCAAAGTTTGCGGAGACATTAAAGTAGAAGTCAATTCCTCTTCTGACCCTAAAGCACCAGGTATGCTAAAGAGTCATTATGCACCAAAAAAGCCATTGAAAATTATTGCAGACAATGTTGATTTTAATGATTTAAGTTCTCATGTCGCATTAATTGTTTTTGGTGAATTTGAAAATAACACCAACGCACAAGTTTATAATTTATCTCCAACTGCCAATTACAAAGAAGCAGCTGCTAATTTGTTTTCATTTCTTCGGATCTTAGATACTGATGAAAGCGTAAAAGAAATCTTTGCCTTCTTATTGCCACCCATCAACTTAGGCCTTGCCATTAACGATCGTTTGAATAGAGCTGCACATCAGGAGTAGGTTTTCATTCTACCTGAATTTTTCAATTCTTGATTCGTTAATAACTAAATGTTTGTAAACGGCTATTCTGATTTTTTGATTGTTTATTTATAGTGAAAAAAGCTCGTTTTTCATCGGCTTGGTTTCGTTAATTTTTAATGAATGAATAAACAATTTTCAGAAGTAGTCCGATTAATTAGGTCGGCTAGCAAAAATGCCTTGAAGGCAGTCAACACAGAGATGATAAATCTTTATTGGAGTATTGGTGAATACATCAGCAATAAAATTCAAAAGGCCGAATGGGGCGATGGGGTTGTAGTAGAACTTGCCGAATATATTCAAAATAGTGAAACTGAGGCTAAAGGTTTTTCAGATAAAAATATATGGAGGAGGTAGTAATTTTATGATACTTACAAAGATTTTCCAAAACTCTCAACAGTGTTGAGAGAAATTCAAAATAGTCTAACCAACACTTTTAAAGATACTTATGCGTTTGAGTTTTTAAACTTGCTTGATGCTCATAATGAAAGTGAATTACAGCATGGACTTTTGAAGCAAATGAAAAACTTTATTCTTGAGCTTGGGAAAGACTTCAACTTTATTGACGAAGAATATCAATTACAAGTAGGTAATAATGATTTTTATATTGATTTAGTTTTTTATCATAAAGCATTAAACTGTTTAATCGCAATCGAATTAAAATCGGATAAGTTTAAGCCATCATATATTGGTTAAATGAATTTTTCTTTAGAAGCATTAGATCGTGATGCTAGAAATCCAAATGAAAATCCATGCATTAATTCGAAATAGGTTTTTAAAAGTATCTTCGCTAAGTTAAAATCATTTTATGGCTAGCAATCGTATTTCCCTTCATCGAATCTTAAAAACTACTCCCGAGAAAGTATACAAAGCATTTGTAGATGCAGACTCATTAGCATCGTGGATGCCTCCCAATGGATTTATTGGCAAAGTGCATGAAATGGACTTGAAAGTGGGCGGACATTACAAAATGTCGTTTACCAATTTCACAACAGGCAATAGTCATTCTTTTGGTGGCGAGTACCTTAAAATCACTCCCAACGAGCTTTTAGTGTATACTGATGTATTTGATGATCCGAATTTGCCAGGGCAAATAATCACCACAATTGAATTCCGCAAAGTAGCTTGTGGTACCGAACTTATTGTCGCTCAAGAGGGAATTCCTGATGTGATTCCTATTGAAATGTGCTATCTTGGATGGCAAGAATCATTAGATAAGCTAAAGTGCTTGGTGGAGCCCAATATTCCTGATGCTTAGCATTTTTAATGAATCGAATGGCGGTTTGACTCTAATAAACAGATTCGATTTGTCATATTTTGTGTAAATATTTGAAATTCACAATATTTATTAGAATAAAAGTAGAAAAGATGTTTAATTAAGTGTATCTTTGTTTTTCAATAAATTAAAATTATCAAAAAATGAAAAATGGAGTAGTAAAATTCTTTAATTCAACAAAAGGATTTGGTTTTATTAAAGACGCAGAAACTGGAGAAGAAATCTTTGTACACGTAAGTGGTTTAAAAGATGACATCCGTGAAAATGACAATGTGACTTTTGATGTCGAGAACGGTAAAAAAGGTTTAAATGCTGTTAACGTAAAGTTAGCGTAATTTAATTCTTTAATAAACACTAGCCCATCCTGGTAAAAACCTAGATGGGCTTTTTATTTATACCCCAAAATATTTTATAGAATTTAATTACAAAGTTGTAATTAAAATTTAGCAAAGGTTTTTAAACCACAAGCTTCACATTTACCGCGTAAAATCCACGGTCTCCTTTTTCAACATCAAATGTTACTTTATTTCCTGCCTTAATCGGAGTGGTTAGTGCAGAAGAGTGAACAAAAATACTATCACTACTATTAGCGTCTTTTATAAATCCATATCCCTTGGACTCATCAAACGAGAATACAGTGCCAGTTTTAGGTTCTGCTTCATCGCTGGCTGATTGACGGGTAACTGAAATTTCAATACTTTCCTGATCAACAGGTAGTCGTTGAGGCGGTGGAGTTGATGAGATTCGTCCGAATTCATCTACATAGGCAATCATTTCATCAAATGTCTTTGCCTTTGTTGTTTTTCGATCTGCCTTTTTCTCTAGTTTTTCTTTACGTTCTTTTTGCTTTCGCTTTTCTCTATCTTTCTTAGTAGATGTACTGCTTGATTTGGCCATTAATATTTTTTTTGCAAGGTACGCAGTTAATTTTTCATATTTATTAAAAAGTGAAATCTTATTTTCAAAAGTTTTAATAATTATTTGAAAAGGATAATTATTTAGTCAAATTGAAAATAAATCAACATTCCAGCTGCAACACTCATAATTATTAATGCTGAAAATCCAATTATGTTGGTTTTTCTGTCATTCACAAATTCACCCATCACGCTTTTATTATTCGAAATGTGCAAGATGATTGCGATTAATACTGGAGCTGTTATACCATATAAAATGGCTGTATAAATTAATGCTTTGATAGGAGAGAGGCCAATATAATTAATGGATAATCCCACTAATAATGAAATAGCAATAATCACATAGAATCCTTTTGCTTCGTGAAATTTTTTATCTAACCCTTGTTCCCATCCAAATGTCTCCGTAAAAATATAAGACAATGATCCGCTTAATACGGGAATCGCAATTAACCCAGTTCCAATCACACCAATGGCAAATAATAAATAGGTCATATCACCAGCCAATGGCTTTAATGCCAACGCGGCTTGTTCTACAGTATCTATTTGTGTAATCCCCGAAGGAAATAAAACACTTCCCGTTGTTAGAATTATAAAATACATTACTAATCCCGATATTGCCATTCCAAAATCAACATCGTTCTTCATTTCATGAATAATTTTTTTATTCACGATTAAATGTTTTTTTCGCGATTTCATTTCTTCTACTTCAACCGATGCTTGCCAGAAAAACAGGTAAGGTGATATTGTTGTACCAAGTATTCCAACAATCACCATCAGATATGCTTTGCTCCATTCGAATGATGGAATAAATGTAGCTTTAATGATTGCTAATATATCTTGTTTGTACAAAAATGGAACAATGAAATATACCAGCATCACCACACATAAGTTCTTTAATAAAGAAGCCATACGTTGATAGGGGAGGTATACAATCATTATCAGTAAAAGAACGGTGAACAATACCGAAAAATAACTTTGGTCTATTGATGGAAACAATAAATTTCCTACGGCACCCATGCCTGCGATATCTGCGCCAATATTTAACACTATAGCAGGAAAGCTGAATAAAAGCATAACATATAAAACCCATCTCGGGTAATTTTTTTTCAATGTGCCTGTTAAGCCTTGTGATGTAACTAAGCCTATTCTTGCACACATTTGTTGAATAACTGCCATTAACGGAAATGCAATAATCGCTGTCCACAATGTCTTTAACCCAAATGCTGCTCCAGCTTGTGAATAAGTCGCAATTCCTGAAGGGTCATCATCACTCGCGCCCGTCACTAATCCTGGTCCGACTTTCCCCCAAAAAGATTGGAGTTTTTTTATTAGCGATTTTTGATGAGCCATATTTAAAAAAAGTAAAACTCTATTCGTTGTTTAATTCAGCTCGTAATTGGTCTGAAGTTTTTGTACTACCATCATGACTCCATCCAGGTGGCATGTACAAATATTTTAGTTTGGTTTTTAATCCAACAGGTTTCTTAAAATCGTTCCATATTGATTGCCATTCGTGCGTTACAATTCTTACGGGATGGTGTCTTTCATCTAACGGTTTTGTCAAGCCGTAAACGGTTTTTTCAGAATTATTTTCTTCTTCAAAGGTGCCAAATAGTTTATCCCAAATAATTAAAACCATCCCCATATTCCTATCGAGATACCTGATATTACTTGCATGATGTACACGATGGTGCGAAGGACTTACAAAAATAGCCTCAAACCATGCTGGCATTTTATCAATATACTGAGTATGCACCAATATTCCATAGATCTGCGTTGCTGCATAAACAAAAATGATATCTAACGGAGAAAATCCTAATAGTGCCAAAGGAATAAAATAGACAAATCGATATATTGGTTGAAATACCGAAGAGCGGAATCCTGTTGTTAAATTAAATTCTTCAGAAGAATGATGCGTAACATGCACCGCCCAGAATAATCGAATCTGATGGTCGAAACGATGTTCCCAATAATACATGAAATCTTCCGCAATAAAAATAGCAATCCAATAGAGTAGCGCGCTGTTCCAAGTTTCAATAATCCGATGCTCATAAAACCATAAAAGCACTCCAACATAAATCACTCGAAATAATACATCAATACCTCCATTCAAAACACTTAAGTAAACATTAAGTATTGTTTCTTTAACAGAATAAAATTTCTTAAGTTGAATATTACTTAAAATGATTTCTGCCAGTATCACCAAAATATAAATTGGCGTACTGATTAATAATATCCATTGCTCTTTTAAAGGCATCTTACTTTTCTAAACTTTTTCAAAAATACCAGCAGCTCCTTGTCCTGTACCAACACACATAGTCACCATGCCGTATTTTTTGTTCGTCAATTCTAGTTCATTCATTAATTGAACTGTCAGTTTTGCCCCGCTACATCCAAGAGGGTGCCCTAACGCTATCGCACCACCGTTAACATTAACCAGGTCTTGGTTTATATCTAACTTGCGCATTACTGCCAACGACTGTGATGCAAATGCTTCGTTCAATTCAATCAAATCAATATTGTTTAATGATAAGCCTGATTTTTTTAATACCAACGGAATAGCTTCCACAGGACCAATACCCATTATTCTTGGTTCAACACCTGCAACAGCATAGTTCACAAAGCGCAATCGCGGCGTTAGGTCATGTTCTTTTAAAAACTTCTCAGATACTACAAGAACAAATGCGGCTCCATCCGATGTCTGCGATGAATTACCAGCAGTAATACAACCTTGCACATCAAATACAGGTTTTAAAGAGCTTAATTTTTCAACAGAGGTGTCTGCGCGAGGTCCTTCATCCGTATCAAAGGTAAAGCTGACTTTCTTCTGTTTGAAGTTTTCATCAAGTAATAGTTCATCAACATGAATAGGAACTATCTGTGATTTGAATTTACCAGTTGTTATTGCTTTTACAGCTTTCTGATGGCTGTTATATGAAAATAGGTCTTGATCTTGACGCGATACCTGATATTCTTTTGCTACGGCTTCTGCGGTTAAACCCATGCCCCAATAATATTCAGGATTTGATTTAGCCACTTCGTAGTTAGGAACGATTCTCCAGCCACCAAATGGAATAGGGGACATACACTCAACGCCACCAGCAAGAATACAATCAGATAAACCAGCATTTATTTTCGCTGCTGCAATGGCAATTGTTTCTAGTCCTGATGCACAATAGCGATTAACGGTCATGCCAGGAACCTTTACCGTATTTAATCCCATTAGAGATATCATTCGACCAATATTCAATCCTTGCTCAGCTTCAGGTGTAGCATTGCCTACAATTACATCATCAATCAGGTTCACATCAAAATTATCCAGCGAGCCAATCAAATGCTTTACTACTGTTGCGGCAAGGTCATCAGGTCGTACATTTTTCAATTTGCCTTTAGGTGCTTTACCTACTGCAGATCGGAATCCAGTTACAATATATGCGTTCATATTATGGAAATAAAAAACCCGCTTTTCAGCGGGTTTATAATGAAATTATTTTTTGGTTGAGTCCGCTGGTGCAGTTGTGTTGCCCCCCGAAGGAGTAGTGGTTCCGCCTGGCTTCCCACTGTTCTTAGCTTTCTTGGCATCAGCTGCCTTTTTCGCTTCCGCTGCTTTTCTAGCTTCTTCCGCTGCTGCCTTTTGATCGATACCATCTTTGTATGTACCAGTCGCAATCAATTGTCCTTTGCGATTAAAAGTTCTCCACTCTCCGTCTTTCTTGTTATTCTTGTAAGAACCTTCTGAAGCAATTTCTCCATCTTCAAAATAGCGAGTCCATTTACCGTCTTTCTTTCCTGCAATGTATTCACCTTCTTGCTTCACAGTTCCTGAATAATAGTATCTTTTGTAAATACCTTCTTTGATACCATTCTGGAATTCTTGCTCTTCCATGATTTTACCGTAAGGATAGTAACGCTTCGAAACTCCCTGACGCTTATCATTCAGGTATTCTACCTCATTCATGATGTCCCCGTATGAATTAAAGGTCTTCCAAGTTCCTTGCTTTTGACCAAACTCATCGGTTTTGTTACGGTGTTTTTCCTTGCCCGGCGCGTACTTAGGTTTTTCCTCTGTTTGCGAGAAGCTAATAAAAGGAATCATCAGAAGTGATAAGAGTAAGATTTTGTACTTATGCATATGCAACAGTTTTTTCAGGGTATAAATTTAGGATTTTATTTAATTCCTCAAAGGTTTTCCTGTAGTTAATATCGATTGAATGCGTTCTAAGGTCTTTTTTTCGCCTGTTAAGGATAAAAAAACCTCTCGCTCAAGGTCTAAAAGGTATTGTTCCGATACCTCAGAAGGCGCAGAAAGCTCCCCGCCGCACATCACGTATCCAAGCTTTTTACTTATATATTCATCATGATTGGAAATATAATTCCCGCTTTTCATACTATTTGCTCCTACCCAGATTAGCCCTAATCCTTGTTTGCCCAGTACCTTGATATTTTTGCGTTGTTGTGGCTGAGTATAGCCTGCATCTGAAAGCGCAACCACACTGTTTCTCGCATCAAAAAGCAACTGATTTCTATTCATCGTTATTGCATCTCGCCCTGTTTTCAAGATTCCCATTTCGAATGCCTCTTTAGCTGATGTAGAAACTTTAGCCTGACCAATAGTTAAAAAGTTCGCTCTAAGAGAATTCAACTGAATGTCTCCTTCTTTCAATGAATCCGAAAGACGTAATGCTAATTCTTTTGTACCACCCCCACCAGGAATTAACCCAACTCCAAATTCAACCAAACCTGTATAGAGCTCTGCATGTGCTTGCACTTTGTCTGCATGTAAAGTCATCTCGCAACCACCACCAAGCGTTAATCCGAAAGGAGCTACAACAACAGGCACCGATGAGTAACGAACGCGCATATTCATATTTTGGAACATGCGAATGGCCATATCAATTTCGTCATATTCTTGCTCAATAGCCATCATGAAAATCATAGCGAGATTTGCACCTGCAGAAAAATTCGCTCCTTCATTTCCAATAACAAGTCCTTTGTAGTTTTTCTCAGCGAGCTCTATAGCTTTGTTCACTCCCGCGATGACTTCACCACCCATTGTGTTCATCTTGGTAGTAAACTCACAACAAATAACATCTTCTCCAATATCGATAATATTACATCCGCTGTTCTTCCAAATGGTTTTTTCTTTACGCAAAGGGTATAACTGAACACTCGATTGCTGATTAGGAATTTTTATATACGCTTTCGTATTCGGATCGTAATAGCTACCAATGCCATTTTCAAATTTGTAAAAATTTGTATGGCCAGCTTCAATCATCGAATAAATCCATGTTGCTGGTGTAAAGCCTCGTTCTTCCATAGCATTAATAGACTCTTTAATGCCTATCGCATCCCAAGTTTTAAACGGGCCTAATTCCCATCCAAACCCCGCTTCTAACGCCTCGTCTATACGAAATAAATCAGGCGATATCTCATTGACTTTATTAGATACAAATTCAAATAAACTAAAGAATGATTTTCTGTAAAAATCGCCTGCATTATCTTTTGCTTGAATTAAATAAGCAATGCGCTGCCTTGTATCGTCAATACCTTTTGCACTTTCAATCGATTCGTATTTATTCTTTTTCTGCAGACTGTATTCAAACGATTTTAAATCAAGTGATAAATAAATAGTCTTTCCTTTTTCATCTTTGGATTTTTTGAAAAATCCTTGTTTCGTTTTATCACCTAGCCATTTTTTCTCCATCATTTGAGAGATAAAACCTGGCAACTCAAATGTTGTCTTTTCTTTTCCTTCGGGAAGGGCAGCCGCTAGATTGTTGCTAACATGCACAAGTGTATCTAATCCAACTACGTCACATGTTCTAAAAGTTGCCGACTTAGGTCTGCCGATTATAGTTCCTGTAAATAAATCGATATCGTTAATTGTGAAATCCGATTGTGCTACTAAGTGAAATAACGATAAGATACTATACACTCCAATTCTATTCGCAATAAACGCAGGAGTATCTAAACATTCAATCGTGGTTTTGCCAAGAAAGAGAGAACCGTAGTTCATTAAAAAATCAACAACTTCTTTTTTGGTTTCTTTTCCCGGAATAATCTCTAGCAATCGTAAATAACGTGGTGGGTTAAAAAAATGGGATCCGCAAAAATGTTGCTTAAAGTTCTCACTGCGTCCTTCTGTCAATAGGCCAATAGGAATTCCAGAAGTGTTTGTTGTGATTAGCGAATCTGGTCTTCTGTATTTTTCTACTTCATCGTATAGTTGCTTTTTAATTGCTAAATTTTCAATCACTACTTCAATAATCCAATCGCATTCGCTTATCTTCGATAAATCATCATTGAAATTTCCTGTTTGAATTAAGCTGATACCTGATTGAGAATAAAGTGGCGAAGGCTTTGATGAAATAGTATTCTTTAAAGATGAATCTACGATTCTATTCTTAAAAGCTGGATGATCTTTCGAAATGCCGTTTTTACTTTCTTCTTCCGTTAGATCTTTCGGGATAATATCCAATAATAAAACAGAAACACCAATATTAGCAAAATGGCATGCAATACGCGAGCCCATTATGCCTGACCCTAATACGGCAACTTTTTTAATTCCTCTATTTGACAACATATGACAAAATTTAATCTTTCGAATTTAAAAAATTTAATAGCGATAATTAACTGGAATTAGAAAAAGTATTCAACTGCTTTTTAGGTTGATTTGAATAGACTGTATAATGCGTTGTTTCGCTTGGCATTAGGATTTAATCTAATAGGAGGGTATGAAATATCAAACATTATTTTACCTTTGCAATCTCAATAAAATAACACTATGAGTTTCGAGAAAATTATTTCAGTGCCAGGAAGTCCAGGTTTGTATAAGATGGTAGCGCAGATGCGTAATGGCGGATTTGTTGTTGAAGGTATTTCTGACAACAAAAGAATGCCTGTATCAGCAACTCAACGTATTGTAATGTTAAAAGATGTAGCAATTTATACATACGAAGAAGATATGCCACTTTACGATGCTTTCAAAAAAATGAAAGAGAATGATTCGTTAGCTATGTCTGTAAATACTAAATCAGAACCTGCAGATTTAAAGGCTGTATTAAAGAAAGTATTGCCCGAGTACGACGAAGAGCGAGTTCACATTTCTGATATCCGTAAAATTTTCGCTTGGTATGGTTTAATTAAAGAGCTAGTAGGATCTCCTGAAAGCGAAGCTGCAATGAATCCAGTAACAGAGAGCACAGAAGAAGTTGTCGAGGAAGTAAAAGTAGAAGTGGAAGAAGTTGCTGAAAAACCAAAGGTTCCTAAAAAAAGAGCAGCAAAAAAAACTACTGATAAAGAATCATAATTCTAAATAAAAGCCCCTATTTTTAGGGGCTTCTTTATTCTAAATCAATATGAATTTTACAAACGAATTATTGGCGTATAA
>JBJOND010000021.1:0-29085 GCA_046052065.1 Bacteroidota bacterium | reverse complement strand
TCAGTACCATTCAAGCGTAAAATAAGGTCGCCACCCTGAATAGATCCTTTCAGATCCATAAACCGAATGAGTCGCTCGTTGATGTAAACATTGTACATATTACAGAGATTTAATGTAGCATTTTTGCTTCGTTTACCGAAAGTGCGTAGGTTTGCAAACTATGCAAAATGATACTGCCTCAAAAGTAGCCGAATTCTTGTTGCAAATCAAAGCAATTAAGCTTCAACCTGAAGAACCTTTCGTTTGGGCCTCTGGTTGGAATTCGCCCATTTACTGCGATAACCGCATCGCACTTTCTTATCCGAGAGTAAGAACTTTCATCCGCCAAGAGCTGGTAAAGCTTATTGAAGATAAATTTGGCCGCCCCGATATTATAGCCGGTGTTGCCACTGCAGCTATTGCTCAAGGTGCGCTGGTTTCAGAAGCTTTAGGACTTCCATTCGTATATGTTCGCTCATCAGCAAAAGATCATGGTCGTCAGAATACCATTGAGGGTGAAGTAGCGCCAGGACAAACAGCGGTTGTGATTGAAGATTTAGTATCGACAGGTGGAAGTAGTTTAAAAGCAGTAGAAGAATTGAAAAAGAATGGTGTTATCGTAAAAGGGCTAGTTTCTATTTTCTCTTACGGATTTGATACAGCAACTGAAAACTTTAAGAAAGCAGCTTGTCCAATTTATTCGCTTTGTAACTACGAGATTTTATTAAAACAAGCGTTGGATACAGGCTATATTAAAGAAGGGGATTTAGAAATGCTTCAGGATTGGAGAAAGGATCCTGCTAATTGGAAAAAATAATTGTATGACAAGAATTGAAAGCGAAAAAGTAAGTGTTAATAAATCCTCAGTTGACGTTTTTACCTATCTGCAAAAAACGGAAAATATTGGAAACTTACTTCCTGAGCAGGTAGAAAATTTTACTTCTGATGAACTGACTTGTCGCTTTGAAATAAAAGGAATGGGTCCGATGGGATTAAAACTTGGACCAGTGACTTCGGATTCGATTACCTACTTAAAAAATGAAAAAGCACCGTTTGATTTTTCGTTAATTGCAAACATCAACGATAATGGTGCTAGCACAGGAGTCCAATTAGTTTTTGAAGCTGATTTAAATCCGATTTTTAAAATGATGGCCGAAAAACCGCTTCAGAATTTTGTAAACCATCTGGTGAAAAAGTTTGAGTCGGTTATGAACGCTTAACCATTATTCGCGCTTGCGGATGATATACTTTTTTCGAGACTCCATCATAATTTACGCTCGCACTTCCGTCGGAATTTATTCCTTCTAATGTTGCATCAATAATTTGATTGTCAATTAAAAAATAGACTTGCGCTCGATGCTGATATAATTGCTGATGATAAAGTTTACTGATTAGTTCATACTGCCCAGCTTTGAAATTATCGAGGTACTTTTTGATATGATCTGCTAAACGCAAAACCTCTGTTTCATAGTTGTAATCCTCATCGGTAATCATCTTCAATGAAGTGGATGGTGTTTCAAAATTATCATCTGGCCATAACTGATTCAGATTTAATCCAACCCCAACAATGCTAACACCCATTTTCTCCCCTTTTAGGCTGTTTTCAATCAGCAAGCCAGCTATTTTCTTCTGACCAACCAGTAGATCGTTAGGCCATTTGATTTTTGCATTTTTAATTCCTTTTGAAGCTAAATAACTTCCAACAGCAACAGCAATAAGCATATTAAAAACAAACTGGTCGCGCACAAACGAATTCTTGTGAAATACAACAAACGAACAATAAATACCATCACCTGCCTTGCTAACCCATGTATTTCCTCGCTGACCTCTACCTGCTGTTTGTTCACTACAATAAACCAATGCATCTTCACTTAATCCCTCGCTTATCAACTGATGTGCGTAAGTATTTGTAGAATCCACTAAAATCAGAGGAAATAAGCGCATAAAAAGAGATGATTTTGTTTATTTTTGTACGACAAATTTAATAAACCTGAATGGCAAAAACAGCGCGCGTTGCAAAAGCAGTAAAAACTAAGAAAAAAGATTTACTCAGCGAAGCAATTATTTTAGGATTGCAAGAGAAGAAAGCAAAGAATATTGTTGTTTTAAACCTTAAAGGAATAAGTGGTGCGGTAGCAGATAAGTTTATTGTTTGTCATGGCGACTCATCAACACAAGTAGAGGGTTTATACCGTTCAGTTGACGAAACTGTAGAAAAAGAAACAGGCGAAACACCTGCGCATGTAGAAGGACGCCAACATGCTCACTGGATTTTATTAGATTATATCAATGTAGTGGTACATATTTTTCAAAATGACTACCGCGATTTCTACGGAATTGAAAGACTTTGGGCAGATGCCGAAATTGAAGAAATAAAAGATTAACTTTAAAAGTTTTTAATTGTTAAAATAAGGAAGCGCCATTTCCGATAAAGAAGGGGCTAATTGAAAGAAAGAAAAAAAAATATGTCAGATCAAAAACCAAACGAGGAGAAAAAAAACAATACCCCTCCTAATTTCCCGAATAAACCAAAAGGACCAAAATTCACTTTTAACTTTTACTGGCTCTACGTTGCATTGCTGGTAGTTATTCTTGGTATCAGTATGTTTGATTTTGGAAATCATCCAAGAGAAACATCGAGAAACAAATTCTATTCATGGGTGAAAGCCGGTGATGTAGAAAAAATCAAAGTCATCAATAAAGAAGCTATAGAGGTTTATATTAAAAAGGATTCTCTTTCGAAGCCTGCCTTTCAAGCTGTTTCAAATAAATCGGTTGGCAAGAGCGGGAACGAAGGTCCGCAATACACTTTCACTATCGGCGACCTTGGTGCTTTTGAAGAAGAGTTAAGCACTTATCAAAAAGATATTCCGCAAGAAAGCAGAATAAATGTTTTTTATGAAAACAATGTTCATAGCATTGGTGATACAATTGCAACTTGGATTTTCCCTATATCAATTATCATTCTTACCATCTACTTTATTCGTCGTATGAATTCAGGTGGTGCAGGTGGTAGTCAGATATTCAACATTGGTAAATCGAAAGCTACTTTATTTGATAAAGATCTACAAGTAAAGGTTACGTTCAACGATGTCGCTGGATTAGAAGAAGCAAAAGTAGAAGTAATGGAGATTGTGGATTTCTTAAAGAATCCGAAAAAATATACCCAGTTAGGAGGTAAAATTCCAAGAGGTGCTTTGTTAGTGGGCCCTCCAGGAACAGGAAAAACATTATTAGCAAAAGCAGTGGCTGGTGAAGCTCAAGTTCCTTTCTTCTCATTATCAGGTTCTGATTTCGTTGAGATGTTTGTAGGTGTTGGAGCATCACGTGTACGTGACTTATTCCGCCAAGCAAAAGAAAAAGCACCAAGTATTATTTTTATTGATGAGATTGATGCAATTGGTCGTGCACGCGGTAAACAACCATCGTTCAGTGCGAATGATGAGCGCGAATCAACATTAAATCAATTATTAACTGAGATGGATGGCTTCGGAAGTAATTCAGGAGTAATCATTCTTGCAGCTACTAACCGTGCAGATATTTTAGATCGTGCTTTACTTCGTCCAGGTCGTTTTGATCGTCAGATATATGTAGAGCTTCCTGACTTAAATGGAAGAAAAGAAATTTTCAAAGTGCACTCTAAGCCATTGAAGTTAGAGCAAGGATTAGATTTAGATTTCCTTGCGAAGCAAACCCCTGGATTCTCAGGTGCTGACATTGCGAATCTTTGTAATGAAGCAGCATTAATTGCAGCAAGAAGAAATAAAACAGCAATTGGTCGTCAGGATTTCTTAGATGCGGTTGATAGAATTGTTGGAGGATTAGAAAAGAAAAATAAAATCATTTCTGCTGAAGAGAAAAAAGTAATTGCTTATCACGAATCAGGACACGCAGCAGTGAGCTGGTTATTACAACATACTGCACCATTGGTAAAAGTGACGATTGTACCTAGGGGTAATTCGTTAGGAGCTGCATGGTACTTACCAGAAGAGCGTCAGTTAACAACTACAGAACAAATACTAGATGAAATGTGTGCTGCCTTAGGCGGTCGTGCTGCAGAGCAAGTAGCCTTCGGAAAAATATCTACAGGTGCACTAAGCGACTTAGAAAAAGTAACGAAGCAGGCCTATGCATCGGTTTCTATCTTCGGATTAAACGATAAGCTTGGAAATATTTCATATTACGATTCACAG
Source organism: Bacteroidota bacterium (assembly GCA_046052065.1). Lineage (GTDB taxonomy): Bacteria > Bacteroidota > Bacteroidia > AKYH767-A > OLB10 > CAINEC01. The sequence continues at coordinate 24,913 of JBJOND010000021.1, read as the reverse complement.
GGTGGAAATGATTATTCGATGACAAAACCATACAGTGAAAAAACTGCTGAGTTAATTGACAACGAAGTAAAGAAAATGATTGACGAGGCGTATGTTAAAACAATTAAGCTTTTAACTGAGAATCGTCCTGCGTTGGATAAACTTGCTGAAACATTGTTAGATAAAGAAGTAATCTTCCGTGAAGATTTAGAAATTATTTTTGGCAAGAGAAAGTGGGACAAGGAAGAAGAAAATGCTTCTGCAAATACAACTCCTACACCTGCTCCTAGTGAGGCGGAGAATTCTACAACTTCAGAAAACAACAATCCAATTGCATAAAAGCAAAAATGGAAGACAGTACAACAAAAGAAAAGGTATTAAAAAAAATTCGCGCTTCACTTTTATCGAAGTCGCCGAATCCTTTTCCGCAGTTAGAAATCGAAACCAGTGTATTCGTTGAAAGCACAGAAGATCCCGTTGTTGAATTTGCAAATCAATTAACCGCTGCAGGTGGGAAATTTTTTATTGTAGAAAATGAACTTGAATTTGCTTCTGGCTTAGTTGACCTTGGAATGCAGCACCTTTGGAAAAACATTGTTTGCATTGAAGAAGGTTTATCGAATTTATTATACGAATGTGAACTACCCCACTCTTGTTTGGTTGAAGATATTGCCGAAATGAATGTGGCTATATCAGGCTGCGAATGCGCTATCATCAGAAGTGGAACAGTTGTTTTATCATCGCAACAACAAACGCGTTCTGTACCTGCTTATGCACCTGTACATATTGTTTTTGTAAAAGCGTCGCAGTTAGTACCTGATATGAACACAATGTTTGCTCATTTTAAGAAGCAAGGTAAAATGCCTTCCGCAATTAGTCTTATTACAGGCCCAAGTAAAACAGCCGACATTGGTGGTGTAACAGTAACTGGTGCACATGGACCAAAACAGCTTTATGTGTTCTTAATTGACGATAGAAATCATGAATAATATCAATTGGGTAAAAATTTACTCTACCAATCAAATCCAACAACCTGAAATCATCAAATCGATTTTCGAAGAGGCTAATATCCCTTGTTCATCAATCGACAAAAAAGATTCAAGTTACATATTTGGAGAAATTGAAATTTATGTGCCTGAAGAAAATGTAACCGAAGCAATTACAATTTTAAAAGAGCATCAAATAGTATGAGTAACTTCTGGCAACGAACCTTATTCGGAATAATTTTTATCTCTGTTTTAATTGGTGCTATCTTATACGATGCTATCACCTTTCGCATCTTGTTTTTATTAATTGCTGTAGGGGCATTAGAAGAGTATTATAAAATTGTAAAAACGGACAACGTAGAACCTAATTTAGTTGCAGGTCGTATCGTTGGCATTACCACCTACGTAATATTATCGGCCGTTGCATTTGGCATACTACCCTACAAATACATAACTCTTATTGCTGCGATTTTATTAATAATACCTATTGCAGAACTATATCGCAACAAACAACAACCTATCATTAATATTGCGTTAACCTGTTTCGGGATTTTTTATGCGATAATGCCATTTGCTCTGCTAAACTTTATTGCTACCATTAAATCAAATTACAATCCTGAAATTATATTAGGGTATTTTATTTTACAATGGAGCAGCGACACCTTTGCTTACCTTGTAGGAATGACTATGGGTAAAAGAAGGTTGTTTGAAAGAATATCGCCAAAGAAATCATGGGAAGGTTTTATTGGTGGTGGAATACTAACACTAATTGCCGGATACATTACCTCGATGTATTTTCATAGTTTATCTGGCAGCGAATGGATGATTATTGCATTCATCATTGTGATTACTGGAACGCTCGGTGACTTAGTTGAAAGTCTTTTGAAAAGAACGTATCAACTTAAAGACTCGGGGAATATTATTCCAGGTCACGGTGGAATATTAGATCGCTTCGACAGCTTACTTTTTGCTATTCCATTTATCTGGCTTTATTTAAATTTCATACATTGATTTTTTCTTTAGGTTCGAATAACTATTTTTAATTCGATGTTGCACAAAAACACAACTCCATTATTTCTGAGAAGGTTTGTTTATTCATTCCCTATTCAGTTAATGCTGATGTACATCAAGAAAAATAAATCCTTTTTATTTTTTTGGTTGTTGCTCTTCGGAATAATAACTGAACAAGTTGGTACTAAATACGGCTTGCAATTTTTGTTTTTAAACCCTGAGTATTTAGGCTCTGTTGGATTCACTTCTTTCTTTATTGTTGGAATGATGATGGGGATGTTTATTGTTGCATTCAACATTGCTGGATTCTTATTAAATAGTTTTCGGTTTCCCTTTCTCGCAACGCTATCAAGAACATTCTTAAAGTTTTTTCTAAACAACTTTATTATTCCATTGTCATTCATTTTGCTTTATTGCATTCGAATTTGCCAATTTCAATTAGAAAGCCAGTTAAAACCAATCAGTGAAATCACAATCGATATTATTGGATTGTTATCAGGTATTGCTGCAATATTATCTTTATCGCTTCGATATTTTCAATCTACCAATCAAGATATCAATAAAATGTTTGGAGTAAAGCATGCAGATAAAGATGATTTGTTACCGATGCGCGATTATTCTAAACTGGATAAATACAGAAAAGACACATGGCGTGTTGAGACCTATCTTACTACTTTTTACAAAGTGAAACTGGTTCGGGAAACAGGGCACTATCAGCCTTACATGCTACAAAAAGTTTTCCGACAAAATCATGTGAATGCCGCAGTTTTTGAAGTTGTTTTAATTATCCTTTTTTTATCACTCGGATTTTTTGGTGATAGTCCGTTATTAAAAATACCAGCAGGAGCATCGGTTGTTTTACTCTTTACTATTCTATTGATGTTTGCAGGTGTTATTCGCTATTGGCTGAAATCGTGGGGCACCTTTGCAATGATTGCGGTTGTATTGCTGATAAATTTTTTATCTACGTTTGAATACTTCTCACCAAAAACACTTGCCTATGGAATCGATAATAGCAAGGCTGATGTGATTTATTCGGAAGAACAATTGCATGAACAATACAATCAGCAAATAGTAACAGATGACATCAAAAATACAGAAGCAATTTTAGCTAACTGGAAAAAATATTGGAAAGCAAAAGGTGTCGACAAACCAAAACTTGTAATTCTGGAAGCAAGTGGTGGTGGATTACGTTCGATGCTTTTTACATTTAAAAGTTTACAGGTAATTGATAGCACACTTAATGGAAACCTGATGCCACAAACGGCTATCATTTTTGGTTCATCAGGAGGAATGCTTAGCGAGAGCTATTACCGAGAGTTATATTGGAAACAGAAAGAGCAATTAATGAACGACAACTTTTCAGGGGATGAAAAATTGATAAAGTCATTAGGTAGCGACATGCTCAACACAACTATCTTTAATGGTGTAGTTGCTGATCTTTTCCTAAATCCTACTCAAGTTAAAATTGATGGAACATCCTATGCCAAAGACAGAGCTTTTGCATGGGAAAAACAATTCAACGAGAACACACAACAATTACTATCGCATCCTATCAGTGATTATATCAATGCAGAAAAAACAGCTTCTATTCCGATGCTCGTAGTTTCTCCAACTATTCTGAATTCAGGTGGGGCATTGCATATATCAGCACAGCCTGTAAGCTATTTGTTAAACGCTTCTCCACTAATCCATCCAGAATTAAAACAACTTCCTAACGGCATTGAGTTTACGCAATATTTTAAAAATAAAAATCCTTATAACTTAAGAATGAGCTCTGCTTTACGAATGAATGCAGCGTTCCCCTATATTACACCTGCCACAACATTGCCATGTTCGCCAGCATTAGAAGTATTAGACGCAGGCTTGCATGATAATTACGGAACACAAAATGCAGTGCAATTTATTTTCAGCTTTAAAGAATGGATTCAGGAAAACACAAGTGGTGTTGTTTTACTACAGTTAAGAGATACTCCAAAGAAATTAGACGTCGAAAATAATTCAGCTAAATCCTTCTTAGAAAAAACGAGCTCTCCCATCAAAAATTTATCAGATAACTTTTTAGTTGTTCAGGATTATATTTCTGACAAGCTGATTCGCAATGTAAGTATGACAAAAGATGTATCATTTGAATACATCTTAATTCAAATGCCTGAAACGAAAGAGCGTGTTTCATTAAACTGGCATCTTACCGAAAAAGAAAAAAACACACTCCTTACAGGAATCTATTCGAACCAAAACAAAAAGGAATTAAAAAAACTTAAATCGATTTTACAATCCTATCAATAAGCATTCAGTTCGCAAAGCAACTGAATAAAACGTTCTTTCGGTAAAAAGTTTTTCTCTAATGCTGCCGACATTGGAACTGGAGTATCAAGCGCTCCAATACGTACGGGAGGTGCATCTAAGTAAGGGAAACACTTTTCGGCTATACGTGCCGTTATCTCACCACCTATTCCACCTGTCTGTGTATCTTCATGCATCACAATTACCTTACCTGTCTTCTTTACTGAATTTAAAACAGCCTCTTCATCCCATGGTAATATGGTACGCAAGTCAATAATTTCAGCATCAATTTCAGGATGCAATTGCAATGCTTCAATAGCCCAATGCACTCCTAATCCGTAAGTGATAATCGATAAATCTTTTCCCTCTCTTACTGTCTTCGCTTTTCCAATTTCAATAGTGTAATAATCATCACACACATCTTCATTGATACTTCTATAAAGTGCTTTGTGCTCGAAATACATTACAGGATTCGGATCTTCAATGGACGCCGCTAACAATCCTTTAGCATCCGAAGGAAATGCAGGGTAAACTATTTTCAATCCTGGTACATGAAAAAACCAAGCTTCTGTTGATTGAGAGTGAAAAGGACCAGCTGCTACACTTGCTCCTGTTGGCATACGCACAACTACATCTGCATTTTGTCCCCAGCGATAATGTGTTTTTGCAAGGTTATTTACAATTTGATTAAATCCGCAAGTAACAAAATCGGCAAATTGCATTTCTACAATCGACTTATATCCGTTAATAGAAAGTCCAAGTCCAGTACCTACAATCGCTGATTCACAAAGTGGCGTATTGCGAACACGTCCTTTTCCAAACTCCTCCACAAATCCTGCAGTAGCCTTAAATGCTCCACCATACTCCGCCACATCTTGTCCCATAATCACCAGATTCGAATGACGTTGCATTGCCTGACGCATAGCATCTGTGATAGCATCTAAAAATCGTTTATCACTTTTTGAATTACTAACGGCAGGGATTACCGAATTTGTTGCTGGCGCAAACATATCTGCCAATTCAGTGACAGTATCTACTTTTACATCGGGTTCCGAAAAACTAATTTCTAATCCTTCTTCTATTTCTTCTTTGATGCCTGCTCTTACCATCTCTACAAAATCAGCATCAATTATTTTCTCCTCTAACAAATAGCTTTCGTAATTCTTAATCGGGTCTTTTCTTCCCCACACATCAAACAACTCCTGAGGAACGTACTTCGTTCCCGAGGCCTCTTCGTGTCCTCGCATACGAAAGGTCATACACTCCAACAAAACAGGGCGTGGATTCTCGCGCATAGATGCTGCTAAACCAGAAACTGTTTTATAAACTTCTAAAATATTATTGCCATCTACCTGCACACCTTCTATTCCGTAACCAATAGCTTTATCAATAAACTGCTTGCAACGAAACTGCTCACTACTTGGAGTAGATAGTCCGTAACCGTTATTCTCAATAATAAATATCACTGGTAAATTCCAAACAGCAGCAACATTAATACTTTCATGAAAATCACCTTCGCTGGTAGCACCATCACCTGTAAATACTGCTGTTACCTTTTTATCTCCACGAAGTAAACTTGCTAAAGCAACTCCATCGGCAACACCCATCTGCGGACCCAAATGTGAAATCATTCCCACAATTTTAAATTCCTGCGTTCCCATGTGAAAAGAACGATCACGACCTTTTGTAAATCCTGAAGGCTTTCCAGTAAACTGAGAGAACAAACGATTTAAAGGAATTCCACGAACAGTAAATATTCCAAGATTACGATGCATTGGTAAAATATACTCTTGCTTATCAAGTGCCATAGCAGTACCAACAGAAATTGCTTCTTGTCCGATACCACTAAACCATTTTGCCAATTTACTCTGACGTAAAAGCACCAGCATTTTCTCTTCAATCATGCGTGGCTTTAAAAGCGCCTTATACAAATCGATGAGTTGCTCATCGGAAAGATTAGTCCTATCGAATACTAATGGAGTCTCTGCAGTTATCATAGCTGTAAATTCTTTTGCAAAAGTATTGTTTTTTGATAGGTGAAAAACAATAAGTTTTACGAAATTTGCACCTAGCTATGAACATTCAAGACATTATCGTATTTGCAATTGTAATTGCGGCCTCTGTATTTCTAATTCTTCAATTTAGAAAGCGATCGAAGGGCGATACTTGTGGCGCTTGTGATAAAAAGTAAAAGTCCCGACTTTTACATCAGGACTTTACATTGTTTTTTATTTATTTTTTAATTGTTTTTGAAGGCTTCACTTTCTGCGTTAACAAAGCTAAATCCAATACTTCGGTCATCGAATTCACATAGTGAAACTTCAAATCCTTCGTGTAATCTTCTTTGATTTCCTGAATGTCTTTTTGATTGTCTGAACTTAGGATTATCTCTTTAATACCCGCACGCTTAGCAGCTAAAATCTTTTCTTTAATACCTCCTACAGGAAGGACTTTCCCTCTCAGGGTAATCTCACCTGTCATTGCTAGTTTTGCTTTCACTTTGCGTTGCGAAAATAAAGATGCCAATGACGTTAGCATGGTAATTCCAGCAGAAGGACCATCTTTAGGAGTAGCACCTTCCGGAACGTGAATATGTACATCCCATTTATCAAATTCAGCCGCTTCCAAATTCAACTCTTCGGCATGTGCTTTTAAATAAGCCATTGCAATTACAGCAGACTCTTTCATTACATCGCCCAAGTTACCCGTTAATGTCAACTTACCTGTTCCTTTGCTCTTACTGCTTTCTATAAACAAAATACTTCCTCCGTTCGCATTCCATGCAAGTCCGGTAACCACACCTGCAACATCATTATTAATTAAACGATCAGGCAAAAATCGTGGAGCACCTAATGCTTTAATCACAACATCTTCTGTAACTTTTGATGGCGCCTTTTCTTCCATTGCCACAAGTTTAGCAACTGAACGAACTACACTAGCAATACATTTTTCTAACGTACGAACCCCGCTCTCCCATGTATATTGCTCAATAATCATTTTTAACACTGAGGGAGAAAAAGAAAGCTGACCATCTTTTAATCCGTGAGCCTCTAATTGCTTTTTCACTAAGTGATTAATAGCAATATGCGTTTTCTCCTCAAGTGTATAACCCGTAATATCGATGATTTCTAAACGATCACGCAATGCAGGTTGAATACTGCTTAATGAGTTAGCCGTTGCAATAAACAACACCTTCGACAAATCGTATTCTAACTCCACATAATTATCATAAAAAGCAGTGTTTTGCTCAGGATCTAAAACTTCTAATAACGCTGATGATGGATCACCATGAAAATCGTTGGTTAGTTTATCAATCTCATCTAAAATAAAAACAGGATTAGATGATTTAGATTTTTTAATGTTCTGAATAATACGACCTGGCATTGCACCAATATATGTTTTTCGATGTCCGCGTATTTCTGCTTCATCACGTAAACCGCCTAACGACATACGTACATACTTACGGCCAAGCGCCTCCGCTATCGAACGCCCGAGCGAAGTTTTACCAACTCCTGGGGGTCCGACTAAACACATAATCGGCGACTTCATATCTTTCTTCAGTTTTATTACCGCGAGGTATTCGAGAATACGCGTCTTTACTTTTTCTAAACCGAAATGATCCTTATTTAAAATTTTCTGCGCACGCTTCAAGTCGTAATTATCTTCTGTCATATCTTCCCACGGAAGCTCTAACAGTAAATCAAGGTAATTCATCGTTACAGAATATTCGGCAGCCGCAGGATTAATCCTCCCTAAACGATCCATCTCCTTATCAAAAACCTCCTGCACTGACTTTCCCCACTTCTTACTCTTCGCGCGCTCACGCATTTCCTCCATTTCCTTATCAGGTGTGTTACCACCTAATTCTTCCTGAATTGTTTTTAATTGCTGATTCAGGAAATATTCACGCTGTTGCTTATCTAAATCGGTTTTTACTTTACTCTGAATTTGATTTTTTAACTCTAGCATTTGAAGCTCTTTTGTAAGATGCTCTAATACGCGTGTTGCTCTTTCTTTTAAGTCGTTCATCTCAAGAAGACTTTGCTTTTTATCTACATCCGCATTCATATTGGATGAAATAAAGTTGATTAAGAAAGAAGGACTTTCAATATTGCGTAATGCAAATGATGCTTCTGTTGGAATGTTTGGTGACTGCTGAATAATTTGCATCGAGATGTCCTTTAAAGAATCAACGATGGCACTGAACTCCTGATCTTTTTCTACCTTGGTTGAATCAGAAAATGGCTCAACCACTGCTTTTAAATAAGGATCATCTTGAACTAACTCTTTCACTCTGAAACGACGCTTTCCTTGAATAATAACCGTTGTATTACCATCAGGCATTCGTAACATTCTTAAAATTTGTGCAACTGTTCCGATTGATTTTAAATCATCTAGTTTAGGGTCCTCCACACTTACATCTTTCTGTGCAACTACACCGATAATTCTATCGGAAGCATAAGCATCTTTTATAAGCTTGATGGATTTATCTCTTCCAACGGTAATTGGGATAACTACTCCAGGAAACAAAACGGTATTACGTAATGGTAACAATGAAAGTGTCTCTGGGACCTTTTCATTATTCATCTGCTCCTCGTCTTCATTCGTGAGTAACGGAATTAATTCCGGCTCATCATCATTAATTCCTATGGCAGACATAGGCAGACTATTGAAATTATTTTCTGAATGCATAAACTATTTGTGACAAATTGACATTAATAAGTGATTGAATGCGCGATTTTTTTCGGGCGCGCGCCCTAGACAATAGATATGCCACCGAATCTTACTCTGAAATTGGATTCAACTCATTCAAAAAAACTTCTGATAAAATTTTTTCATCAGCAGCTGACATCGCTATTCCTCTTCGCTTCATAACAGTAGCAGCAAGAGCAATTGCTTTATCGAGTAAAAACTTTTCAGAATCGGCAGTGCCACCCCAAGTAAATGAAGGAATAAACTTTTCAGGAAATCCAGCGCCGAATATATTTGCTGAGACACCAACTACTGTCCCCGTATTAAACATCGTATTAATTCCGCATTTCGAATGATCACCCATCATTAATCCGCAGAACAACAAACCAGTGTCTATCATTTTACGCTGATTATAACTCCACACTTTTACATTCGAATAATTATTTTTCAGATTAGAAGTATTCGTATCTGCACCTAGATTACACCATTCCCCAATAACACTATTTCCCAAGAAGCCATCATGCGCTTTATTTGAGTTAGCCATGAAAACGGAATTACTCACTTCTCCTCCTACCTTACATCCAGGTCCGATAGTAGTTGCTCCATAAATTTTAGCTCCCATTTTAAGCACTGCGCTTTCGTTTAATGCAAATGGTCCACGAATAATACAACCTTCCATTATCTCTGCATTTTTACCAATATAAACAGGACCTGCAATCGCATTAATAATTGAGCATTCAACTTTGGCACCTTCTTCAATAAAAATGTTTTCAGCTCCAATTAACTGATTAGTAGACGAGGGAATCTGTCCTTTTCTGTTTGAAGTTACCAGTTTAAAATCGGCTTTAATTTCCTGATCATTTTTAGAAAAGATCTCCCACGGGAAATTGATAAATTCTGTATGTCCATGATAGGTATCAAACTCAATTGATGAATAATCATTGACATTAAAATCATCTGAACGAACAGCAATAAATTTATCGCCAGTGAGTAAACCTTTCCCTATTTCAAGATTAGCAATTGCACCTATCAATTCTGATGATGGAAGCAAAGCTCCATTTACATAAAAACTATCATGCGATGAATGACAAGGAAATTTATCTTGAAGATATTCTTTAGTAAGATAGCTAAAGGAATTATTTCCCTTCGTAAATAAATGCTCCCACTTTTCGCGTATTGTTAATATTCCAACGCGCAATTCGGATGTAGGTCGGGTAAATGTAAAAGGCAATAAATCACCTGCAAACTGATCATCAAAAAGAATAACATTCATAAATCAAAGATATGTTACGAAAATAAGAACCAAAGAGGTAACTGCCTTCATATTAGAGAATATTTTATCAGTTTATAATTAGCTAATTAAGTATACTGTTGATAGATTATTCAAAAACCAGGATGAATAAAAACTTTAACTGCCTATTTTAGAGACATAATTATTCAAAAGAATTTAAAAATGGAATTTATCAGTGAGGAATTATTAGCTTACTGCGAATCGCATTCTACTACTGAGGATGATGTTCTGAAATCACTGAACCGTGAAACGCACGCAAAAATATTGTCGCCACGAATGCTCTCAGGACATTTGCAAGGACAGTTTTTAACTTTTATTAGTAGCATGCTCAAACCTGAACGCATTTTAGAGATTGGTACTTACACAGGATACTCTGCTATTTGCCTTGCACGAGGATTAAAACCGAATGGAAAACTCATCACTATTGATGTTAATGACGAGTTAAAAGAAATGGTTGAACAATATTTATCGAAAGCGAATGTTATAGCATCATGTGAAGTTCTTAGTGGTGATGCCGAAAAGATTATTCCAACCTTGAATGAAAAATTCGATTTGATTTTTATTGATGCAAATAAAGAAGCGTACTCCAGATATTATGATATCATCTTTGACAAATTACGTGTTGGAGGATACATCTTAGCGGATAATGTTTTATGGAGTGGGAATGTAATCAAAGAGGAAAAAGACTGGGATCGAGACACGAAGCATATTGTAGCGTTTAATGAAAAAGTAAGCGCTGATAGCAGAACAGAAAAGATATTATTACCAATAAGAGACGGATTATATCTGATTAAAAAAGTAAAAGAATAAACACAAGTTATTAAATCAGAAATCAACTAAATTAATTCACCTTTAAAAACAGCAGCAATGAAAAAACAACTTTTAGTATTTTGCTTGTTCTTTGTAACAGCAATCACCACGGCATCTGCACAAGAAACAAAGCGTAAAGAAGTAACTCCAGAGGAAAGAGCTACAAAACGTGCTATTATGCTTAAGCAAAAATTAAATTTGAATGATAAGCAAGTAAAAGATTTGGAAGTTTTATTTGTTAATCAGGAAAAAGAAATGGAATTGGTTAAAGAGCAGATGCGCAAACAGAGAGAATCCTACGAAAAGTCGCTTAGTAACATCTTCACTCCAGAACAAATGAAACAATTTAAAGAAATGCAAAACGAGCGAAAGGAAATCAAAGCAGATATTAAAGAACAAAAGAAAGAACCTGCTAAAGACGCGAAATAAAATTGAAATATTAAGACCTCCTAGGAGGTCTTTTTTTTATTACTTGTTTTTAGCTTTTTCTAATTCCTGACAACGCTTTTCCCACAAATCATTCAGCTTTTCTTTATTATCATCACATAACAACGACCATCTGGCATCTTCACATTTCTTTCTCAAAATCATCTTACGCAAAAAAGTTTTATTAAATAAAAAGTTTGTCAGTAAAATTAACCCACATGCCTCGAAGAAGTTAATCACTCTTACCCCGATAATGGAGGGAAGCAACCAATTCCAAAGCAGCATCACTAAAAATCCAGCTACACAAAAGTAAATCAACACTATTATTAAACTCTTAAGGTGGTAGCCTTTATTCATCGTGATTATTTAAAATTAGTTTTGCTTAAAAAGTTCTTCGTATAAGGGCTTTAATTGCTTACGAAGATATTTAATTGCGTAATGTTTACGGGACAACAAAGTGTTTAATGTGATATTTAACTCATCCGCCATTTCCTGAAAACCTTGTTGCTCAAACTCATGCCTTATAAAAACTTCTCTCTGTTCAGCGGGTAATTCTTCCAATGCCTTAAATAAAGCATCCTTAATAAGTTTATTATCCTTATTCATGAATCCAGGATCATTCTGAGCTCCTAAAATTTCTTCAATAAAATAATATCCCTCATCCCCGTCTGACTTAGCCACATTCATATCATTATAAAGTACAGGCTTATGCTTTCGGTAACGGTCGATTATTTTATTTCTTGCAACGCGGTATAACCAGGCCGACATCTGTTCAATCGGTTTTACTCTCATGGTTTGCATTAGATCAATGTAAACATCCTGCAAAATATCTTCTGCATCTTCTTGAGTATTAACACGTCGACGGATAAAATCCCTCAACCGCTGTCCATATTCAAGAATAACGTTCGTAACTCCTTTATTTGTTTCCAAGTTGCTAATATCGCTAACTATCATGGTTTAATTCTTATATCTTAAGGGCTAACGTTTAGATATTTGCTTTATTTTACACGATGATGAATAATACGTTGACACGATAAGTATTTATTTTGATGCCGAGCTTTGTCGGTTTTTCTTATTTTTGCACCTCCTTAACAAAGAATTTTAAAAATGGCGACAGTTGAACTTAAAATGCCAAAGATGGGCGAAAGCGTTCATGAGGCAACTATCATACGCTGGCTCAAGAATGAAGGCGATGCTATTCAAGCAGATGAATCAGTACTGGAAATTGCAACAGACAAGGTAGATTCTGAAGTACCATCGACTGCGGCAGGTACGCTGGTAAAACGCCTTTTTAATGAAGGAGACGTTGTTCAGGTAGGTACTGCAATTGCAATTATTGAAACTGGCGGTGGAAGTAGTGAAGTTAAAGCAGCTCCTGCAAGTGCTCCTGCTCCAGTAGCAGCACCGGCTCCCGTAGCAGCTCCAGCTCCTGTAAGTGCTCTGGCACCTGTTGCACCTACTTCAATTAGTTCTAACGCTAATCGTTTTTATTCGCCTTTAGTTAAAAACATTGCCCAAACAGAGGGTATATCACAACCTGAACTAGATAGTATTCAAGGTACTGGCTCAGAAGGAAGAGTAACGAAAAAAGATATTTTAGCTTTTGTTGATGCTAAAAAATCTGGCAAAGCGAGTCCTCCACCTGTTGCAGTTCAAGCACAACCTACAACTTCAGCTTCAATGCCAGCTTCTTCATCTCCAGCAACTTCAATGAGTGGCGATGTAGAGATTGTAGAAATGGACCGCATGCGTAAATTGATTGCGGATCATATGGTAATGAGTAAGCAAACTTCTCCTCATGTTACCTCTTATGTAGAAGCCGATGTTACTAATTTGGTGTTGTGGAGAGATAAAATCAAAAAGCCGTTTGAAAAAAGAGAAGGAGAAAAAATCACCTTTACCCCAGTATTTATTGAAGCTGTGGTTAAAGCCATCAAGGATTACCCTCTTATTAATGTGAGTGTTGATGGAACTAAGATTATTATTAAAAAGAATATCAATATTGGAATGGCAGCCGCCCTTCCAACAGGCAACTTAATAGTTCCAGTGATTAAAAATGCTGATCGCTTAAACTTACTTGGACTGACTAAATCCGTAAATGATTTAGCTAATCGTGCACGTGCCAATAAGCTTCAACCAGATGAAATACAGGGCGGTACATTTACCCTTACAAATGTAGGTTCATTCGGAAATGTAATGGGCACACCAATAATTAACCAACCTCAAGTAGCTATTTTAGCTGTAGGTGCCATCCGTAAAAAACCGGCAGTGATTGAAACACCTTCCGGAGATGCTATCGCTATTAGACATATGATGTTCTTGTCCCTAAGTTACGATCACCGTGTAGTTGATGGATCCTTGGGAGGAAGCTTCTTAAGACGCATTGCTGACTATCTTGAGCAGTTTGATGGTAACCGAGATATTTAATTTTATAAAAAAAAAGGCAGAAACCTTGATTTATAAAAATAAAAGCCTAATTTTGCGCTCCCGTTAAAAGGGAAAGTTCTTTAATGGTCCGTTCGTCTAGGGGTCTAGGACATCTCCCTTTCACGGAGGAAACACGGGTTCGATTCCCGTACGGACTACAAAAAATAATAGGAAATTGTTGTGTAAGTTCTTAACTTGCACAACCTTAAAAAACAAGAGCAATGGCAAATCATAAGTCAGCCGAAAAAAGAATCCGTTCAAACGATTCAAAGCGTGTGCGTAATCGTTATCAAGCTAAAACTACTCGTAATCTTTTAAAAGAATTACGTAGCAGTAAAGACAAAGCAGAGGTTTCTAAATTAGTACCTGAAGTATCTGCGATGTTAGATCGTTTAGCTAAGAAAAATGTGATTCATAAAAACAAAGCTGCTAACTTAAAGTCTAGCATTCAAATGCATTTGAATAGCTTATAATTTGATTTTAGTTACTAAAAATACCAAGCCTTTCGCCTAGCGAAGGGCTTTTGTGTTATATAGAAACGGGTTGATTTTTCATTCGCCCTCCTTAATTTTTAAACAATGAAAAATCCTACCCAACAAGATTGGTCAGCAATTGACCGTCCCAGAGAAAAATTAGTGCGCAATGGACTTAACTCCTTATCAATTTCGGAGCTTATTGCTATTTTAATACGCACTGGCTCAAAAAACAAAAACGCCGTTGAAATTGCACAGGAACTCCTAACCTCCCACGACAATAACCTCGCAAGCCTTAGTCGATTAAGTATTCAAGAGTTATCTAAAGTAAAAGGACTTGGTGCCGTAAAAGCGATTTCGATTCTTGCAGCATTGGAACTTGGCAGACGCCGGCGAGAGTTTGAAGTTGCAGGATATAAAATAAGAAGCAGCAATGATGCATTCTTACAAATGCAGCCGCTATTGGCTGACCTACCCTATGAAGAATTCTGGATTATTCTACTCAACAGAGCCAATAAAATTATATCCAAGAAGAAAGTAAGTATGGGTGGCACAAGTGGAACCGTAGTAGACCCTAAAATTATCTTCAAAGAAGCAGTGCAACTAACGTGTTCCAACATTATTGCAGTTCATAACCATCCTAGCGGCACTAATGAACCAAGTCAGGCAGATAAAGACCTGACAAAAAAGCTAAAATATGGTGCTGAACAACTCGACATTCAGTTAATCGACCATATCATAATTGCAGGAAACAGTTATTATAGTTTCGCCGATGAAGGAGAATTGTAATTTCTAATGCATATGCAGTGAATGAAATCACTATTTTTAGCACATCATTTAGTGATAATGAAAGACACTCAACTTTTAGTCTATTCCCATAAGTCGACACCTCGCCTGCAATATATTTTAAATTTGCTGCTGAATGATATTATTGGAATTAACTATAAAATAATAAATAATAAAACTGAATATCTTTCGAGTAACCTACCTAAAATCACCTATTGCGAACATGCCTTTGGCGATGAGTTTTTCATCTATGCATCGCGACTACTTTTCGAGAAAGGAATAGAAGATCAGGAACTAAATGTATTTGAATGGAAAAATATGTCTGTGTTTTTTGGCACACATCCTAAATACGATTTCCCCTTCGATCCTTTCGCAGCTTCATTTTATTTAGTCAGTCGTTATGAAGAATATTTGCCTCATATAAAAGATGAACATTTACGATTCAGTCCGCAGCAAAGCCTTGCTTATCAAAAAGGATTTCTTAGCAAACCTCTCGTGAATATTTGGTGCAGTGAATTAAAGCATCAATTAAAAATCAAATATCCTGAATTACATTTTAGAGAAAAGCAATTTAAATTTATTTCCACCTTTGATATAGACAGTGCTTATGCCTATCAGGAAAAAGGTATCACGAGACAGTTTGGAGCATTTGCAGCTGCATTGCTAAAATTAGATTTTGAAAAAATACTCGAAAGACTAAAAGTATTAACGGGAATTCAAAAAGACCCTTTTGATACGTATGATTGGCAGATTGAATTAAAAGAAAAATATCACTTCAAACAAATCTACTTTTTCTTGTTAGGCAATTATGGAGAATTCGATAAAAACATCTCTGTTGAAGGAAGTTTAAAGTTTCAGTCGTTGATTAAATCTATTGCCGACAATGCAGAAGTTGGAATTCATCCTTCATACGCTAGTAACGGAAATAAAAATCAGGTTCAAAAAGAAATCAAACGCTTAACAAAAATTGTAAAAAGAGAAATTACCAAAAGCAGGCAGCACTTTTTAAAAGTGACGTTTCCAGATACATATCGCATACTTTTAGATTTAGATGTGGAAGAAGATTACTCACTAGGATACGCTTCTGAAATAGGATTTAGAGCAAGCATATGTTCCCCTTTTTACTTTTATGATTTAGACCTCGATACGACAACACAACTTCGCATAATTCCGTTTATGATTATGGACGGAACATTGAAAGATTATTTGAGTTTATCACCTGATGAATCTATTATTAGAGCAAAAAAAATGATTGACGAAGTAAGAAGTGTGAACGGAACTTTTGTAACGCTTTGGCACAATCATACCGTTAATGACAAAGATGAATGGGAAGGATGGCGTAACGTGTATGAAGAAATTGTTGAATATGCATCAATTAAATAATTGAGAGAAGAATTATGAAAGATGCTATCCTACGCCTACTTCCTGAATCAATATTAGAATTACTGAAGCGAATTAAAAAGTATTTTCGAAACAGAAAACTCGCTACCCAAAAAAACAATCAGGACTTTCTAACAAAAGAAGAGCTGATTAATCAAATAAAAAAATGTGGCGTTGTAAGTGGCGACCATCTTCTAGTTCATTGCGCACTTAGCAAAATAGGATATATTAACGGGGGCGCTTTAACCCTAATCGAAGCTTTAAAAGAATCCATTGGCCCCAATGGAACTTTGTTAATGCCAGCTTTTCCAGCTAAGGGAAGAAATAAAGATTACCTTTTAGAACAATCGGTATTTGATATAAACAACACTCCGTCACAGATGGGCGTTGTTTCCGAAACTTTTAGAAAAATGATTGGAGTAAAACGAAGCTTTCACCCAACAGATTCTATTTGTGCTTACGGAAAAGAAGCAGATTACTTTACCAACTCACACTTCGGAAATGTTACTCCATACAACGAGTACTCCCCTTTCAGAAAACTATGTAGCAAGAATGGAAAAATATTAATGTTGGGAACTACCTTAAATGGTGCATGTACAAATTTACATACACTTGAAGATGCTGTTATTTTTAAATATCCAATTTACGATGATAAAATTTTCAATGTAAGAATGATTGATCATAGCGGAACCATTCATACAATGGAAACAAAAGTTCATAATCCTGTTTGGTCGGCAAAAAGAAATTGCGATGCCTTAAAACCACTATTTGAAAAAGAAAAAGTTTTAAGCAATTCGTTTATTGGTGAAGCAAAATGCATGTTGATTGATGCGAAAAAAATGCTTGAAGTGATGATTGATTATTATAACAGGTACGGAGTAACGATGTATACACCTTTTGGAACCAATAACGAGCTGATTAATTCATGAATATTTATTTAACATTCGACTATGAATTATACTTCGGTGAAAAAACTGGAACAGCTAAGAATTGTATATTACATCCTACACAGCTACTAAAAGAAGTAGCCGATAAGCATGGAATTAAACTTGTTCAATTTGTTGATGTCGGATATATTATCAAACTGGAAGAATTCAAATTAAAATTTCCAGAGCTAGAAGAAGATTATCAAGCAATCACCAAGCAGGTAAAGCAATTATATCAAGAAGGACATGATATTCAGCTACATATTCACCCTCATTGGGAAGATAGTTACTACCATAATGATAAATGGCATATTATTGCTGATCGATATAAGCTAGCAGATTTTGACTCCCAAAACATTGAACGATTAGTTACAACTTACAAACAAAAACTCGAATCGTTAACTGCAGTCGATTCTATATTTGCCTATCGCGCTGGAGGATGGTGCATACAACCCTTCGACAAATTTAAAGACGCATTTATCAATAATAATATTACAGTAGACTCTAGTGTATTCAGAAAAGGAAAATATACTTCACAACAATACAGTTACGATTTTACCAATGCACCTGATTTAAGTAGCTGGCATTTTAATAATGACCCTTGTAAACCAGAAGAAGGTCCGTTTAAAGAAATTTCGATTGGATCCATTAAAAACAGTCCGCTTTTTTATTGGAAATTATTTTTACTCGGAAGAATTAATCCTTATGAACATAAACCACTAGGCGATGGCGTTCCAATAGCAGCGCCTGGTATGCGCAAGAAGCTACTTACCCAGTATACACAAAACACAGTTTCTGTTGATGGCTATAATGCTGCATTATTAAATAAAGCATTGAAACAATACAACGGGAAAAGGGAATTAGTAATTATCGGTCATCCAAAATCACTTACTCGTTTCGGAATAAAAGCACTCGATCGATTTATTTCAGAAAACAAAAACAAACATCAATTCACTACTTTTCAAAAAGAGAGAAATAAATAATGATTAACTATTTAAAGCGAGAAGAAATTAATATTCAAAAATGGGATGAGTGCATTTTGCGCAGTACTTCACCTCAGATTTTTGGATGCTCGTTTTATTTAGATGTTTGTTGCCCGCACTGGTCGGCATTTGTATTGAACGACTACGAAGCGGTTTTTCCAATTTACATTAAGGAAAAGTATTTTATCAAACATTTTACACAACCCTACTTCGTTCGTCACTTTGGTGTTTATACTACTAACGCATTAACAGACATAAAGCCATGGGTCGAAGCGCTGTCAAAACTTGTACGCTATATCAACATAAATATTTTCAATAATAATTCTAGTATATTAAATAATTTAAAAGCAACCGAAAAAATCTATCAGACGCTCAGCCTAAACCATAACTATGAAACGCTAAGAAATAATTATAGTGTTAGCCATGTTAGAAAATTAAAAAAAATTGCACCACTAGAAACTGTCTTGGTTGACATCAGCGACTACTCCATTTACACTAAAGAATTTAAAATAACCATATCAGAAAAAAACTTAAACTATTCAGAATCACATTTAACTACTTTGTTAAAACTTATGAACGAACTGCCGAAGCATTGCAAAGTACTCTCAAAAGGGATTATGTTAAACGGAGAGTTAATAGCAGGTGCTTATTTTGTTCAATACCATAAGCGACTATTATATTTAAAAGGATTTAGGAAGTTTAATACAGAAAATGATGGTGCAATGTTTTTACTTTTTGATAGCATCATAAAAGAAAATAGCAATCTGTCATTAACGCTTGACTTTGGGGGCTCCAACGATTCAAACGTACGTCAATTTTTCAAAGGGTTTGGAGCAGAAGATTCAGTATATTTACATCTTGAAAAAAACGAATTGCCTCGAGTGATTCGTTGGCTGAAAAAATAATTATGTCAAACAAAGTTGCAGTTATCACAGGCGTTAGTGGCGGACTGGCACAAGAGGTTGTGCTTATGATGCTTCGTGCACATTATGATATAGCTGCTATTAACCGCAATGCTGATTTCGATTTTTCTATATTCCAAAATGAGGCAAGTAAAAACGGTGTTCAATTTAAAGCATACACTGCAGATATTTCATCCGAAGCAAGTATAGCTATCGCAGCAGAACAACTATTTAACAACTTCAATAGGGTTGATGCTATCGTTCATTTAGCTGGTATTTCTTACAGCGGAATGAGCTGGAAACAATCAGTAGAAAACTGGAATGAAGTTCTCGCAATTAATTTAACGGGACCAATGTTGGTTAGCAAGCACTTGATCCCACAAATGAAAAAGCAAAACGAAGGTTGCATTATTTATTTTTCATCTATTGTTGCACACAGACCTGTAGCTGGAACTTCAGCGTATGCAGCAAGCAAATCTGGCGTTGAAGGATTAACACGAACGCAAGCAATCGAATTAGGCTCTTCAAATATTCGTGTTAATTGTATTGCGCCTGGATATTTTGATGCTGGTATGATCAGAGAAATAAATGAAGAACTAAGAAATGAACTCATAAAATCAACTCCATTAAAATCACTTGGCAATCCAAAAAGTATTGCTGAAACAGTTTTATATTTGTGTGGAACAGGCGGTCAATTTACTACTGGGCAGACATTACATATTAACGGAGGATTATTTATTTAAAAACAGACACCATGGTACACTTATTAAGCGAAAAGAGTTCAATCATCAATCATTTTATTGCAGAATTAAGAGATGTAGAAATTCAAAAAGATAGAATGCGTTTCAGAAGAAACATTGAAAGAATCGGAGAAATTGCTGCTTATGAAATAAGCAAGACGATGGAATTCGAAACAAAAGATATAGTAACTCCATTAGGCATTGCACCCACTCCGTTAATGAAAGAACTTCCTGTTGTTGGAACAATTTTAAGAGCAGGCTTGCCTCTTCATCAAGGAATTTTAAATTATTTCGATGGTGCAGATAATGCTTTTGTTTCAGCCTATAGAAAACATCATAAAGATGGCAGTTTTGATATTCGCTTGGATTATATGAGCAGCCCTAGTTTAGAAAACAGGATTTTAATCCTTGCCGACCCGATGATTGCAACAGGTTCATCAATCGTTGTAACATTCAAAGAAATGTTGCAAGGTGGACGTCCGAAGCATACGCATATCGTTGCTTGTATTGCAAGCACAGAAGGTGTTGAGTATGTAAAAAGTCATTTACCATCTGATGTAACGTTATGGATAGGTGCTATCGACGAAGAACTTACCGCACAATCTTATATCGTTCCAGGTTTAGGAGATGCTGGTGATTTAGCTTTCGGCACGAAGACACAACACTAACATTTACTCCTGCTTTTATAATTATGGAGGAGATCATTAAAATTATTCAGATAATTTTATTGAGTAGCGTTAAATTCGTTACAGGTCCTACATTTGCTTATTATAACAAAAGTCAAGATTTTTCTTTCTTTGAAGTTATATTGTACAGCGTTATTGGTGGAATGCTTGGTGTTTTCGTTTTTACTTTTTTCTCGAAAAAAATTCATCAAGTTTGGATGATTTTAAAATTCAAGTTTAAGAAGACTTTTAGTGGTAGTAATAATTATTCAGAACCAATTGCCGATGTTGATACGCCTGTAAAAATCAAATACACCTACGTGGACAATAATCAGGAGCAAAAAAAAGTATTCACAAAAAGAAACAGAAGACTCGTTACTATATTTCGCAAATACGGATTGTTTGGAATCGCATTTCTTACACCTGTAATTTTATCAATACCTATAGGAACAATTGTGGCAAATAGCTTCGAGTCAAACAAAAGAAAAATTTTTCTTTTCATGTTTATTTCTATTTTATTCTGGTCAACCTTAATGGTTAGCCTTTTTGAAATCTTTCACGCTAAAAATGTTATCGACTTACAAGAACAAATTACTAAATGAAAAACATCACTCATATTTTCTTCGACTTAGACCATACATTATGGGATACTGATAAGAATGCCAAAGAATCTTTAAAAGAATTACATCACGAAGTTAAAATTCAAGAAGACTTTAATGTTTCATTTGATTTGTTTCACACAACCTATCAGAAGCATAATGATGTTTTATGGAAAAAATATGCAAAGCATGAAGTAACAAAAGCAGAAGTAAGAATTAACCGATTTAAATATACCTTAGAAGAATTGAACATAGTTGATGAAGAAATCAATGAATTCTTTGCTAGTCATTTTGTAAGCCGAACACCATTAAAAAAACATCTTATTGAGGGCGCCATCGATTTAATGGATACTGTTAAAAGCCGTTATACACTTTCAATTATTACCAACGGATTTAAAGAAGTTCAGTACATAAAAATGGAGGAATCGGGATTAAGGAAATATTTTGAGCATGTATTTATTTCTGAAGAAGTTGGATTTAATAAACCGAACCCAGACATTTTCAAATTTGCAATGAATAAAAGCGGAGCTAGTAAAGCAGAAAACTGTTTGATGATTGGCGATTCATTGGAAGCTGATATTCGCGGTGCTATCAGCGCAGGAATGAAAGCTATTTACTTATCTCCAGAAAGCAAGTTGGATACAAGTGATGAAAAATACATTACCGTAAATTCTTTACATCAGATAAAAAATATTCTTCAATAAAAAAGCCCCGAAAATTTCGGGGCTTTTTTTATTTCTTTTCTGCCGTTCCGTGATCTTTTTTGCAACAAGCTTTCACTTCTGCTTTTTCACCATCTTTGTTACAAGACTTAGAAGTTGTGCTTGCTTCTTTTTTAGAGCAGCATGACTTATCAGATTTCTTGTCACATGTTTTTTCTTTCTTCTCAGGATTTTGCTGAGATACTTTTTCAGTTGATTGAGCATTTGCAAATGCAACAGATGTCAACGTGAAGAATGCGATTAAAAATGCTATTTTTTTCATGTTATTTTATTTTGTTATGCAAGTATACGCACTACATGGCCAAAAAGCAAAGGAATAATGAAAAACATTTTTGTTTTATTAGGCGATGTACAACAATCATATGTACTTTTGACAAGTGACTACAAAGGAAAATTTATCCATATCGTTACAGGCCATCAAAAGTCAAAAATTGAGAGCCTCCCTTACGATTTTTATTATTGCGTTAGGCATTATGGCATTGGTTGGGACTTTGACCGCAATAGATGCTGTAAAGTATTCTTTGAATAATAGCTTTTCAATGATGGGTAGTAATTCTGTCACCATCCGAAATGTTTCTTCCGCTATACGAATGGGGCATGGTCCTGGAAAAAGGAACGTCTTCCCTCCTATTAACTTTTATCAAGCAACCTATTTTAAAGAGCATTTTGATTCGCCCGGTATTGTATCATTATCAGTATCCGTAACTCCTGTTGGCAGCGTTCGTTATGAGTCAAAGAAAACGAACCCTAATATTTTAGTGATGGGCGTTGATGAAAACTACTTTGAAGTATTGGGATATCAAATAAAATCAGGAAGAAATTTTAACAAACAAGATCTGGATATGGGTTCCAACGTTTGTTTGCTTGGGAAAGAAATCACAGATAAGTTATTTCTGAATCAATCACCAGTAGACAAGTTGGTATATATTGGAAGCAAACAATATCGAGTTATCGGTAGTCTTGCTGAAAAAGGAAGTAGTATGGGGTTCGGAGGCGATAAGATGGTAGCTATTCCTATCTTAAATGCTAAAATGAATTATTTGTCAAACAGTACTTCATATTCAATTACAATTAAGGCAAACTCAGTAGTAGATTTACAAGTGATAAATGGGCAGGCTACTGGCTTGATGCGAACGATTCGAAAGGATCAATTAGGAAATCCTGATAGCTTTGGATTATCACAAAGTGATAGTTTATCGAAGGCGCTCTTTGACAACCTGATTTATTTAAGAGCAGCGGCTATTTTTATAGGCGTAATTACTCTCTTAGGTGCTGCTATTGGATTAATGAATATTATGCTTGTTTCTGTTACAGAACGAACGCGCGAAATTGGAATAAGAAAATCGCTAGGAGCAACAGCTGAGAATATCAGACGACAATTTTTAACAGAAGCAATTGTTATTTGTCAGATTGGAGGATTGCTAGGTGTTTTACTAGGTATTTTGATTGGAAATTTAGTAGCATTCGCAACAGGAGCAGGAGTTATTATTCCCTGGGGCTGGATGATAATGGGATTTACGCTGTGTTTTATCGTAGGAATTATGAGCGGATTATATCCAGCAATTAGAGCTTCAAAACTTGACCCAATAGAGGCCTTGCGCTACGAGTAAAAAACAGGATATTTTTAATAGTTCTTGTTTGATTTTAAGAGTTTAAGCCTTATCTTTGCCGTCCCTAAAAATGGGGATAATTCATTTAAATTAATTTAACAAACAAAAAAAATGACCAAGCAGTATGAAACTGTAATCGTTCTTACTCCAGTTCTTTTACAAGAGCAGGTTGAAGAAGCGGTTGCAAAGTATCGTAAATTCCTCTCCGATAACGGAGCCGTAATTGTTCATGAGAACAATTGGGGATTACGCAAGCTGGCCTATCCTATTCAGAAGAAAAGCACAGGCTTTTACTTCTTATTCGAATTCCAAGTTGATCCAACATTGATCGCTAAATTGGAAGTTGAATACAAAAGAGATGAGCGCATCATGCGATTCCTAACAATTGCTCTTGACAAACACGCTATCGCGTACAACGAGCGCAAACGCAAGAATGCATCTCAGAAAAAACAAGAAGAATCAGTATCTTAAAACTCGAAACCGAACATGGCAACTACACACGTAAATGGAGAAATCCGTTACCTCAATCCACCGGCAGTAGAGGTAAACAAAAAGAAATACTGTCGTTTCAAGAAAATTGGGATCAAGTACATCGATTATAAAGATGCTACTTTCTTAACCAAATTCGTTAATGAGCAAGGAAAAATTCTTCCTCGTCGTTTAACAGGAACATCATTAAAGTACCAGCGTAAAGTTGGACAGGCAATCGCTCGTGCTCGTCATCTAGCATTGATGCCTTATGTAACAGATTTATTAAAATAAGGAGGAGGACAATAGCATGGAAGTAATTTTAAAACAAGACATCAAAAACCTGGGCTTCGCAGATGAAATTGTGAAAGTTCGTAATGGTTATGGATTGAATTACCTTATCCCACGTGGATTCGCAGTAATTGCAAATGAAAGCAACAAAAAAATTAATGCTGAAACAGTAAAACAACGTGCGCACAAGATTAACAAATTGCGTATGGATGCTGATGCATTAGTTGCTAAATTAGAAAGCGTAACATTATCTGTTGGAGCTAAAGTTGGCGAAAACGGTAAATTATTTGGTTCTATCACATCTCAGCAGTTAGTAGATAAACTTACGGCTATGGGATATGAAATTGACAAGAAGCAAATTACAATGCCTACAGATCACATTAAAAAGACTGGAGCATACGTTGCTGAAATCAATGTTCACAGAGATATCAAAGCTAAATTAAACTTCGAAGTAGTAGAA
>JBJOND010000020.1:0-29153 GCA_046052065.1 Bacteroidota bacterium | reverse complement strand
AATAAGGAAGCAAAGGTGCAATAGTCGAGTAAGTCGCCATAAGTGCCAGATAAACATAAGATACTTGCCCACGCTGCCTGAATCCATAATGCAAACTGAGGAACATTGTTTTTATTAAGTGTACCTGCCTTTTTAAAGAATAATCCTTCCTTCGCCATTGCATAATAGACACGAGCTCCTGATAAGATTAATCCGTTATTACATCCGAAGGTAGATACCATAATTAATGCTGCCATTAAGAACAATGCTCCTTCTCCAAATATTTGAGAGGCTGCTGCTGTCCCTACGCGATCGTTAGTTGCAAATTGAATTCCTTGTTCAAGAATTCCAGCTCCGTTAGGATTTCCATGAACTGGTAATAATCCAAGGTAGGCGATGTTCGCTAACATATAAATTACTGTTACGATAGCGGTTCCATATAATAAACTCTTAGGAATATTACGATGAGGATCTTTAATTTCTCCTGCAATAAATGTTACGTTATTCCATGCATCACTCGAGAATAAAGAACCGATAATTGCTGTTCCTAGTGCAAGTATTAATCCCATTCCTGAAATCGACTGAAGGCTCCATGTCTGATTAGCATTTTGAAGCCACTGAGAACTTTCCCACATGTTAGAAAAGTTCTGTGCGAAATAATCTTTATTAAGTCCTACGTAAATTCCAGATACGATTAGAAATAACAAGGCCAATAACTTCGCAGAAGTAAAAACCATTTGAATTGTTTTCCCTTCTTTAACACCACGGCTATTAATCCAGGTTAGGAAGACTATCAAAGCAATAGCAACAATATTAGCAGAGGAAATTTTAACAAAGCCTAAATCGAGCAATACATTCTGAACATTAATCCATGGAAGGAATACGCCAGAGAACTTAGCAAATCCAACAGCCACCGCAGCAATAACACCAGATTGAATAACAGTAAACACACTCCATCCATAAAGAAATCCTGTAAGATTTCCCCATGCACGTTGAATGTATACGAATTGTCCGCCAGCTTTCGGCATCATACCAGCAAGCTCACCATAACTTAGTGCAGCCATTACCGTTATAACACCGCTGATTAACCATAAAAGTAACAACCAACCGGTTCCACCTACATTACGACTCATATCAGCACTTACAATGAAGATCCCGGATCCAATCATTGATCCTGCAACCATCATTGTTGCATCTTTAAGTCCTAACGTGCGTGTAAGACCTTCTTGTTTGGTTTGTTGTTCCATAGGTTATTTACTAACGGTTACGATTGTCCGTATTTACTATTCTTTTTACCGTATAAGAAATAAATTACTATTCCAAGTGCCATCCAAACAATAAGACGAATCCAAGTATCTCCCGGCAGGAAATACATTAATGCTAATGAAGATAAAATTCCTAGAATAGGTACAACAGGGAATAAAGGAGTTTTAAATGGACGATTTAGTTCGGGACGTTTATAGCGCAATACTAAAATTCCACCGCAAACAATAACGAAAGCTAATAATGTTCCGATAGAAACCAGTTCGCCTAATAAACCAATTGGGAATAACCCTGCAACAACCATAGCAACTGCTCCTGTAATAATCGTTGTTACATGAGGAGTTTTATATTTCTTATGTACTTTGCTAAATGAAGCAGGTAATAAGCCATCGTTAGACATTGAATAGAAAATACGAGGCTGTCCCATTAACATTACTAAGATTACAGAACTTAAACCTGCAATTGCTCCCATCTTAATTAATGGACGTAACCAATTTAATCCATCACCTGCAGCGTTAACAGCTACTGCAATCGGAGCAGGAGTATTTAATTCTTTGTAGCTAACGATACCTGTCATTACTAAACCAACAAGAATATAAATGATTGTACAAGCTACTAACGACCCTAATATACCCCAAGGCATATCTTTCTGAGGATTCTTTGCTTCTTGTGCAGCGGTTGAAACAGCATCAAAACCTACATAGGCAAAGAAAATAATTCCGGCAGCACGAACAACTCCACTCCAGCCAAACTCTCCGAATACACCTGTATTTTCAGGAATAAATGGTGTCCAGTTGTCTGCGTTGATATATTTCCAACCAAAAAGAACAAACAATAAAATCACAATTACCTTAACAACAACAATTACATTGTTAAAGTTGGCCGATTCTTTAATTCCTACAACTAATAACCATGTCATTAAACCAATTATAAACATTGCAGGCACATTAATGAATGCTCCTGTTGCTTGATAAACATGTGTTGCGGTATCATAAGAGATGGGCGCACTACAGAAGGCTTCGGGTATAGTTATTCCAAAATCTTTTAGAAAGCTGGTTACGTATCCTGACCATCCAACAGCAACTGTTGATGCTCCAAATAAATATTCAAGAATTAAATCCCAACCAATAATCCATGCAATGAATTCGCCTAAAGTTGCGTAGGCATAAGTGTAAGCACTTCCTGCAATAGGAATCATAGAAGCAAATTCAGAATAACATAATCCAGCAAATGCACAAGCTACACCTGCTACAATAAATGAAATTACTACAGCTGGGCCAGCATGTTGAGAGGCAGCAGCACCAGTTAATACAAATATTCCAGCACCGATTATGGCTCCAATACCAAGCATTACCAAATTGGTTTTGCCAAGTGTGCGTTTTAAGGTATGTTCACCTTCTTGAGATGCCTCTTTTAATAAAACATCAAGAGATTTTGTGACAAAAATATTTTTTGACATAGTGTAATTGGTTTATCAAACAAACCTATTTAAAAATTATCACTTATCAAACTTTGAATGTGTTATTAAGTATAGTTTATTAACAAACAAATTTGAATAGGAAGTATAAAAAAAAATCCCGAGATATAGCTCGGGATTTTATGACAGAA
Source organism: Bacteroidota bacterium (assembly GCA_046052065.1). Taxonomy (GTDB): domain Bacteria; phylum Bacteroidota; class Bacteroidia; order AKYH767-A; family OLB10; genus CAINEC01. The sequence goes on along the minus strand of JBJOND010000020.1, from coordinate 26,303 downwards.
TAGTTTAAGTTTTTAATACCAACCTGGTGAATTTCGGATATAACCGTTATTCTGAAGGAAGATGACTAAAATAACCATCAACAACATTCCAATACCAAATAAAATCATTAATGTTTTATATCGGCTAGCCGTGACAGTTAGTTTATGAAAACGATAAATATTAAATACCACTTTCTCAGCTCTTACAAAAGCACCTTCTCCTTTTACAATGTAATCAAAGGCGCCATGTTTTATGGTATTAACCGCCACTTCAATTTTATCTTGTCCGCTAATCATTACAACTTCGGTTTGTGGGGCAATCGATTTTAACTCTTGTAAAGCCTCAATACCATCCATGGCATCTTTAACCTGTGAGTTTAAATTATAATCAAGAAAAATAATTTCTGCTGGACGAACCTTAGCAGCAGCAATACACTCTTCGCCTGTGCTGAAACAATGCACTTCGTATGCAGACATATTGGCTTTTAAGTGATCTGCCAATAATTCGCGTTGCATTTGAACATCGTCAACGATGTAGATTAGTTTCTTATTTACCATTTTAATTTTCAAATTCTTTTAATGATTCTTCTAACTCAGCAACAATAATATCTAATTGTTCCTTTAAGTTATTCAAAGCTGCTGGAATTCTTTCAAGTTCAGTCTTGTCTCCCGACATTCTTTCAATTTCTTTTAATAGTTCTTCGGTGCCTTTCGCTCCAAAGTATCCAGCTTGTGGTTTTAAAGCATGGGCAGTTTGCTTTACCGCATCCCAGTCTTTATTTAACGAATACATTTCTAATTGTTGTAAACTTAATGGCGCGCCAGATGCAAACATCCTAATATACTTCGCCATTTTATCATTGGCATTACCTGTTAAACTTCGTAAGTAAGATAAATCTGTTAGTTTATTGCTATTGCTCATACTATAATTTCTTGCGCAAAGGTATTATTTATTATGGCTGCGAAGAAATTTAAAAAGCCTTTTTATTAGCAACAGTTGACTTAGTAAAAACATCTTTTCGTTGCGTTGCACGATCATCCATCAACGACAATTCTTCATCGTTCAGATTTAGTTTACCCATGATTACCAACTCGGAAAAGTGGTCCGCATCGATATTGGATGTTTTAGATACGTTCTCAAATTGTTTAAATAATGAATCAATTTGAGCCAGCTTGTTTTTTTGTTCGATGCTTAATTCTGACATAATTTAAGGCGGGTTTTATTCAATCGTAAATTTATTAGATAATCTCAAAAAAAAACAGAGGAATCAATTTGTTTATCAACAATAAAATTAGAATTGTTGCGTATTAGGGTGAGTAGCTCATTTGTAAATAAAGGTCTGCGCTTATTTAGGCAAACCCACTGTAATTCAATGCCATTTATACTATTCTTAAAAAGAATTAAAAATGATTTCACAAAACACTTGACAAGGGGATTTTAATGCGTAAATTGCATCCTCGAAAAATTAGTCGCTTTTTATCGCTATAAAACAACTAAAGTGTTAATAACAAACTAGATATGCGTCAACTCAAAATAACAAAATCAATCACTAACCGCGAAAGTGCGTCTTTCGAGAAGTATTTACAAGAAATCGGTAAGGAAGAATTAATCACAGCTCAGGAAGAAGTAGTATTAGCCCGTCTTATTCGTCAGGGCGATCAGCGAGCTCTTGAAAAATTAGTTCGAGCTAACCTTCGTTTCGTGGTGTCAGTGGCAAAACAATATCAAACTCAAGGACTTAGTCTTCCGGATTTGATTAATGAAGGTAATTTAGGGTTAATTAAAGCGGCTAAAAAGTTTGATGAAACTCGTGGTTTTAAATTCATTTCATACGCTGTATGGTGGATTCGTCAATCAATTATGCAGGCTTTAGCAGAACAAGCTCGTATTGTTCGTCTTCCGCTTAATCAGTTAGGTGCTGCCAATAAGGTAAAAAAAGCATTTTCTGAATTAGAGCAGAAGTTTGAAAGAGAGCCTAGTGCTGAAGAGCTTAGTGCCATTTTAGATCTTCCAATGGACAAAGTAACTAACACGATGAAAATGCCAGGTAAGCACGTTTCAATGGATGCGCCTTTGGTTTCTGGTGAGGACAGTACTTTGTTAGATGTATTGGAAAATGGTGATAGCCTTGGAGCTGATTCTGGTTTGTTAAACGAATCATTGCAAAAGGAAATCAACCGTTCTTTAGCTACCCTTTCTGAACGTGAACAAGATGTAATCAAAATGTTCTACGGAATCGGAATTCAACACGGATTATCATTGGAAGAAATCGGAGAGAAATTCGATTTAACCTCTGAGCGTGTTCGTCAGATTAAAGAAAAAGCTATTAAGACTTTACGTCAGAATTCTCGCAATAAGTTATTGAAAGCTTATTTAGGATAATTAAAAATTAACTCAACAAGGAAAGGATGCTTTAACCGGCATCCTTTTTTATTGTTAAAAAAAATTCAAAAAAAACAGGCTTCAAAAAAAACTTTTTAGCGACTTTTCATTTGTTCATAACAAAGCCGGGAATGTTAAAAAGTAGGAACAAGAACAATTGTTAAAATCGTTTGCTATTAGTTGCTTTGTACAACTACTTCAACAAAATTTATTCATCTAAAAATTAAATTATATGGCTACAGATTTTACCCATGATGAAATCTTATTAAAAGAAAACAAAGACCGCTTTGTATTATTCCCAATCAAATATGATAAGATATGGGCAATGTATAAGCAAGCAGAAAATAGTTTCTGGACAGCAGAGGAAGTTGATCTTTCTGCCGATTTAAAAGATTGGGAAAAACTGAACGAAGGCGAAAAACATTTCGTGACCAATGTACTTGCATTTTTTGCTGCTAGCGATGGAATCGTAAATGAAAACTTAGCTGTTAATATGATGAATGCCGTACAGCTTCCTGAAGCTCGTTGTTTCTACGGTTTTCAAATTATGATGGAGAATATTCACTCCGAAATGTATTCGTTATTAATCGATACCTATGTAAAAGACAATAACGAGAAATCAAGATTATTCAATGCAATCGAAACTGTTCCTTGTGTAAAGAAAAAAGCAGATTGGGCTTTACGTTGGATTGAGAACGGAACATTCGCAGAGCGCTTAGTAGCATTTGCTGCGGTAGAAGGAATTTTCTTTAGCGGATCTTTCTGTTCTATCTTCTGGTTGAAGAAGCGTGGTTTAATGCCAGGTTTAGCAACATCAAATGAGTTCATTTCTCGCGACGAAGGTTTACATTGCGATTTTGCTTGCTTATTATATAGCATGCTTAAAAATCAGCTTCCTAAAGAAGATATTAATAAAATGATTGTGGACGCTGTTAGAATCGAACAAGAGTTTGTTACGGATGCATTACCTGTTGACTTAATCGGAATGAACGCACGTTTGATGGCGCAATACATCGAGTTCGTTGCAGATCGTTTATTAGTAAGCCTAGGATGTCCTAAACATTTTAACAGTGAAAACCCTTTTGATTTTATGGAGGCGATTTCTTTAGAAGGAAAAACTAACTTTTTTGAAAAGCGTGTTTCTGAGTATACTAAAGCTGGTGTTGGGAAAACTCAAGAAGAGCAAGAGGTAAAATTCGACGAAGACTTTTAGTCATCGAATAAATAATACAATTTCAATCGACAGCGATTACTTATCCGTTAAGTACGCTGTCGATTTGTTTATGGGAAATTTCGACTAGTTCAATTATAAATACTCAATAAAAACGGCCTCAGTTTATTCGGTTTTTGACGAAGGTAAAATTGCGTTAAGCAAATTTAGAAGTTCTGAGCCTGTGAAGAAATCACTGAATTTGTAGCAATTTTATCAAGGAAAAAATTTGCATCGCAAAAGAATAAAGTGCAGCCTTGACTTTTTCTTTGGTTCTTTCGTTTTGTGTCAAGACAAAAGAAAGAACAATCAAATTTTATTTATCTTAGACATATTGAACTTCCATTAATATTTTAGGGCCAATGTAAGGACTAAGTCCATTCTTAGTTACAACTTCTATTTTTTCGTTTTTGAAAATTTGCTCAAATAAATCATAAGCAGCCATGAAATTGTCGAAATTCTCTTTATTGGGCTCAAAATCTAATAAAATGTCTATATCACTCTTTGATGATTGTTCATTCCTTGAATAAGAACCAAAAAGTCCAATTGAGCTTACTCCCAAATTTAAAAGTTGGGGTTTTAATGATTTTAAATTTTCTATAATAATTTCTTTGGTAATCATATCCTAATTATCAAAGATACAAAACTAACCCCGCGAAGCAAATTTCTCAATGTTAAATTAGGAATACTAAATGTACTGTTGTTTAATTCATCTTCAAATTAGCACATCTTCAAATTCTCAAATTAGCACATCTTCAAATTATCAAATTAACACATCCATTCACATTTCATTTATTATTTTTGTCGTATGAGCAATATTCAAGTAAAAAAGGTAAGTGGCGAAGAGCAATTTAAAAATGTAATTAGCCATGCAAAGGAGTACGGATTTATTTTTCAATCGTCGGAAATTTATGATGGACTAAGTGCTGTATACGATTATGGTCAGATGGGTGCTGAACTCAAAAAAAATATTCGCGATTACTGGTGGAAGTCGATGGTGCAACTGCACGAAAATATTGTGGGGATTGATGCTGCGATTTTCATGCATCCAACAACTTGGAAAGCTTCAGGACACGTAGATGCGTTTAATGATCCATTAATTGACAATAAAGATTCGAAGAAGCGTTACCGTGCTGATGTATTGATTGAAGAATATGTAGCGAAGATTGAAGTAAAAATTCAAAAGGAAGTTGAAAAAGCAAAAGCGCGTTTTGAAAATTTTGATGAAACGATGTTCCGTTCTACGAATCCTCGTGTGATGGAAAATCAAAACAAAATTGATGAGATTAACACTCGCTTTAAAACAGCTTTGAATGATAACAACCTGGAAGATGTAAAGCAAATTATTCTCGACCTTGAAATCGCTTGCCCGATTAGTGGTACTCGCAACTGGACCGATGTTCGTCAGTTTAATTTGATGTTCAGTACACAAGTAGGTTCTGTTTCGGATGATTCAAATACCATTTACTTACGACCAGAAACAGCACAAGGAATATTTGTGAATTTCTTAAATGTGCAAAAAACAGGACGTATGAAAATTCCTTTTGGAATTGCACAAACAGGAAAAGCATTTCGTAATGAAATTGTAGCGCGTCAGTTTATTTTCCGCATGCGTGAATTTGAGCAAATGGAAATGCAATTTTTTGTGAAGCCAGGTACTGAAATGGAATGGTATGAGCAATGGAAAGCGAAACGAATTAATTGGCATCGTAGTCTTGGATTCCCAGAGGGAAAATACCGTTTTCATGATCACTTGAAATTAGCGCATTATGCAAACGCTGCATGCGATATCGAATTTGAATTTCCATTCGGATTTAAAGAACTAGAAGGAATTCACTCTCGTACCGATTTCGATTTAAAAAGTCACATGGAGTTTTCTGGAAAGAAATTACAATACTTCGATCCGGAGGACAATGAAAACTATGTTCCGTATGTAGTAGAGACATCCATCGGATTAGATCGTATGTTCCTAGCCGTTATGTCGATGGCATTGAACGAAGAAGTATTAGAAGACGGAAGCTCAAGAGTTGTGATGAACATCCCTGCATTTTTAGCTCCTTATAAAGTTGCGGTATTACCATTAATGAAAAAAGATGGATTGCCTGAAAAAGCGCGTGAGATTTTAAACCGATTGAAATTAGACCACAATTGCTTATACGAAGAGAAAGACGCTATTGGTAAGCGTTACCGCCGTATGGATGCCATTGGAGTGCCATATTGCATTACAATTGATCATCAAACATTAGAAGACAATAAAATTACCATCCGCGACCGCGACACCATGCAGCAAGTGCGTGTAAATATTGATCAATTACCAGCAATGCTGAACGAGAACGTGAGCATGAGTGCGCAATTAGGGAAGTTGGTGTAAATGAAAATATTTTTGTAACTTGTTTAAAAAATAGGACAATGTCAGTATCTAAACTTAAAAGCAGAAAACTTAGTTTGATTGAATTTTTACTTTCAATTCAAGACGAGAAAGTTTTTGACAAACTAGAAGCAAATATTCAAAAAAGTTTGAAGTCGCTGCATGTAAATGATTTTGTCCTTACAAAAAATGAATTAAAAAAGCGAGCGAATATTTCTACTGGTCAAATAAAGGCTGGTAAGGTATTATCTCAGAAGGCGTTGGAAGATCAATCTAAAAATTGGTAAATAGTATGAAAGTTCATTGGACAGCATTCGCCGTAAATGAATTAAAGAATATTTTTATTTATCATAGGGCAGTAGCTGGTGTGTTGGTTGCAGATAATATCAAAAAATCTATTTTGCAAACTGCTAAACTATTAGGAAAACAACCTAATATGGGTATGATTGAAGAAAATTTGTTTGATTTGAATCAAGGACATCGATATACTATTGAAGGGAATTACAAAATTATTTATCTTGTAATAGAAGATGAAGTTTATATTACAGATGTTTTTGATTGCCGACAAAATCCACAAAAGATTAGACGATAAAATTATTATTGATATCAACCAACAGCGATGGGTTTAAACCCGTCGCTGTTTTTGTTAGATCAAATTCAAAAATTGATTTTCAATCCATTTTAGCATCGGGTTTAAACCCGATGCTATTTAATTTTTCAAATCGTTTTAAATGTAAAACAGCATCTAGTTTAAACTAGATGCTGTTAATATATTATAAAGCATATGGGCCAATCACCTATTTAGCATATTAGCACTCCCGATTTATATCGGGATCAAATTAAATAATTCTGTCGAGCTCTTCCTTCACTGCATTTAAAATCTCCTTTTTGTTGAATTTGCCTTCAATTAAAATTTCGAGTTTAAGACGAATATTGGTTGCTCCATAGGAAGCATTTGCTTCTTCTGAGTTAGCTATTTTCTTAGTGGAAGGAAGAAATGATTCAAAGAAATCGTGATGCAGTGTATTACCAATTTTTACTAAAAGTGCGGTGTCAATTGAATCCTTCTCAAAAATTGTATATAAATGACGTTGACTATATCCTATTTTATCGGCAAACGCCTTTTTTGTTAAGCCGCTCTCGTTGAATTTACGCTCAATTAACTTTCCTAAGTGCACATTTTTCATTATTCAAATTTAGCGATAGGCCTTTGAATATCAGCTAAATAAAGAAGAACAAAATATCTTATAAAAGAGAAATAAAATACTTTAAAAGAAATATAAATCTTAAATATAGGAAATTTAAATCCTATTTTATAGGTTTGTAGTGGCAAGGAGTTGTAAAACATGAAAAAAATCATTGTCAGCGGAAACCGAAAAGCTTATGAGTAGGAAGAATTTTTAAAAAAATAAATATGAATTTTAAATCTTATTCTGTAAATCTATTATTACTTATCACCACTTTAATGATTTCGTCATGCAGTAAAGATGTAGTTCGAGGTTGTACAGATCCATTCTCATTAAATTATAACGCGAATGCTGATGAGGATGATGGGAGTTGTAAATATGATGGATCGGTTACATTTTGGAATTCAGATGCGAGTGGGTTAGGGCCTGTTGATGTATTTATTGAAGGAGTTCAAATTGGTACGATTACTTTGGATTTAACATCACCGCCAGATTGTGGGGAAACAGGATGTGTAACATTTAATGAGGAACCGGGAACATATGATTATCAAGCAGTGGAACAAGCACCAGGGACAAAAACATGGTCTGGGACTGTTACAATAACATCTAATGGCTGTAAAACAATAATGTTATACTAAAATGAAAAAATATTTCTTCGTTTTATACATTATAATTTTTAGTTCAATTAATTTATTTGCACAAAACTGTAAATATAAAATTAACGAAATTGATAAGTTTACTGGTCAGTATAATAAACTTACAAGATCAGAAAAAGTTATTGCAACCTTTTATACTGTTGGTGATTTTAGTGTTCAGAAAATCGATACCTCATTCTATTTTATTTTTGATTATGTTTTAAGTAGTTATTCCAATTTTGATGCTTTTAATATTTCACAGAATCAGAAATTGATTTTTTTACTTGAAAATGGCGAGGTTATTAATTTATTTTCAGCTGAAAATATTTTAGGGACTAAGAAGACTGTAATAGGACTACCCCCTGTTTACGAATGTTTTTTAACAAAGGTAAGTTATCCTATTGCTAAGTCTGATATTGATAAATTATTTAAATCTAAAGTCAAGAGCATACGTTTCTATCGCAACGAGGCGAATGGGAAAGAAGTTTATATAGATAATGATATCAAGAAGAAAAATCAAGATGATATTCAGGAATTAATAAAATGCGTGCTTTAAATATGAAAACAATTTTACTTATTGTGTTTTGCCTATTTTCTGATTTAATTTATTCTCAAACTAAAATAGAGTTTTATAATAATTCAGGTAATGAAATATATGCCTGTTATGCTTATTTTGATCAAGCAGATCAATCTTGGACTACAGTAGGTTGGTATAAATTACCACCATATGATTACAGCACTATCGACATTGGAAATTATTACGGAACAATTTATTTGAGAGGTAGACAAGGTTTACTAAAAGAATGGGGTAATGGCGATGCTAATTTCTGCGTTGATGCTGAAAGACCTTTTAAAATAAAATTTGCTGATAAAAAAGATTGTTGGAGTAAAAAGGCTTTTTCAAAATTTAAAGTACGACCAGGAATTAATAAATGGACATTCCTATAAATAATAACTAATTAAAAACAATGAAAAATTCAAAAAAACAAACAAGTTCAATGTTGATGATATTATTGTCAACAGTAATTTTATTTACGTCTTCATGTATGACTACAAAAACTAGTGTTGGTGAATTCAGAGAATTACGAGGCTCTGAATACACTTATGCAAAAGGAAAGCAACTTTGGTTGTTTTGGGGTATAATGCCTTTAGGTAGGACAAATGTCAATACACCTGGAGACGGTAATTGTGAAGTAGTAACACGATTTAATTTTGGTGATGCATTAATTACAGGATTAACTGGTGGTATCGTATCCTCTTATACTATTAAAGTAAAAGCAAAGAAAAAAGATTAATGTTTTAATTAGTAACACCCAATTCACCAAGGAGCAACAAAGTTGCTCCTTTTTTATCCCCAAATTATTGATTGATATGTTAACTTTAAAATGTAGTTGTGGTGAAAAGTATTTAGCCGATGAAATACATATTGGCAAAAAAATTATTTGTAAGAAATGTAGGAAGGTAATTGAAATTGCGCGACCATTTAACGCTCAAAATAACAGTCAAGCAGATATACCCTTATATACACCTCCTCCCAAAGCCGCATACTCGAATAGCGATTATACAAAAAAGCAAAGTAATGCGCACAATGCTTCTGGAGGAAGTACTTTTAAAGATGACACCAAAAAGCTTTGGCCGTTTTTAATTATTTTATTGATAGCATTAATCGCATATTGTAATAAGAAAAGTAGCGATTCTACTCCAACTGAAAATTCAAGTAATTTAGAATATAATCAGCCTGAAACTGGAAGTTTGTTTGTTAAGGATTCCAGCAATACTACTGATTCAATTGACACTTTATCTAGTTCTAATGACAATTCATTAGAAACACCTTTTGATTATAGTAATCTAAAACCAATAAAAGAATTCAAAAAAATCGAACCTGAATCAAATAATGTGATAAGAAAAGAAGAAAGAAAAGAATATGAGTTTTGGGATAAACCAAATTTACTTACTGGACAAACACCGTGTTACAATTTTGTTCCAACATATGATTATGATTCAAAGAATTCAATTGAAATTAAAGTTGGTAGAAATGCTGATGTTGCAGTCAAGCTTTACAATTATTATACTGATGAGTGTATACGTTATGTTTATATACGTAGAGGGGCCTCATATACAATGAATAAACTACCTAGTGGAAAGTACTATACAAAAATTGGATATGGACTTAATTGGAGAGATACGATTAATAATGGCCAATGTGTGGGAATGTTCGAGATATATGACTCTTATGAAAAAAGTTCTGATATTATAGATTTGTATAAAATAAAAAATACCAATTATATTGAATTCGGACAATTGATTATTTATTTGGATTTAACTGTAAATCGAAAAGGAACAGAGGATTTTAATACCTCAAGAATATCTCGTGATGAATTTAATCGATGATTTGTTTTTTAATACCAGCTTCATTGTAGTAAAACACATTTCCTCAAACAGCGATGGGTTCAAACCCGTCGCTGTTTTTGTTAGATCAAATTCAAAAATTGTTTTCTGTCTATTTAAGCATCGGGTTTAAACCCGATGCTGTATAAGATTTCGTATTTATTCTATTTTTGCAGCACGATGAAAAATTCAAACTATTTCTTGCTGCTAATTATATTCTGCTTCACATTATTTACCTCTTGCGATAAAAACGAGGAAGTCAATGGAGAGGTGCGTACGATTAAAGTAGCAGCATTGCTTTCAGAAACAGGAGCATTATCCTATTTAGGAAAAAGTTCTATGGCTGCACTTGAGATTGCAATCGCAGAAATCAATCAGGATTTTTCAGCTAAAAATAGTCCTTATCGTTTTGAATTAAAAGTATACGATACGCAACTTAATCCAACTATTGCTGTGCAGGCAATGCAATCCATCGCTGCTGATGGATGTAAGTTGGTAGTGGGTCCGCAAACGAGTGCAGAGTTATCGGCAATAAAACCAATAGCAGATAGTTTAGGGATTTTAGTAGTGAGTCCTTCAAGTACAGCTAGCTCCTTGTCCTTGCCTAATGATATGGTCTTTCGTTATGCGCCAGGTGATCAGATCGTCGGACAAGCAATGGCCAATTCAATTAAGAGTGAAGGCAAGAATGCATTGGTCATGATTTCAAGAAGCGATGTAGGTAGTCGTGGTTTAAACGCAAGCATTGCTAACCATTTTGCAAGTCTTGGTGGTGATACATCTTTTGTAGCCGTGTTTGATGGAACTACAATCGATTTTTCGTCCGTTATTACGAATGTGAGAAATCAAATCATAAGTTATCAAGCAACGTATCCTAATGAGCAAATAGGTGTGTTGTCCACATCCTTTGATGAAACGATTTTATTATTTCAACAGGCATCAGGTGATTCTATTCTATCGAATTTCAATTGGTATGGTGGAGTTGGATTTTATAAAAACCAAAATTTACTTTCGAATAGTGCTGCTTCTCAATTTGCAGTAAACACTAATTTTTATAGTCCGGGATTCAGTCTTCCAATGGTAACACAAAATACATGGGCGCCCTTGTTGGCGAATATTTATACAAAAAGTGGAGAAAACGGAGATGCACTAACGCTATGCGCATACGACATTGTAAAAGTAATGGCGAAGATGGTAGCGCAAAATTTTGGTGTGCCTGAGTTTGCTGTTGCTTTACGCACTTCATTTATGAACGCCTCGAATTCCTATTTCGGTGTAACTGGTCCAATCCAACTCAACGCAAACGGTGATCGTTCCAACGGAACCTTTGACTATTGGGGAGTTGAAAATAACAATGGTGTTTACAATTGGTATTTTGTAGGGCAGTCGCAGAGAAGGCGTAAGTGAAAATGATTTAATCAAAATTAAAACCTCCCTAAATCCTCGCGAAGAATCGCGACGAAGGAGGGACTATTTAAATGCCACTCCTCTCCATTGGAGAGGTAGGGAGAGGTCCAACTCAACGCAAATGGTGATCGTTCCAATGGCACTTTTGACTATTGGGGCGTTGAAAATAACAATGGAGTTTACAGTTGGTATTTTGTTGGGCAGTCGCAGCGGATTTCTAGATGATGTTATAATTTAAAATTATCTGATAAAACAAACTCTCTGAAATTCTCTTTGTCAATCACCATTCCTATTGCTTGATAATTTTCTATAAATGATTTCGGAATTTTATTTCGGCCACCACTTTTCCATTTAAATTCATACGCACAAATGCCCCCATTACGCTCTTCGATAAAATCTATTTCTTGTTTTTGAATTGTTCTCCAGAAATAGTTACTCGAAAAATGTTGATGATAATTTTGAATTTTGATTCTTTCTGAAATCAAAAAGTTTTCCCACAACGCACCTTTATCATTTCTGAAATCAATAGGATTAAGATTATTGATAATCATATTTCGAATGCCATTGTCATAGAAGTAAATCTTGCGATTATTTTTTATTTCATTACGCTGATTTCTACTAAAACTTGTTAGTTGGAAAATGATAAAAGATTTTTCTAAGAGATCAATATATTTAGAAACGGTAGCTTTATCGATTTCTAATAAATTAGATAATTCATTATAGGAAACTTCACTGCCTAATTGTAAGGCTAGTGCTTTTAACAACTTTTCTAAAATTTCTGGCTTTCGAATTCCAATAATAGAGAGCACGTCTTTATAAAGATAACTTGAAGCCAATTCTCTTAATACGCTATTCGCATCTTGACGATTATTAATCACATCGGGATACATTCCATAGATTAATCTTTCTTCCAATTGTTGTTGCGCTTCTAAAAATCCTACCTGACCTTCAAATTCTTCCCAGCTAATCGGATATAAATGATATTCGAATTTACGGCCTGTTAAAGGCTCCTGCGTTTTGTTGTTTATTTCAAACGATGAAGACCCACTTACTAAAAGTTGCACCGATTTAAATTGATCGGTAATAAGTTTAAGTGTTAAGCCAATATTTGAAATTCTTTGGGCCTCATCAATAAATACAATCTTATAATTTCCGATGATTGATTGTAGTTGCGTAGTGCTTGCATTTTCGAGTATGCTTCTAATTGAAGGGTCGTCACCATTCAAAAACAAATACTCTTTTCCTATTATCAATTCCTGAATTAAAGTCGTTTTCCCGACCTGTCTAGGCCCTAATAGTAGGATAGCTTTTCCCTTGAAAAACCGATTTTGTATAATTTCCGAAAGTGTCCTTTTAATCATAATCCCCAAATATACTATATTTTTGGGGATTGTAATCCCTAAAAACCATATAAAATTGGGGATTAGGGCTAAAAAAGGTCCCAAACTGGTCTTACCACCTCAATTCCCATTCTTGAAATCCCCAACGCGAAAGATAGATAGGTTGCTTAGCGTAAATGGTAATTCCGTTACAAGTGATGAATCTGAGTAAATAAGACGCTGAATTTTATTTCATCGTTTATGATTCATGTAAATCAAATAATGATCTCGAATAAAAAGCGCAAGGTCATAATCGCTCATTGCTTGCATCTGCTGATCGTTTAAATTTAAGTAATCAATAAAATCGTTGTATTCGCTATCGTGAAGCTTAATAAGTTCTGTTAAATTATACAGATAAAGCAAATCTTTCAAAACTGCTCTTCTGTTATCATTATTAATCATTTGAGCGAGTGCACGTTTACTTTGTTCTCTTTTACTAAAGGATTGGTAAAGTGCTGTGATTGGACTTTCCCAGGCATCTACATCTGTTAACTTAAAGTCCCTTTTGTTATACCCTAATTTTTTAATGTCCTCGCTGATTTGACGTAACTCACGTTGACGCCTAACCGTAATCTCTGAAAGGTCGTATGAGAGTCTGCTTAATCCGATGTTGATATATAATTCACTTAATACAGCTGAATCTTTTAAGCAAACTTTTTTTCTTGCATAACCAAGTGCAGATATTATAAGTGTATCATTCCTATTTATCTGAATTTGAAAACGATTGTCATTGCCCCCGAAAATCCCTATTTGAGATTGTTGGTTGACAATCATGACCTGTTGTAATTGCAAATTAGGAAACTCTACATCATACACTTTTCCATAAACAAAAACGCTTTGGCATTTGCCGTTATAAATGAGTGAAACAACTAAAAACAAACTAAATAAAAAGTTTTTATACATACTTTGCTAAAGTAATGTATTCATAAATATCAGATGTAAAGGCCGAGTTAAAAGTTATATTGATTTCATCGTAACTTTATTTGTTTGCATTCGTTTATAAAAACATCTGAAGGGGGTTTCTGATTTATTATAATCGCGTCTGATCTTTATCATGCACGAGGCAGATTTTTGGGAAGTACTTTTACAGGAATTACAAGAAAAAATTTTTAATTTTTAAACAATATAACTATGCTTGAATTCTTCTCCGCGAGTGCTCGCGTAATCAACACCAAGAGAGGTGTAATGGAATGCTTAGAGGCATCAATGGAAAACAATTACAAGGATGCTGATTTATTAATTTGGCATGCATCCATTGGACATGATTTTAATGATATTCTATCTCAGTCCAAAGAGATGTCACCCAACGCGCGTATTGTTGCAGCATCGTGCTGTGGTATAGTTGGTCGCGAAGGTGTAAGTGAGTCAATGAAGGATATCGCATTAATGGCCATTAAAGGAAAAGAATTTGCAATGGCCAATGTAGATGGAATCTACGGACATAATTCTTACGAGAAGTGTATAGAAATGGCTAAACAGATGAAAACTGATAAGCCTGGCATCAACATGATTTATTTTTTGGGCTCTGGTATTGATATCGACAACGATGAATGTATTCGTGCATTTGAAGAAATATTTGGCGAAGGCGTAACTATTTTTGGTGCTACTTCCTCTGATAATATGAAAGGGTTTATCAGCTATCAAGGTGTAGATGATAAAGTATACGAGCATGGAGCATATGCAATAGGATTTGCTGATCCAACATTATCAGTAGACACACAGGCTACACATGGCTTCGTTGCTGTTGGTGAGCCATTGGTAGTTACGAAATCAACAGGACACATCATCGAAGAATTAAATGGCAAGCCTGCTTGGGAAGAATACTTAACTCGATTAGGATTACCACTAGATGCAACATGTGGAGATTCAATTCCTATTGGTGCATTGGGAGAACAATTATCTGATGAATTAGCTGCAGAGTATGGTAATAAGCATATACTTCGCGTAGTTACCAAGCATGATGGTAGTAAAATGCATTATGCAACTACTTGTCCTGTTGGAACAAAATTATGGCTAACTGTTCGAGATGAAGATTTGATTTTTAGTGAAATGAACAAAATGGCTGCTTCTATGCAAAAACGTGGGGAAGGAAAAACCCCAGTTGCTGTATTTCATGCAGACTGCTTAGCGCGTGGTAGGTTTTTATTCAATAGAATTATAAAGGAAGAATTAGTAAGTAGTATGCAAACACCATTTTATACAAATGGCGTATGTCCACCATGGTTAGGAATGTACGGATTTGGAGAATTTGCTCGCTTAGGAGGAAAAAATACTTACCATAATTATACTTCAGCACTCTATGTTATTTACCGATAAAAGGTAAACGTATTATCATTTTTCAATGGAACCAATTAACGATCCGGAAAAGTTATTGCAGGACTATCGCGAGTTACAATTAAGAGTAACTCGCTTTTCCTTTGTTGAGCAACAGCTCATCAATACCCGTGATCGTTTAGATCATGAATTAGAATTATATAAGCGGCTTAATAAGTTTAGTGCAATGGCACTCCGTGAAAATACGGAAGAAGATTATTATCGTTTAATAGTAGAAAGTGTTGTTGATGTATTTGAGGTTGAAGCCTCAACTTTATTTATTGAATTTGATAAATCGTATCCACATGCACCAATATTTTTAACAGAAGGATTTGATTTAAATCAGATTGAAATCGATTCGTTAAAATCAGAAATGAAGGAGGCTTCAAAAATATTAGGCTTTAACAAGAGTCATATTTTAGATGAATCAAGTTTAAGAGGTTATAACGTTCTTAAGAGTTTTTCAGATGCGCTCTTTACTGCTTTTCACGATAACGAGTTGGGAGTTTCAGTTTACATTGCAGGATTGATTACAATCAAAAATGCTCCGTTATATCAGAAACTACAAACACGACATGAAACTATTTTTAGCGTCTTTGCACAACAAGTGCAGGCACTCATGTCGAATCGAATTAAGTCGGATAAAATTAAAGAGCAGATAAAGAAAATATCCGCCTCTGAAATTGAATTAAGAAAATTATCACTCATAGCTACCAAAACAAAAAACAGTGTTGTTATTACTGATAGCCAAGGCAGGATAGAGTGGGTAAATGATTCCTTTGTATCAATTTCCGGATATACATTGGAAGAAGTAAAAGGTAAAAAGCCCAAAGAGTTTTTACAACGAGACGATGTTGATAATGAAACGCAGGAAAAATTATCAAGTGCACTAGCAAAAAAGGAAAGTATAGAAGTTACAATTTCAAATTATAGTAAAGACGGATCAAAATATTATAATCAATTGGTAATTACACCTGTTTTTGATGAGCAAGGAAACCATATCAATTTTATTTCGCTTCAAAAAGACATAACTTCCGAAATCAAGTATCAAAAAGAAATTTTGCGTGTTAATTCCCGCTTTGAATTAATTACGTCGAAATCTCAAATAGGTATTTGGGAATTTGATCCTAATGCAAGAAAGGTAATCTGGAATGATGTTTTGATTGATCAATATGGTACAGACAGAAGTCATATTGGTGACAATATTCTAGATTTCTGGAGGACCTCTATTCATCCTGATGATAAGGAAAGAGTAACATCTGAAGTCAATCATTTTATGACCTTGGATGAAGAGTTAATGGAGCAGGAATTTAAAATTATCAGACTTAATGATCATTCTATTCGCTCATTAAAATGCCTGGTTGTTGCAGAAAGAAATAGTCAAGGAACTTTGATTCGATTAATTGGAACTTCAGTAGATATAACAGAAAGTAAAGAGGCAGAAAGAAAATTGAAGGCTAGTGAAGAAAAGTATCGCGGAATTATTGATAACATGAACTTAGGGCTTGTTGAGGTTGATGTGAAAGGGAAGGTGATGTTTAGCAATAAAAAATTCCACGACTTAACTTTATTAGTCGATCCTACTCCTTTGGTTACAACAGATCAAATAGAAGAAGAGTTAAGTACAAAAGTTAGTAAACAAATAATTAATTCGTTCAAGAAAATAGAAGAATCAGTATTTGAAATTGATTATTTAAAAAGTCCTGACGAAATCGTAAGCTTATTAGTTAGCAATGCTCCAGTACTAAATCAAAATAATAAAACAACAGGGTATATTTCTATTTATCTTGATATAACTGCAGTAAAGAACCTTCAAGTAAATTTAGAGCGTGCATTAAAAGAGCGCGATGCGTCCTTGGACCACGTTAATACATTAAAGATGTATTATGAAAATATTATCAATCAAACTCCATCGGAAGTAGCGGTTATTTATCCTGATTTGACTGTAGGCTTAGTAAATAGCAGATTGATTGAGAATGAAAAGTATTTTAAAAATGCAGAAGCTAAGAATCTGAATAAGCTAATTGAAGAAAATCCGAATGAGAAGCATCGCATAAGCTCATTGATTAATTATTTAAATGATGCAATTAAATTAAACCAGCTTGTTCAGATGGAAGACGAGCGCTTAGATGAATTTAACGAGACACAATTTATTTTAAGAAGTATTCTTCCACATTGTAATGATAATGGAGAAATAGAATATGTTGTTATATCGGGAATTGATATTACTGATTTGAAAAAGATTCAACAAGATGTATTGCATAAGAATGATGAATTGAAAAAAATCAATGCTGAGTTGGATAATTTTGTGTACAGTGTATCACATGATTTGCGTTCACCACTATTGTCAATTAAAGGAATCTTATCATTAATTATCAATTCGCAGGAGGTAAGTGATAAGACAGTTGATTATTTAAAAATGGCAGAATCTACAGCTGTTCGATTAGATGGAAGTATTCAGGAAATTCTGGAGTACTCTCGTAATGCACGAATGGATTTAAAGCCAGAAGAAGTAAATGTGAGCGAAATGGTAAATGCTATTTACGAAGATTTGAAATTCTCCGCAGAATCAACAATGCAATTTTTAGTCGATATTCAAGAGCCATCAGTTATTGTATCTGATAAAGCGCGTTTAAATGCATTACTTAAGAACATAATTGGAAATGCAGTCAAGTACCGAAGAACAACAATAAATGATTCGTTTGTTAAATTTGTAATGAAGCACCAGCGAAATAATATTGTAATAGAGGTTTCTGATAATGGGATGGGCATTGCAGAAAAAAGTATCTCTAAAATATTTGATATGTTTTATAGGGGGACTAGTTCTAGTATGGGTACTGGACTTGGCTTGTATATAACAAAAGAAATTTTAAATAAATTAGGAGGAAGAATTTCAGTTGAGTCGAAGTTGAATGAAGGAACAAAAATGATAATTACATTACCAATAATAAACAATAAATTATGAGAAGATTTTTATTAGTAGATGACGACACGATTTTTAATTTCTTACATACAGAAGTTATTAAGGCAGTTGATGGTACAGCACAAATAGATTTGTTTAATTCCAGCACGGAAGGTTTGCAATTCTTACAAGATGCATTAGAGGGGAAAAATGAAATGCCTCATTTTTTATTCTTAGATATTCGAATGCCTGAAATGGATGGCTTTGAATATCTGGATGAGCTGATGAAATATCCATTGGAGAAATTCAAAGATCTTCGAATCTATGTTTTAAGTTCATCGTTAGCAGAGCGCGATAAAGAAAAATCGCTTTCTTATCCTATAGTTACTGGATTTATCGAGAAGACCCTAACGATAGAAAAGTTGAAAGGGATTATAGAGACATATCCAATGTAATTGCCTTTTTATTTTTAATGGCTAATGTGATATAGGTCACATTAATTTCCCATGTTAAATGATAATTTTGGCTCTGCTAATTTATTAGAATATGCTAAAATTTATTTTCAATGTTGTTTGTATTGTCTTGTTGTCAATTACAACTAGTTTATCACAGTCTTTACCTTTTCAAGTTGCAATTGAACCATTAACAATTCCAAATGTAGGAGGTTTACAGTCTTTTGCATTTGGTCAGCATGATGGTAAATGGTTGATTGTTGGAGGACGATTAGATGGATTACATCGACGACAACCATTCGCTTCTTTTAATATTGCTGGTAATAATAATCAGTTAATCGTAATTGACCCTTTGAGTCAGATGAGCTGGACAAGCAACTTGGATAGTTTATCTACATCAATTAGAGAGCAACTATCTTCAACCAATATGGAATTTCATCAAGCTGGAAATTACTTGTATTTAATTGGTGGATATGGATATAATTTTACTTCAAGCAGTAGGAAAACTTTTGACCAACTAACTGCAATTGATATTCCTCAAGTTATTAATGCTGTTATAAATAATACATCAATTTCACCCTATATACGTCAAATTTCTGATCCTAAATTTGCAGTGACAGGTGGCCATTTAAAAAGGATAAATCAAATTTATTATTTAATTGGTGGAAATAAGTTTGATGGCGATTATAATCCAATGGGACATGCAACTTATACGCAGCAATATACTAATGCAATAAGAAAATTTGATTTGTTGGATGATGGCATTAATCTAACAATAAATCATTATACCGAAATTGTTGATTCCGCAAATCTACATCGGCGAGACTATAATGCTGTACCACAAATTTTACCATCAGGAGAAGAAGCTATTTCAGTTTTTTCAGGTGTCTTTCAACCTAATATTGATTTACCTTATTTGAATACCGTGTTAATTGATAGCACTAATTATTTTGTCAATAATAATTTTCAACAACATTACAATCACTATCATTGCGCAACACTTCCAGTTTATTCCGAGTTATCTAAGCAAATGCATACTGTTTTCTTTGGAGGTATTGCTCAATTTTATGATAGTTTAGGAATATTGGTTCAAGATAATAATGTACCATTTGTAAAAACGGTGGCTATGGTATCAAGAGATTCGTTAGGAAGTATGGTGGAATATAAAATGCCAATAGAAATGCCCGGCTATTTTGGAGCAAGTTCTGAGTTTATTCCTGTTTTGTCAAATGCACACTTTAATAATGAAGTACTTAAACTAGATGATTTGGTTTTCGATACAACCTTGGTTGGATATATCTATGGCGGAATTAATAGTTCAGCAGCTAATATTTTTTTTACGAATAACGGAACACAAAGCACAGCAAGCAGTCAGATTTATAAAGTTAGTCTCATAAAAGGAATACAAACAGGAATTACTGAAAATACACGGACAGATGATTTTTTAATGGATATCTATCCAAATCCTAATACTGGTGATTTTAAGATCAAAATCGAATTAAAGGAAATAGAAGTTTTACGACTAAAAATTTATCATTTAAACGGCACCTTAGTTCAAACAAAAGTGCTTAAGAATTTAGAAATTGGTGAAAACATAATTGATGTTAGCTTAAATGATAATGTAAAATCAAGTAGTTATTTGATTAAAATTGAATCTTCAAAATATTCTCAGCAACGTATCATTGTAGTGGAAGATTAATTTATGATATTATCATCCTTATAATAGAAACACGGATTTTAATGTAATATGAAACGCACGATATTATTTTTAAATTTGTTGTTGAATTTATAACTCAATGGCTTCAAAAATTATTTCAATTGATCAGTATCTTACGGAGGGTTGTGGACGATGTAAGTATTTTCAAACTGCTCAATGCAAAGTGCATCGCTGGTCGGAAGAGTTACTCATATTAAGGTCAATTGTTCTTCATGCAGGATTAACGGAAGAGCTTAAATGGAGTATGCCTTGTTATACGAATGATGGCAAGAATATTTTAATAATAGCGGCCTTCAAGGACTATTGTTCGTTAAGTTTTTTTAAAGGTGCATTATTAAAGGATACAAAAAATTTATTCGCTACTCCTAATGAAAATTCGAATGTAGCACGGCAATTTAAGTTTACAGATACAAAGCAGATTATTAAGTATGAAAAGGTGATTCTTCAGTATATTAAAGAAGCAATTGTTATTGAACAGTCGGGTGAGAAAATACTTAAACCTAAATCACAAAAAGAGATTATTGCTGAATTAAAACAAGAGTTTGAGGATAATCCTGAATTAGAAAGCGCATTTTATAAGCTAACACCAGGGCGTCAACGTGGTTATTTAATTTATTTTTCAGATGCTAAACAAACAGCCACAAGAACTTCGCGAATTCAAAAATACATTACCAAAATTTTAGATGGTAAAGGCTTTCATGATTGATTAATTAAATTTTTAGTTAAGATTAACTTTCGCTTATAGTCTTAATCATATGCTACAATCTATTTATAAAAGCCATCATTTGATAAAATAATTAGTCTTATCCATCGCTTATATTCTTAAAATGAAGGGTTAATATGGCTTCGAATCAGAAAAAGTAGCATTGATAAAAAAGATTTTACAATTTTCTGAAGGTGGTACATCAAATTGTCTATTAGAACCTCATGAATTTTTCGGACATTTAACAACTGAACAATGGGGTATTAAGATGTACATAAATTTAGTTCATCACTTACCTCAATTTGGAGTTTAAGCATCAAACAAAATGAAAAAAATAATTTTTACAATCGCGTTTATCTGTAGTGTTTACATTCTTTCTGCTCAACCATTCAGAAAAGATAATACATCACCTACTACATTCTCAAAGTCTGAATTAGATTTCAATGAATGGAAAAAGAAAACGGATATATCAAAAGTAAAAGGATGGAAATCGTATCGACGTTTTGCTTCTGATTTGTATCTGCATACCGATGGTCGTGGCGATAACATTTCTGCAGATGATTATCTGAATGATTTAATTGATATTGCCAATCAGAAGTTACAAAACAACAACAGTAAAATTAACGCTGGCAATTGGACACCTGTTGGTCCATTTAGTATCCCGAACAATTTAACGGGCTATTTGGAGAATGGGATTGGACGTATAAATTGTATTGCTTTTCATCCCACCGACCCTAGTACTTATTATGCAGGTGTTGCGCAAGGTGGAGTTTGGAAAACATCAGATAATGGACAAACATGGATGCCTTTAACTGATCAGCTACCAATTACGCGTGTGAGTGATATTGATATAAATCCGCTTAATCCAAATGAAATGTATATCTCGCTCTGCGATTTCGAATATGTGGGAATAGGATTGTTTATGAGTGGTAGAAAAAGGAATACGCATTACGGGTTAGGTGTTTATAAAACTAACGATGGGGGTATAACGTGGACACCAACTGGATTAAGTTTTAATTTACAGCAAGGAGATGCCTCTCTTATTCGTGAAATAGTTATTCATCCTACTAACACAAATGAGTTAGTAGCATGCGGTGTGAATGGTGTTTATACAAGCAGTGATGCAGGACAAACATGGAATAAAACTTTAGATTCATTGATGTGGGATATGATTCAGGATCCGACATCGCCCAACATATTATATGCTGCAAGTGGATGGGTTAAAAATGCCAATGATGGGAATGCCGCTATTTATAAATCAACTGATTTTGGTCAGACATGGACGATGCTCAATACGGGGTTCCCTCCAACGGGCGTAATTCAGCGAACAAAATTATGCATCGCTCCAAGTGACCCAAATTGCATCTATGCAGTAACTGTTGATGTGAGTGGAGGTATGCAAGGATTATATAAATCTACAGACGCAGGTCAAACTTGGAATAACATGAATGTGGGTTTAAACCTGCTCGATTATTATGATGGAAATGGTAGCGGTGGGCAAGGTACATACGATCTTGCATTGTGCGTAAATCAAACTAATAAAGATGAGGTGTATGTTGGTGGTATCAACATTTGGGCGAGTATTGATGGTGGTCAAACATTTAATCCTGTTAGTCACTGGACATTGAGTTATGGCCCTACCGTTCACGCAGATGTGCACTTTATCAAACAACAACCATCAACAGGAAATATTTTTGTTTGTCATGATGGCGGATTATCTCATACGAGTAATGTAATCAGTCAAACTTGGAACGTCGCTAATAGCGGTGTTCCTTGGCCTACTCAATGGACCAACCTTGGCAATGGAATGGGAGTAACTTCTTTTTACCGATTATCAAGCTCCAAGAATGCGACGGGAAGAATAGCCGCAGGATCACAGGATAATTCAACGTTTTACTTTGATGGAAGTTCGTGGTCGTGCATATTTGGTGGAGATGGAATGGATAATTACTTAGACCCACTAGACGATAATGTAGTGTTAGGTAGTAGTCAGTATGGAAATTTTTATTATTCTAATGATAATGGATTTTCGAGTCTTGGATTTTATCCTAACGTCAATAATGAATTAGGAGAGTGGACCACTCCCGTTATTGCAGACTATACACAACCAGGAACTTTTTATATAGGTTTTGAGAATGTTGTGAAATCAGTTGATAATGGAAATACATGGCAGGCTATTTCAAATTTCCCGACTGCAACCGGAAACGCTGTAGAACTTTCTGCATTGGCTGTGGGTGTAAGCAATCCGAATGTATTGGTAGCGGCTAGGCGTGTTCGTTATGAATATAATGAGCCAGGCGCTTTGTTTGTTTCAACCAATGGAGGAATTTCATGGATTGATAGAACTGCAGGCCTTCCAGATTCGCTTTACTTTACATCTGTTGAAGTGAACCGACAAAATGCAAGTACTATTTACGCTACAACTGCTGGGTTTATTAACGGACAAAAAATATTTATGAGTAGCAATAGCGGTATAACTTGGCAAAATATCACCTATAACCTTCCAAATATTCCTGTAAACTGTGTGAAGAATGTTCCAGGTACAGCAATGTTATTAGCGGCCACTGATATTGGCGTTTATAAATTAGATTCTGCATCTACCACATGGGTGTTGTATAGCCAAGGTTTACCTAATGTCATTACTACTGATATTGAATTTAATCAAGCAAACAATAAAATTTATCTATCTACATTTGGTCGTGGAATATGGGAAACCGATTTAAATACATTAACAGGAACTAGTCAACAGCAGTCAACGGCATCTAATATCAAAATTTATCCGACAATAAATAATGGTAGCTTCACATTAGATTTAAGTGATATAAAAAAGGAAATAGTGAGCATGATAGTTTTAGATGCTTTAGGAAAAAAGGTATTTGAAAAAGAAGTGGAAGCGAATCAGAAAAACAATATTCAATTAAATTTATCCAAAGGTTTATACTATATAAAATTGCAGGGAGAAAATTATTTGGGCTCAACAGCAATTATAATTCAATAAGTGATGAAGAAGATTAATAGTGTTTTAGTTTTTTGTGGGTCGAAAGAAGGTAACATTCCAAAGTACAAAGAAGAAGCTTTTTTATTCGGACAATACCTTGCAGAGCACAACATAAAAGTGATTTACGGTGGCGCAATGATAGGCGTGATGGGAGCTGTTGCTGATGGCGCTCTTTCTAAAGGAGGAAATGTAACTGGAGTGATTCCAAGTTTTTTATCTCGAAAAGAAATTATTCACGAAGGCTTAACCGAAGTGCATAAGGTAAATTCGATGCATGAACGCAAATTAATGATGAGTGAAATGTGTGATGCAATTGTCGCTTTGCCAGGAGGATTTGGAACTATGGACGAGTTATTTGAAATTCTCACTTGGGCACAGTTAGGATTACATCAAAAGCCTGTTGGGATTTTAAACACGGAAGGATTTTTTGATGGGCTACTATCATTTATAAAATCAATGAGTGAAAATGGATTTGTATCGCCTGTGCATCAACATATGTTACAAACAGAATCTGATTTTAGAAGGCTCATGCATCAGCTAAATCATTACAATCCACCTCCATTTCCACAGTGGTTGCATAATGATGAGGTGTAAAATACATACATTCACCAAGCTTTTTGCAATACTCACGTATTAGGCCTTGTAAATTAACATATGCATAAAGTATATTTGCCCCTCTAGATAACAAAAGCATTAAAAGTGTTCTTATAATTAACAGTAATTAACCCTTAGAGTTGGGAAACCAACTGTACTAAACAAATCTCAAAAATGGATCAGAATCCTGCGAACATGGAGCATCAAGATGATGCATCAGAAAACCTTAACCAAGGTAATGAAATGGAGAACGAAAACACTTCTCCTGTAAATGAAGAAAAAGTTGTTGAAGAAACAACGGAACAAGTAGAAGAGATTGTTGAGCATGCGCCAGCTATCGAAGAAACTTCTAACGAAGCAGTATCAGAGGTTCACGATGAGCCAGCTAGTAGCGAAGTAGTATTAGAGGTTCACGAAGAGCCCGCTAGTATTGAAGCAGCAGCAGCGGTTCATGAAGAAGAAGAACATCTCAATCAGTTGCCAGTAGAGGAGATAGAAGAAGTAGAGGCTGAAGTAGAGCCAGATGAAGATTTTTCTCTGTTATCTAAGCAAGAGCTTCTCGAAAAAATGGAAACCTACAGCAAGCATGAAAAAGTGAATGCTGTTAAGAATAGAGTGAATGCTGCACGTGATGTCTTTCAAGGAATCGTACAGCAAGAAAAAAGTGTTGCCCTCGCTAAGTTTTTAGAAGATGGTGGCGTAAAAGAAGAATTCGATTATCAAGATCAGCTAGAGATTAAATTCTTTGACGCATACAAGCATTATCAGAAACGCCGTTCCGAATTTGTTCTGGGACAAGAAAAGATCCGTCAGGCTAATCTTAAATTAAAGCATGAAATTCTTTCTCAGATGAAAAACATCTTGCAGAAAGAAGAAGATATGTCGAAGGCATTTAATGAGTTTCATGAGCTTCAGGCAAAATGGAGAGGCGTAGGTCCTGTTCCACCGCAAAATGCGAATGATTTATGGATGACTTATAAGTTATACAGCGATCGCTTTTTTGAATTTATCCGATTGAATCGTGAGTTGCAAGATTTAGAAATGAAGAAAAATCTTGAAATGAAAATTCAATTGTGTGAGCGTGCGGAAGAGTTGATGCTAGAACCATCATTAAATAAAGCGATACAAGAATCACAAGCATTACAAAATAAGTGGAGAGAGATTGGTGGAGTTCCACGTGAGAAGCGCACTGAAATCTGGGTGCGTTTTAAAGAAGCCATTGACAAAATATTTGAAAATAAACGTCAATATAATGAGGCGCAGCAACAGCAATTCGAAGGAAACTTAGTTGCTAAAACAGCATTGCTTGAGAGGGCCACTGTTATCGTAAATGAAAATCACGAAAAGCATACGCAATGGCAAGAAGCATTACAGCGATTACTTGAATTACAAACAGAGTGGAGAAAAATCGGACCTACACCTAAGGAAAGTAATGAAACTATTTGGAATAATTTTAAGTCGACCTGCGATCAGTTTTTCAAAAACAAGGACAACTATTACAAAAATAAAAAGCAGGAGTTTGCTAATAATCTTCAGCAAAAAACAGAGCTATGTATATTAGCAGAAGCTTTAAAAGATAGTACTGATTGGAAGGCCACAACGCAAGAGTTGATTCGTCTTCAACAGGAATGGAAAAAAATTGGTCCTGCAGGCGATAAGAACGAAAAAGTATGGCAACGTTTTAAAGC